>JBIIIP010000097.1:0-11491 GCA_044234625.1 Pirellulales bacterium | reverse complement strand
TCCGTGGAAAAAGCCATCCATGGCCTTTTTCCACTTGGTCGACCGCAAAAAACGCCGAGGGTTTTATGGGTCGACGGCTATCGCATCCTGCTCAGGCAGACTTGTTCCACAGTCTGCTAGCCCGCAGAACGGCTGCGGTAAACTACGTCGCATGCCGTTTCCTCCTTCGCCGACCCACTGGCAACTCCGCACCCGGCGGCTGGAAGTGCCGCATGCCGGCGGGGCGGTCGCGCGGCCGCTGGTCATGGGGATCGTGAACGTCACGCCCGACAGTTTTTCCGACGGCGGGCGGCATGACTCGACGGCAGCCGCCGTGGCCCACGGCCTGCGGCTGGTGGCGGAGGGAGCCGACATCCTCGACGTCGGCGGTGAGAGCACGCGGCCCTATTCCGATCCGGTCGGCTGCGACAAGGAGTTGCGGCGCGTGAGCGACGTCGTGGAGCGACTTGCCGCCGAAGCGGGCGTGCCGGTTTCCATCGACACGTCGAAGGCGGCGGTTGCCGCCCGGGCCGTCGCCCTCGGCGCCGAGATCATCAACGACGTGACGGGACTCGAGGGCGACCCCGACATGCTCCGCGTGGCCTGCGATACCCATGCCGGCATCTGTGCCATGCACATGCGAGGCTCGCCCCGGACAATGCAGATCGACCCGCGATACGACGACGTCGTCACCGAGATCCATGCGTATCTGGCCGCCCGGCGGGATGCCCTCGTTGCCGCCGGCATCCCCCGCGATCGGATCTGTCTCGATCCGGGCATCGGCTTCGGCAAGACCCACGCCCATAACCGTGAGCTCATGGCCCACGCCGGCCGGTTTCTCGACCTCGGTGTGCCCATGCTGTTCGGCCACTCACGGAAGGGCTTCATCGGCAAGTCGATCGAGCGAATGCTCGGCCGCCCCGCCACCCTCGAGGAACTCGATGCCGGCACCGCCGGTGCCGCGTGCAGCCTCGCCGCGCAGGGAATCCAGGTCATCCGCGTGCACGCCGTCGGCCAGGTGAGGGCGGCTCTGGAACTCTTTCTTCCTCACGAGGCATGAATCATCACGCCCCTGCCATGGCCTCCCGGGCCACGCGCACGCACTCGCGCAGGTCGGCCAGCGGATTCGCCGGATGCTCCTCGTACTCCAGGGAGAGGGCCCCGTCGGCCGGGAACTTCGCCTGATCCAGCGCGGCAAACACCGCGGGCACGTCGAGATGCCCCTGCCCGAGGATCACGCCCTTCGTCTTCTCGGCCATGTCGGCGAAATCCTTGAGATGGATGCCGTACAGGCGGCCCGCGAGCAGGCGGATGACTTCCACGGGCTTTTCCCCGGAGCGGATGAAATGACCGAGGTCGGCGCACGCGCCGATTCGCGCGTCGTGCTTGTCGATCGCCTGCAGCACGTCCAGAACCTTGTCGTAACGATGCTTCGGGCCGTGGTTGTGGACCGCGACGCGGATATCGTATTCCTTCACGAGTCGGTCGAGGCTGGTGAAAGAGCCGGGTTCGGGATCGGCCACGATCGTGGGGATGCCGGCCCGCTTCGCGAAGGCGAAGGTCCTCCGGTTGGCGTCGTCGTCTTGCGTGAAGGGCACCACGCCGTACGCCGAGATGGCCAGGCCCAAGGCGGCCACTTTCCTTTTCATTGCCTCGATGGCAGCCTCGTCCTCCGTCACCGGAAACATGCCGGAATAGAACTCGACGACCTTCAGCCCCAGGTCGCGCGCGTGGTGGAGCGCTTCCTCGACCGGGAAGCCGCGCAGCGAATACATCTGGATGCCGAGGTCGGCCCGTCCGGCCGCCACCGCCGCGCGAGTCAGGCCCGCGCTACCGACCGTGACACCGGCTGCCAGGAATGCCCGTCTGCCAAACTTGATCGCCATCATGCACCTGTTGTTCGAGCAAGGCCGCCGGCCGTGAGGTTTCGGCCGCGTCTCGGATAAGATACCGGGAACATCCCGTCAACCGCAGGGTTTCGCGACATGTCCGTCATGCAGGCCTCCCCGCTCTCCGTCCACTGCCGTGCCATCGCCACCCGGGCCCGGCAGGCCGCCATCGATCTCGCGGCCGTGACCGCGGCCAAAAAAGCCGCCGGCCTGCGGGCGGCCGCGGCCCGGATCCGTACCGACGTCGACGCGATTCTCGCCGCCAACGCCCGCGACCTGGCGGCGGCGCCGGGCTATGGCCTTTCGGCCGCCGCCGTCGACCGGCTCACGCTCGACGGAAAGCGAATCGAGGCGATCGCTGCGGGGGTGGAAGCCGTGGCTTCCCTGCCCGATCCGGTCGGCGAAGTGCTCGAGGAGACGACGCGGCCCAACGGCCTCGTCGTCCGCAAGATCCGCGTGCCACTGGGAGTGGTGTTTTTCATCTACGAGTCGCGGCCCAACGTCACGGCCGACGCGGCTGCCGTCGCCCTCGCCGCGGGCAATGCGATCATCCTCCGCGGTGGCAAGGAGGCGGCCCACTCCAGCGGCCGGATCGTCGAGAGCATGCGGGCCGCGATCGCTGCTTCCGGGCTGCCCGTCGACTGCGTGCAACTCGTCGACACGCCCGACCGCGAAGCCGTGGGCGAATTTCTCACCATGGACGACCTCATCGACATCGTCATTCCCCGGGGCGGCGAGGCCCTCATCCGCCGCGTCTGCTCCGAGGCCCGGATGCCGGTGCTCAAGCACTTCACCTGCAACTGCCACGTCTACGTCGACAAGGCTGCCGACCTCGCCATGGCGAAGGCGATCACGGTGAACGCCAAGTGCCAACGGATGGGAGTGTGCAACGCGGCCGAGTCGCTGCTCGTCCACAAGGACGTAGCGGGGCGATTCCTTCCCGACGTGGCGCAGGCCCTGGGTGCACACGCGGTGGAGATCGTCGGCGACGAGGCGACCCGGGCCCTGGTCCCCACGGCTGGCACGGCGACGGAAGCCGACTGGGCCACCGAGTACCTCGGCCCCAAGGTGTCGGTCGCCGTCGTCGATTCGCTCGATGCCGCCATCGACCACGTCAACCGCTACGGCTCGCGGCACACCGACTCGATCGTGACGGCTGACCAGGCCGCCGCGGATCGATTCGCCTCCCGTGTCGATACGGCCGTCGTCATGGTCAACGCCAGCACGCGGTTCAACGACGGCGGCGAGCTGGGCCTGGGGGCGGAGATCGGCATTTCCACGGACAAGCTCCACGCCCGCGGCCCCTGCGGGACGAAGGAACTCACGACCTACAAGTACGTGGTGGTGGGCTCGGGCCAGGTGCGGTCGTGATGGACGCCGTGTCGGCCAAGGCGGCGATGGTCGTCGCCATCCTGTTTGCCTGTCACCTTTCACCCCCGGTCACTTCCATGCATTCACTCCAGGCGGCCGAACCCACCGCTGATCCACACCTCTGGCTCGAGGAGGTGACGGGCGAGCGACAGCTCGAATGGGTGCGGGCGCGGAATGCCGACAGCGTGGCGGCGCTGGCCGCCTCCCCGGCCTTCACTGCCCTGGAGGCGCGACTGCTGGCGATCCTCGACTCCAAGGACAGGATTCCGCTGGTGTCGAAGATCGGCGACCGCTTCTACAACTTCTGGCGCGATGCGAAGAACCCGAAGGGACTGTGGCGGCGGACGACGCTCGAGGAATACCGGAGGCAGGAGCCGGTGTGGGAAACCGTTCTCGATCTCGATGCCCTCGCCGCGGCCGAGAAGGAGAATTGGGTGTGGCACGGGGCGACGGTGCTCGAGCCGGAAGACCGTGTGTGTCTCGTGTCGCTCTCGCGTGGCGGTGCCGACGCCGACGTGGTCCGCGAGTTCGACCTGAAGACGAAGGCATTCGTCCCCGGCGGCTTTTCCCTGCCCGAAGCGAAGAGCCGCGTTGCCTGGCGGGATGCCGACAGCCTCTTCGTGGCCACCGACTTCGGCCCGGGCACGCTCACCACGTCGGGCTACCCGCGGACGGTGCGGGAGTGGCGGCGGGGCACGCTCCTCGCGGAGGCGGTCGCCGTGTTCGAGGGCCAGGCCGACGACATGAGCGTGGCGGCCTACCGCGACCTCACGCCCGGCTTCGAGCGGGATTTCGTGCAGCGGCAGATCACCTTCTGGACGAACGAGCTGTTTTTCCGTCGCGATGGGAGGCTCGTGAAGGTTGAGAAGCCGGACGATGCCAACGCGTCCGTGCACCGCGAGTGGCTGCTCATCGAACTGCGCAGCGACTGGACGGTGGGAGGCAGGACCTATGCCGCGGGCAGCCTGCTGGCCGCCGACTTCACGGCTTTTCTGGCCGGCGACCGCACGCTCCACGTGCTCTTCGCGCCGACCGACCGCGCGTCGCTCGTCGGCTTCACCGCGACGCGGAACCATGTCATCGTCACCACGCTCGACACCGTCCGCAACCGGCTCTGCGGGCTTTCCTTCCGCGACGGTGCCTGGCATCGCGCGCCCCTGCCCGGCGTGCCCGACATCGGCACCGCCACCGCCTTTCCCGTCGACGAACTGGAGGGTGACGACTATTTCCTCATCACGGCCACGTCGCTGACTCCCACGACCCTCGCGTTCGGCACCGTGGAGGGCACCGGCATGGAGCAGCTCAAGCAGGCTCCGGCGTTCTTCGACGCCGCGGGGCTGGCCATCAGCCAGCACGAGGCGGTGTCGCAGGACGGCACGAAGGTGCCGTATTTTCAGATCGGTCCGCAGGATCTTCCCCTCGATGGCTCCACCCCCACGCTGCTCTACGGCTACGGCGGGTTCGAGATCCCGCTCGTGCCCGGCTACGAACCGATGGCGGGAGCCGCGTGGCTGGAGAAGGGCCGCGTGTACGTGATCGCCAACATCCGTGGAGGTGGCGAATTCGGCCCCGCCTGGCATCAGGCGGCCCTCAAGGAGAGGCGACCGCGGGCCTACGAGGATTTCATCGCCGTGGCCGAGGATCTGATCCGCCGCCGGGTGACCGCGCCCGCCCACCTCGGCATCAAGGGAGGCAGCAACGGGGGCCTGCTCGTGGGCAACATGTACACGATGCGGCCCGACCTGTTCGGGGCGGTCGTCTGCCAGGTGCCGCTGCTCGACATGCGGCGGTTCAACAAGTTGCTGGCCGGCGCGAGCTGGATGGGGGAGTATGGCGACCCTGACAAGCCCCAGGAGTGGGCCTTCATCCGCGGGTTCTCTCCGTATCACAACGTCGACCCGGCGCGGGCTTATCCACCGCTCCTGATCACGACGAGCACCCGCGACGACCGCGTCCATCCGGCCCATGCGCGAAAAATGACGGCGCTCCTCCTGGAGCAGGCCAAGGACGTGCTGTATTACGAGAACATCGAAGGCGGCCACGGCGGCGCGGCCGACAACAAGCAGCGGGCCTTCATGGACGCCCTCGGGTGGAGCTTTCTCGAAGGCCGGCTCATCCGACGGTGAGAGGTTTTCTCACCTGCCGCCGCGTGGCGCCCCGATATCCAACACCCGCACCTCCCCCAGAAAGGCCGGCGCGGCTGGTGCGTCGAATCCCACCTTCCGGGCCACGAACGTCGCCGTGAGGGTGGCACGGATGCACGCCCCCGCTGCTGACCCGGTGTCGCAGTCGAGGCCCGATGGCAGGTCGACGGCGAACACCGGCACGTATTCCCGCGACGCCACGGCATTCACGGCCTCGATCGCCACGGCCAGCGACCCGCGCGGCGCGCCCGTCGATCCGGTTCCCAGCAAGGCATCCACAATCCAATCGACTCCGGCAAGCGCCCGCTCCCATTCGGCCTGCGTCGCAGAAGCGAGCGCCGCCGCCGGGATGCCCATCTTCTCCACCACCCGCCAGTTGATCGCGGCATCGCCCTGATACCCGGCCGGGTCGGCGGCCAGCAGGAGCCGCACACCGTGGCCGAGATTCATGAGATGGCGGGCGATCACGAAGCCGTCACCGGCGTTGTTGCCCTTGCCGCAGACGATCGCCACGCGCGCCGCGGGCGCCCGCTCGTGGAGCAACACCGCCGCGTTGCGGCCGGCGTTTTCCATGAGCACGATGCCGGGTAGGCCGAAATCCTCGATCGCCCGGCGATCAACCTCGCGGACCTCGGCCCGAGTGAGCGGTCTCATGAAACTCCCTTGCGGTGCATGCGGCAGCGGTCGCTGCAGTAGCGCACCTGCTCCCAGCAGCGCTCCCATTTCTTCCGCCATGCAAACGGCCGACCACAGCCGGCACAGGTCTTCTGCGGCAGAGCGGCCTTGCGGCGGCTCAGGCCGTTTCGGCGGCCCATGCCCGCGACTCCGGCAGACGGCTGTTGCGGCCCGCTCCCGGCGGGCCCTGCGGCAGGGCGATCACCATGATCGCCTCCACGAGCATCACGGCCGCAAGCGCCAGGAGCACGAGGCCGGCCCAGGGAACGGGATCGGCGGGCAGCACGAAGCCGGCGGGCGTCTTGAACCGCGGCCATGTCATCGACACGAGGGCCCACGTGCTCATGGCATACATGAACAACGTCGGCAGTCCGGTCACCAGCCACACCCAGGCCGCCCGCCGCGTCCGCCACAGCCAGACCGTGACGCCCAAGAGCGTGAGCGCCGCGAGCAGCTGGTTGCTCGCGCCGAAAAGGCTCCAGAACGTCTTCCACACCGGCACGGCATTGCCGGTGGCATCGAGTTGCGGCCGGAGCAGGAAGACCATCGGCACGCCGGCGGTGACCACGGTGCCGAGCCAGGCACCCGCCCGGCCCGTCATGCCGGTGAGTTCCTGCAGGATGTAGCGGCCCAGCCGGGTGCACACGTCGAGCGTGTCGTAGACGAACGTCGTGAAGGCGGTGAGCGCAAACGACACGCCGATCACCGTCGGCACGCCGAGGATCTCCAGAAACCTCCCCAGGCCGAGGGCATAGATGAAGTTTGGCGGCTGGTTGGCCCGAGGGTCGTCGCCGGCGAGCACCATCACGCAGCACAGACTCACGACCGCCACCAGCGCCTCGAGGAGCATGGAGCCATACCCGATCGTCCGGGCGTCGGTTTCGCGGCGGAGCTGCTTGCTCGTGGTGCCCGACGCGATGAGTGAATGAAAGCCGGAACAGGCGCCGCAGGCGATCGTGATGAACAGCATGGGGATCAGGTCGCCCGCCTTGGCGGTGTGCCATGCCGTGAACGCCGGGTAGCGCACGGCGGCGTCGCCGGCCACGAGCCGGTCGCTCAAGACGAGCCCGATGGCCGCTCCGGCGAGGGCCACGTACAGAAAGCAGCCGCCGAGGTGGCCCCGCGGCTGGAGCAGCATCCACATCGGCATCATCGCGGCACCGACGCAATAGACGAGCAGGAGCACGCCCCAGATCTTCTGGGCCGTGGCATCCGAAGTGCCCAGCGCCTGCCCGAGATCGAACGGCATCCGCTGCCCGCCCCAGATCGCCGCTCCCACCAGGGGCAGGAAGATGGCGGTCGCGAGCCACAGGGGCATCCGCAGATACTTCAGGCACAGGCCCATCACGACCGGCAGGATCAGATACAGCAGGCTCGACGTGGCGATGCCGCCCCCCGAGACCGTGTCGCCGTTTTCGAGCGTCTGCCGCCCGATGAAGCTCGAGGCCGTGATGTCGGTGAAGGCGACGACGATGTAGACCAGCGCGATCCACACGAACGACAGGAAGAGCACGTAGGCGCGGCGGCTCATGTGGTCGCGAACCACTTCGGCGATCGACCGGGCCTTGTGGCGGATCGAAGCCACGAGCGCGGAAAAGTCGTGCACCCCGCCGATGAAGATGCTGCCCACGAGGATCCACACCAGCGCCGGCGCCCAGCCGAAGGCCACACCCGCGAGAATGGGGCCCACGATCGGCCCGGCTGCGGCGATGGCCGAGAAGTGCTGCCCCATGAGCAGCTGGGGCGCGATGGGCTCGTAATCGACGTCGTCGCGAAGCGAAACGGCCGGCGTGGCCACCGCGCCGTCGAGCCGAAACAGGCGGGCGAGGATCCCGCCGTAGACGCGGTAGGCGACGGCCAGCACGACGACGGCCGGAACGAGGATCGCGAGCAGGCTCATCGAGAATCCTTCGCCACGGCCAATCCGCCGGGCATGGATGACGGGACTTCCAGCCCGCCGCGAATTCCACCATCATGGACGATCCGCTCGCGGCCGTCGAACCACGGCGTCCGCGGGGCGGTCAGCGGCCTCCAGAACGTGAACCCCAGGAGCGGGAGCCATGGCTTCGGCCACCGTCGAAAACCTGATCATCATCGGCAGCGGTCCGGCCGGCTGGTCGGCCGCCACGTACGCGGCTCGCGCCCAACTGAAGCCGCTCGTCTACGAGGGTGCGATCAGCGAGAAGAATCGCCTCGCCGGAACGCTCCCCCTTGGCCAACTGGCGCTTACCAGCGAGGTGGAGAACTATGCCGGCTTTCCCGCCGGCAACCTCGGCGGCTTTCTGGAATCGGCCCTTCCCCCGGAGCGGCGAATGATGATGCCGCCGCACGAGGGGCATGGCGTGACCGGCCCCGAGCTCATGGAGTTGATGCGCCAGCAGGCGGTGAACTTCGGCACCCGGATCGTGACCGACGACATCCTCAAGGTCGATTTTTCGAAGCAACCGTTCACGCTCTACCCGTCGGAGGGGCCGCCCGTACGGGCCCGAGCGGTGATCGTGGCCACGGGCGCCAGCGCCAACTGGCTCGGCCTGCCGAGCGAGGAGACTTTCAAAAACCGTGGCGTCAGCGCGTGTGCCGTGTGCGACGGCGCGCTGCCGCGGTTTCGTGGAAAAAACCTGGTCGTGGTCGGTGGCGGCGACTCGGCGATCGAGGAGGCGACCTACCTCACGAAGTTTGCGGGCATGGTGCACCTGGTCCACCGCCGCGATGCTTTCCGGGCGAGCAAGATCATGGCCCAACGGGCCTTCGACAGCCCCAAGATCACGATCCATTTCAACACGGCGCTCGCCGAAGTGCTCGGCGACGACGCGCAGGGAGTGACGGGCGTGCGGCTGGAGAGCACGACGGAGAGGGGCAAGCAGACGAAACTCGACGTGGCGGGCGTGTTCCTGGCGATCGGCCACACGCCGAACACGGCCTTTCTCGACGGCCAACTCGAGCTTACCCCGAAGAAGTACATCGTGTGGAAGAAGCACTTCCGCACGGACACGAGCGTGGAGGGCGTGTTCGCGGCAGGGGACGTTGCCGACGATCATTACCGCCAGGCGATCTCGGCGGCCGGCACCGGGTGCATGTCGGCGTTGGACGCCGAGCGCTGGCTGGCCGCGACGGGAGCCTGAAAGTCGACTGGCCCAACCCGGCTTCGGGCTTCCCGTACGCTCGCTTCACGAAAACCTCGCCTTCGTGGCCTCGGTTTTCTTGGCGGGCGTCCGCCCGCTGGCTCGAACCCGGCCCTCTCGCTTCACGAAAACCTCGCCATCGTGGCCTCGGTTTTCTTGGCGGGCTCCGCCCGCTGGCTCGAACCCGGCCCTCTCGCTTCACGAAAACCTCGCCATCGTGGCCTCGGTTTTCTTGGCGGGCTCCGCCCGCTGGCTCGAACCCGGCCCTCCAGGCCTAGTGGACATGATGGGGAAGTGGCGACGCGCGCCCTCTCCCCACGTGGCGACAGACCTCCGGTCTGTCGGAGTTCTTGGTCACAGACCAGAGGTCTATGCCACGTTGGGGAGTCACAGACCAGAGGTCTATGCCACTTTCGGACGAGGCTTCGGGCTCCCCGTGCCCCGAGAGCCGGCGTTAGCTGGCAAGCGAAGCCTGGAGGGCGAAGCGCAGCCAGGTCCGAGTGAGCGGAAGCCAGGATGGCTGAAGCGAACGTCCGGCGACGGGGGACGGGGAGCCCGAAGCCGGGTTGAGCCAGCTGACCACAAGCCGGCGCGCAAAAAACCGGCCGGGAGGAGGCTCCCGGCCGGTTGGTTTTTTCTCTCGCAGGGTCGATCGAGTGGAAAAAGCCAGGGAGGCTTTTTCCACCGACAACTAGAAGCCCACGTAGGTGACGAGAATGTCGCCGCTGTGCTGGAACCGCACCACGACCGAGCAGCCACAGGCGTAGTCATACCGCACCTGGCCGCAGCCCAGCAGCGTGCACCGCGAAGTCTCGCAGGGGCAGCCCTGGCAGCAGGCGGGCAGGCAGACCGGCACGTTCACCATGCAGCAGGTCTCGGGGCTCGTCGGCGTGAGGACCGTCTCGTACGTCGGCTCCTCGCAGCAGCCCTGGGCACACTTGTGCTTGCAGGCGTGCTTGTGACGGTACTTGATGCAGGGATTCGTCGGGCAGCAGGTTTCGGCACCACAGGTGGGCTCGCAACCGCAGGTCGGCTCGAAGGCCGTGGCCCCGACTTCCTCCGCACAGCATGCAGGCTCGGCGGCGCAGCCTGGATCGGCGTGACGATGATGACCAAAACCAGCCTCGGCCCGCGAGCCGATGGCAAACGACAGAGCGGCCGCGAGACCGCAGACGAAAAGCAAACGACTCATGGAATGAGCCTCCTTGGCAGCGACTGGGGAGACCGGTGGTTCCGTGCCCGCCGGTGGCGCCGGGATGCGAGCCGCGACACCATGCAACAATGGCACACGCGGGAAAAATGTCAAAAAAACGCCGGCGGCCGCCGAACGGGCCTTTTTCGCGGGAAAAATCCCTGGCCGCCTTCCGCCTCAGGCCATCATCTGGCGGAATCGCGCGAAGAGATAGGCGGAGTCGTGCGGCCCCGCGGCCGCCTCGGGGTGGTATTGCACGCTGGCGGCGCCGGCCGTCTTGTGCCGCAAACCCTCGATCGTGCCGTCGTTGAGGTTGCGATGCGTCACCTCGAGCTCGGGGGGTAACGACTGCTCGTCGACGGCGAAGCCGTGGTTTTGCGAAGTGATCTCCACCTTGCCCGTGGTGAGATCCATCACCGGCTGATTGGCGCCCCGATGGCCGAACTTCAGCTTGAACGTCTTCGCCCCACAGGCCAGCGCCAGGAGCTGGTGCCCCAGGCAGATGCCGAACATCGGCACCTTGCCGACGAGATCCTGAACCGTGGTCACGCAGTAGCCCAGCGCCTCCGGATCCCCCGGGCCATTGGAGAGAAACACTCCGTCCGGACCGTGGGCCAGCACCTCCGCCGCCGACGATTTCCCCGGCAGCACCGTCACCCGGCAGCCGGTGGATGCCAGGTGGCGGGCGATATTCCACTTCATGCCGTAGTCGAGCGCCACGACGTGCTTGGCCGCGGCCGCCCCCGGCGGCGCCGGCAGCACGCCCCCTTCCGTCGGCTGCGGCAGGGGCTCGGCCCATTCATCGAGCGACTCCGTCCATGCGCTGGCGGTTTCGGGCATCACCTCGCGAACCAGATCCCGCCCCACGAGTCCGGGCGCCACGCGGGCCATCTCGACGAGCTTCGCCGCATCAAGCACCTCGCTCGACAGCACGCCCGTCATGGCGCCGCGGATCCGCAGCCGCCGCACGAGGGCCCGCGTGTCGATGCCGCTGATGCCCACCACGCCCGCCTTCGCCAGGTAGTGGCCCAGCGTGTCGGTGGCGGTGAAGTTGCTCGTGATCCGGCTGGCCTCGCGGACCACGAAGCCGGCCATCTGCAGTTTCCCGCTCTCCACGTC
>JBIIIP010000087.1:0-13018 GCA_044234625.1 Pirellulales bacterium | reverse complement strand
CGGGATTCACGCCGTAGTTGCCGATCTGCGGCGCGGTCATCGTGAGAATCTGGCCGCGGTAGGAAGGGTCGGTGAGGATCTCCTGGTAGCCGGTCATCGACGTGTTGAAGCACACCTCCCCGGACACGGTGCCCGTGCCGCCGAACGACTCTCCGCAATAGACCGTGCCATCCTCCAAGGCCAGCGCCGCACGAGCCATCTTCACTTCTTCTCCGTTGCTGGGCCGGCCGCGACATCCAAGTCCGCCACCGGCGTGCCATCGCTCTCAAGTTTTCCGGCAGCCCACAGCGTGCCGCGGGTGACGAGGTCGAGGAATTCGGGCGTCTGCACCGTTTCGGTGAAATGCCCGATCGTCGTGCCGAAGACCCGCGTGCCGTGGAAGTCGTTGGTCCACACCACGGTCTGGCTGCTTTTGCGCGTGCGGCTCATCGCCTCCGCGAGCGGCGTGGCCGACGGAAAGAGTTTGTCGCAGTAATAAAGCTCCTCCCTCGGCAACCGCCATTCCCGCGGCAGGCCCGCGAGGATCGGATGGTCGGCGAGCAGCGACGCGGCGTATTCGTAGTGCTCGTCATGGGCCGGTGACTGAATGCCGCACAGCGCATACCAATCGTCGGTGCCGGTCCGGTAGCTGTGCATCGCGCAGTGCATCATCACCGCAGGCACGCCTCTCCTGTGCTCGGCGATGATGTTTTTCACGAAGCCGAGGTCCGTGACGCCGCCGAAGCACTCGTTGTGAAACACGACGTCATAGCCCCGCGCCCACTCGGGCTTGTCGTAGATCGACACCTTGTGCGTGCGCTCCGTGCCTCCCTCGTGCACCACCGTCACCTGCACGCGGGCCCGCCGGGCCATGCCCTCGGCGATCACCTTCTTCTGGCCGTCGTAATCGTGGCAGCAGCCACCGGTCACATACAGCACTTCGAGCGGCTCGCCGGCCACAGCCATGGCCGCAGCCAGCACGGCGAAGGTGGTCACGAGCGAGCGAAGAGGAATCATGCGATGGCGCCCGGGCTGATAACGACGGACGGAATGCTACCACAGGCCTCACTGCGTTTTCAGCAGGGCGGCGATCTTGCGGCCGGAGGACGACATGGCGAGGACGGCCAAGCCACGGATCGTCACCCAGCGCTGTGCGGCCGTGGGCCTCGTGCGGCGCGGCACCACCTGCTCGCGCACAACGCACCGGACCGCGTGGTGCGTGACGGTGTACGCAACGATGCCGCGCTGGCGGCCCGTCGCCTCGGCCACACGAGGAAAATCCCACAGGCCCTCCCACCACTCGCCGGCCCCGCGGCGCTCGACGAGCACGTGGTCGCCATGCCGCATGACGACGGCAGTCTCCCGGAGCCGCGTCACCGCGCGGCGGGCCTTTGGCGCGGGGATGGAGTCGACCCGCCCCGTTTGCCAGGCGACGCACGCCTCCGCCAATGGACACCGCGTGCACAAGGGCCGCTCCGGGACGCAGACCATCGCCCCCAGATCCATCAGCGCCTGGTTGAAACGCCCCGCCCCACGACGCGGCACCAGGCCCGCGGCGATGTCCCACAGTGGCTCGTCTCCGCGCGGGCCATCGAGCGGCGCGGCATGGCCCGAGAGCCGCGCCAGCACGCGGCGCGAGTTGGCTTCCACGATCGGGGCGGGGATGTCCATGGCGATGGAGGCGATCGCCGCGGCCGTGTAGCGGCCGATGCCGGGCAGTTGTTGCAGGCCCGCCACGCTCCGCGGGAATTCCCCGCCGTGGTCGGCGACGATCCGTTTGGCGGCCGCGTGCAACTGGCGGGCGCGGCGGTAGTAGCCGAGCCCCTCCCAGGCCTTGAGCACCTCGTGCTCACGGGCGGCGGCCAGCGCCACCACGCTCGGAAAACGATCCAGAAACCGCGTGAAGAAATCCTTTACCCGCTCCACCTGCGTCTGCTGGAGCATGATCTCGCTCACCCACACGCGGTAGGGTTCCGGCGTTCGCCGCCAGGGGAGGTCGCGTTTGGCGCGGGCATACCAGGCCAGCAACGGCCGCACGATCTCCCGCGGCTCCGCCATGCCCCTGCTCGCCCGTGCCGTGGTCACGCCCGCCTCTTGCAAACCGGTTTTCCGTGGGTTCCAACGGAGGCATTGTAGCCGCCGCTTCCCGTTCTGATCGCGCATGCCCTCTTCCCGTCCACGTCCATCCGGCAATGAAAAGATCCGCGTCGCGCGCCGCGATCTGCCCGCCGGCCCGCGGTGGGAAATCGTGCAGCCGCGGTGCGCCCGCCGGCGCCGCGAGGACATTGAGGAAGTGGAGGCGATGGTCGAGGCCGGCGAAGCAGACATCGCGCGTGACGAGCTGGTGTGGCTGCTCGGCGAGTGCCCAGACTTCCTCGAAGCCCACGTGCACCTCGGGCTGCTGGCCTTGGAGGACGACGACGCCAAGCTCGCTCGCGGCCATTTCGGGCGGGCCTACGAACTGTGCCTCAAGGCGCTCGAAGCGGCGGGCAATCCGCAGCCCGTCCCCTACGAGCTGCCGGGCAACAAGCCGCTTTTCGAAGCTGCCAAGGGGCTCGTCCACTGCCTGCTCGACACCGGCCGCCGCCCACTGGCCGCGGCCGTGTGCAAACGCATCCAGCCGCTCGATCCCTCCGACCCATTGGGCATCCAGCGGCTGATGCAGTAGGACAGGCCGTGGCCTGCAATTCGAAAGAGCCATTTTCCGACAGCCTGCGAGCCAGCCCCACCATGAGAGCAGCCCGCTTCATCGCCTTCGACGGCATCGACGGCTCCGGCAAGTCGTCGCAGATTGGAGCCTTCGTCGATTGGCTGACCGCCAAGGGCCTCCGGGTGACGACCTGCCGCGACCCCGGCTCCACGCCGGCGGGCGATGCGATCCGCGCGATCCTTCTCGATCGTCACGATCTGCATCTCGCCACCACCACGGAAATGTTGCTCTACATGGCGGCCCGAGCGCAGCTCGTGCACGACGTGATCGGACCGGCGCTGGCCCGCGGGGAATGGGTCGTGTCGGACCGTTACCTGCTGGCGAACGTCGTGTACCAGGGACACGCCGGAGGCCTCGATCCCGAGGCGATCCGCGATGTCGGCGCCGTCGCCACCGGCGGCCTCATGCCCGACCTCGCGCTCGTCCTCGACGTCGACCTGGCGACATCGGCCGCCCGCCTCGACCGCCCGCTCGACAAGCTCGAGAACCGCGGCGACGGCTACCGTGAGCGGCTGCGAGCCGGCTATCTCGCGGAGGCCGCTCGGGAGCCCGGACGCATCCGCGTGGTCGATGGGGCGGGCACAGTCGCCGAGGTCGGGGCACGCATCCGGGCCGCGGCCCTGGCGCGGTTTCCCGAACTGGGATAGCCGGCCACGAAACGGGAGCAGCCACGCATGGCATGGCAGGGAATCGAGGGGCATGACGCGGTCGTCGACCGGTTCGTCACGGCGGCCGCGAACGGGCGAATCGCCGGGGCGTACCTCTTCATCGGGCCGCCCGGTGTGGGGAAGGGCACGCTCGCCCGCAGGCTCGCCAAGGCGCTGCTCTGCCATGCCTGCCGCGATGGACTCGTGCCGTGTGATGCGTGCGCGTCGTGCGTGCAGGTGGAGGCGGGAAGCCATCCCGACATCGACGTCGTGGAGAAGCCGGAGGACAAATCGACGATCCCGCTCGAATTGCTGATCGGCGATGACGACCACCGGATGCGGGAAGGGCTGTGCTGGCGGATCAAGCTGCGGCCGGCGGTCGGCACGCGGAAGGCCGCCGTGATCCTCGACGCCGATTTGCTCGCGGAAGAGGCGGCCAACTGCCTGCTCAAGACGCTCGAGGAACCGCCGGACGGAGCCGTCATCATCCTCGTCGGCACGGCCCTCGAGCGTCAGTTGCCCACCATTCGCTCGCGCTGCCAGATCGTGCGGTTCCAACCGCTCCACACCGACGCGGTGCGGCGGATCCTGGAACGCGAATTGAACGCATCGGGCACGGCGGTGGCCGAGGCGGTGATCGCGGCGGCCGCCCGCGGCGCGGAGGGCAGCCTCGCCCGGGCGCGGCTGTTGCTCGATCCCCAGGTGGCGGCGTTTCGCGGGAAGCTCCTCTCGCTGCTGGGCCGGCGGCCTGTCCGCGGCGTGGAAGTGGCCCGCGACACGTTGGAATTGGTCGACGCCGCGGGGAAGGATGCGCCGCCCCGACGGGCGCGGCTGAGAGTCGTGCTCGAAATGGCGGCCGAGTTCTATCGGGCGGCCCTCCGCCATGCCGCAGGGGCACCCCCTTCCGCCGACGTGCCCTTGGCCGACGCCGTGGCAGGGTGGGTGAACGGCGCGGACTCGGCAGAGGAGGCAGCCACGCTTTTGCGGCACACGCTCGACGCGCTGGAAGCGGTCGATTCCTACGCCCATCTGACGATTCTCGTCGATGCGTGGACGGCGATTCTCGAGGAACCGCGGGTTGCCTGACCCGCCCCCTGGCAAACGGTAGGGGTCACGGCGCCGGCGTGTCGATTTTCCGGGTCGTGCCTGTCGATCGAATTGTGCGGTCCGGAGCGGCGTTCCGCAGTTGTTCCGTCGCGGACCACGCGGATTCATTCCTGCCGGGGCGGCTCATGGCTGACAAGCGGGCTGGGGGCATCCTTTTCTCGTCGTTCGTGGGCGGAGCCCTCGTGACGGCGGCGGTCTTCGCACCACGGGCCTGGGAACCGGTGCCGGAGCCCTTCTTCGGCATCGAGGATCCACCTGCGGTGGCCGTGCCACTGCGGGATGCCACCGCGCCTCCCGTTCCGGGCGGCGCAAACCTGGATGCCATGGCCGTCGCGTTGCGCGAGCGAGCCCAGGCAGCCGGTCGCCCAGAGCGGCTGGCGATGAACGAAGCGGCCCCAGACGTCATGGCGGAAGCCACCCGCCAATCGCCCCCGGCTAATCCATCGGCCGCTGCCGCAGCGTCGAACGCGTCTGGCCAAGCGATACCGGTTTCGCCCGAATCCCTGAAATCGCTCGTCACGCGGGTGCAGACCCGCCGCTCACCGGAAGACAGCGCTGCCGCCCCGGCCCGGATCGAGCCATTGCCCGCGGTCGACTCACTGGGCATGGCGCCGCTCCCGGGCGAGGAATGGACTGACCCTGATCGGGTGAACTGGTCCGACGCCCCGGCCTCCGACCGCCCGTCCGACGGGCGGTCGCCTTCTCTGCCACGCCAGGCGGACGACACCGTCGGCGGCCGCCTTCTCGAGCGGCTGCGCAACCAGGAAGCGCCCGGGACGCGGCCCGGCGAGCGGCTGCGCAGCCGCTCTCGCCGCGACGACAACCCCGCCCAAGCCGACCGCATCGCCAGAGCGGCCGACGCGTCGTCGCCTGGCTCCGTGGAGGCGGGCACCTGGCCCGAGCCGATCAGGCTCGTCTCCCAACTGGACGCAATCTCAAAGGCCGCCCTCGGCGAGGCGCCCCCGCCGAGCGATGCCCGCGAATGGGCGTCCACAACGCTCGGCATGGTCCGGAGCGTCATCGCCACCAGCGGCCCGCGCGATGCGGCGGCGGCCGCTGCGTTGCTCGCGCTTGGCGAAGCCGTCCACGCCGGCATGACGGTGGCCGATGCCATCCCGGAGCCAACCGCGTCGTCTCAGGTAAGGCGGGCTGCGCTGGCCGTATCGCGTCGCGTGGCGGTGTGGCGCGCGGCCGCCGGATGGCTCACCGCCGATGCCAACCTCTCAGGCAGCGCCACGACGGCCAGCCGGGATCCCCTCACGGTGGCCCGGACGGAGGCCGAAGTCGTTCGCCTGCTGGCCGCTCTCGAGCAGTTCGAAAACCGGCCCGACACCGTCGCCGCAGCCAACGCCAGGGACTGCCTGCGGGCGATCGCGGCAGCGGCTGACGGGGGCGGCGAATCGCTTTGTCGCGCGGTCACCGACCACTATCTCGCGCCGAACGTGCGCGTCGCGGTGCACCAGGAATTCCTCGGCAAGTTTCTCCCCGAGAAGCGGGTGACGACGGGGCCAGTCGATGAGGTCATTGCCGGCCGTGCGGTGCGCGGCAAGCGAACCGTCACGCGGACCACCACGGTCACCTTCGTGCCAGACGTCGATGAAATCGCCTTCAACCTCGAAGTGCACGGCGACATCTCCTCGCGGAGCGTGACCGATGCCGGCCCTGTGTCGCTCGTGTCGCGCGGAAACTCGAGCTTCGTGGTCCAGAAGCTGGTGAAACTCTCGGCCCAGGGTCTCCTCTTCGGCCCGGCGACGGGAGTGGGGGCCAATCGATCACAGCTCGATGGCATGCAGACGAGCTTCGATGCCGTGCCCGTCATGCGGTCGCTCGTGAGGCAAATCGCAAAGAGCCAGCATGATGAGAGCTTGCCCGACATCAACCGTGAGGTGGTCGACAAGATCGTCGCCACGGCATGCCGCGAGACCGACGCCCAGGCCGAGCCGCAATTCGCGGAGCTCGCCGAGCGGATTCGCGCCAGGGTGTGGACACCGCTGGTGGCACTCGGCCTCGATCCCACGCCGGTCGCCCTGGAGACGTCGTCCTCCATGGCCACGGTTCGCCTCCGCCTGGCGGCCGGGCAGCAACTGGCCGCCCACACACCACGGCCCCGTGCCCCCGCCGATGCCTGGCTGAGCATGCAGGTGCATGATTCGTCGCTGAACAACGCCCTGGAGCGGCTCGACATCGGCGGCCGCACGCTCGCGCTCGAGGATCTCATCCGGCAGCTGTGCATACGCCTGGGTCTCGAGCCGAAGATCCCCGACGATCTGCCCGAGGGGGTGCAGGTGACGTTCTCGCGCAGCCAGCCCCTGCGCGTGGATTGCAGCGACAGGCTGGTGCACGTGCACGTGGCCATCGACGCCCTGGAGAGCGGGCGCCGCAACTGGTACGACCTCGTCGCCCACGTCGCCTACCGGCCCACCGTGTCGGGGTCGCAGGTCTACCTCGAGCGCGAAGGGCCGGTGCAGATCAGCGGCCACGGCCACCAGGGGCGCATGGAGCTCGGCCTGCGGACCATTTTCGGGAAGATTTTCCCCAAGGAGCGGCCGATCGCCGTGCTCCCCGCGCGGGTCGCGGCCAACCCGCGGCTGGCCTCGATGCAGGCGGTGCAGGCCGTGAGCAGCGACGGCTGGTTTGCCCTGGCCCTCGCCCCGCGCGAGCCGGCCACCACCAGCGCCTCACCCAAGCCCGCCGCCCCCGAGGCCCGGCGGAAGTCGCTCCTGCGGTAGCCGCCGGCGTTCAGTCGGGTGGCTTCGTGCCCCGGGCGAGGCGATCTACACTCATCCCGGAGGTTTCCCATGCCAGAACCAGCGTTTCGCACCGAGTCCGACAGCATGGGCGAGGTGCGGGTTGCCGCCGATCGCTACTGGGGCGCTCAGACGGAGCGGTCCCGCGACAACTTCAAGATCGGCGTCGACCGCTTCCAGTGGGGCCGGGCCGTGAAAAGGGCGCTGGGAATTCTCAAGAAATGCGCGGCGCTGGCCAATGGTGAGCTGGCCCAACTCCCGCCCGAGAAGGTGAAGCTGATCGTGCAGGCGGCCGACGAAGTGATCGCCGGCAAACTCGACGACCATTTTCCACTCGTCGTTTTCCAGACGGGCAGCGGCACCCAGTCGAACATGAACGCCAACGAGGTGATCTCGAACCGAGCGATCGAGATCGCCGGCGGCGTGCTGGGCTCGAAGAAGCCGGTCCATCCGAACGACGACGTGAACCGTGGCCAGTCGTCGAACGACACCTTCCCGACGGCGATGCACATCGCCGCCGTCGAGGTGATCCACGATCGTCTTCTGCCCGCCGTTCGGAAGCTGCGCGACGTGTTCCTCGGCCTCGAGCGCGCCCATGCCGATCTCGTGAAGATCGGCCGGACGCATCTCCAGGACGCCACACCGATCACTCTTGGCCAGGAAATCTCGAGCTGGCGGGCCCAACTTGATGACCGGATCGCGGGCATCGAGCGGGCCCTTCCCGGCCTCTACGAGTTGGCGATCGGAGGCACGGCCGTAGGCACCGGGCTCAATGCCCACCCACGGTTCGGCGACGTGGCCGCCCGCTTTATCGCCAAGGAGACGGGGCACCCGTTCGTGTCGGCAGCCAACAAGTTCGCCGCCCTCGCGGCCCATGACGCGCTGGTGGAAGTGAGTGCGGCCGAGCGGGGCCTGGCGATGGCGCTTCTCAAGATCGCCAACGACATCCGCTGGCTGGCCAGCGGGCCGCGGTGCGGCATCGGCGAGATCACGATCCCGGAAAACGAGCCGGGCAGTTCGATCATGCCGGGGAAGGTGAACCCGACCCAGTGCGAGGCGATGACGATGGTTTGCGCGCAGGTGTTCGGCAACGACGCCGCCGTGGCCTTCGCCGGCAGCCAGGGCAATTTCCAGCTCAACGTCTACAAGCCGGTGATGATCCACAACGTGCTGGAGAGCGGCGACCTCATCGCCGACGCCTGCGACTCGATGCGGACCCACTGCGCCGAGGGGATCGAGCCCAACCTGGCAAGGATCAAGCATCACCTCGATGATTCCTTGATGCTGGTGACCGCCCTCAACACCCACATCGGCTACGAGAAAGCGGCGAAAATCGCCAAGAAAGCCCACGTGGAGGGCACGAGCCTGAAGGAAGCAGCCGTCGCCCTGGGATACGTCACGCCCGACCAGTACGACCAATGGGTCGTGCCCATGGAGATGACGCGGCCGCTGGCCACGGGCTGACGACGCGGGTCGGCTTTTCGGGGGAATCAGTGCGCCCGACCCGGCATGGGCAGCCCCGTGCCTCGATCGACGGAAGTGTGTTGTTTGCGACTGAAGATCGATGATGCAGAAACCGGGATCCTTCCTGCCCCTCGGCGGACGACGAAGGGGTGGCCTGCGTCATGGAGCAGGGCTATGGGAGCAAGCGCAGCCAGGATGGCGAAGCGCAGCGGACATGCAGTGAGCCGAAGCCTGGGGGGCTGAAGCGAACGTCCGGCTCCGTGATGCGGGCCACCCCGACGCACGACATCAAACCGCGGCGGCTGCGGGGGCCAGGGACGACCCCCGCAGCCGGCGAACTAGATCGCGGCGGCCGAGGTCTCGCCGGTGCGAATCCGGATCACGTCGGCGAGGTTCGTGACGAAAATCTTGCCGTCACCCACCTGACCCGTGCGGGCCGTCGTCATGATCTTGTTGATGACGTTCTGCGCCTCGGAGTCGTCGACCACGACCTCGATCTTCACCTTTGGCAAAAAGTCGACGGAATACTCGGCGCCGCGGTATGTCTCCGTGTGCCCCTTCTGGCGGCCGAAACCGCGGACCTCGGTGACGGTCATGCCCTTCACGCCAAGGGCGTTCAGAGAGTCCTTCACTTCCTCGAGCTTGAAGTGACGGATGATGGCTTCAATCTTCTTCATGGTGGATGTTCCTCGCTTCCTCGACTGTTCAATGCTCCGGCGGCCGAACACGGCGAACGACCGCCCTTGGGATTCTTAGCATGCATGCCGCATGCCAAACCAGAAACTGCCCTTTAGCCCGCATTCTATGACAAACCGCCTGACGGCGTGTCTCACGGCTGGGGCGCCACCGAGGCCACGGAATGCTCCGGAAACGGCTCTATCGGCTACATTTCCCTCATTTTCCCCGTTGTCGCGCCGGCGTGGCGCCATGCAGAGAAGCATGACACTCCTCGCCGCCCCCCCGGGGTGCGTTTCAGGATGCCCTTCGTTATGAACCAGCGATTTCCCTCCCTGCCATCGGCCCGTCTCTCGCGGCGCCGTTTCACCGGATTGGCTGCCACGGCCGCGGCCCTCACGGCCTGCCCCGCCTCCGCCAGGGCCCGCCGTCTTGCGGCCGAGACGATCGTCGGCGCGGGCGATCATACGTTTCGCGTGCACCACCATTTCCCACAACTGCCCGGCCCGTACACGTGGCAGACGACGCACGGCGTAGCCCTTGATTCGGCCGGCAATCTGTACGTGATCCACGAAGGCCGCACGAGCCGGAGGGAGCATCCGGCGATCTTCGTCTTCGATGCCGCGGGAAAATTCATCCGCGCTTTCGGCAGCGAGTTCCAGGGAGGCGGCCACGGAATCGAGGTCCGCAGGGAAGGCACGGAGGAGTTTCTCTACGTTTGCGGCTACCAGGGCGTGAAGGCCTTCGCCAAGATGACGCTCGACGGGGAAATCGTCTGGTACCGCAAGGCTCCGATGGAGTCCGGCGCCTACGCGCCCGGCGAGGACGTTTCGACGACGCCGACCTGGAACCGCCAGGGCTTCCTCCCCACGAACTTTGCCTTTCTCGACGACGGCGGCTTTCTCCTGGCCGATGGGTATGGCTCGTTCAGGATCCACCGCTACGACGCGGATGCGAAGTGGGTGAGTTCGTTCGGGGGGCCGGGCGAGGGAAAGGGCACGTTCAACACCCCGCACGGCATCTGGATCGACCGCCGGCCGGCGGCGGGCGGTGCGCCGCGGCAGCCGAGGGTCGTGGTCTGCGACCGGGCCCATGATGCTTTGCAGGTTCTGGGGATGGACGGCACCCATGAGAAGACGCTCACCGGCTTCGGACTGCCGGCCAACATCGACACGTGGAACAACCTCATGCTGGTTCCCGAGCTCTCGGCCTGCGTGACACTCCTCGACGAGAACGACGAGCCGGTGGCCAGGCTCGGCCGCGCGGTCGAGCGGCTGCAGGAAGTGAAGGACCTGCGCAAATCGCCGAGCGCCTGGCGCGACGGTGAGTTCGTCCATCCCCACGACGCCTGCTTCTCACCGCAGGGCGACATCTTCGTGGCCGAGTGGGTGGAAACGGGACGGGTCACGAAACTCGAGCGGGTTTCGTGACGCGGCGCGGACCGGGAATCCTGCGGGTCACCTGCGGAACGCGGCTCCGTCGAGGCCATGCCCCTTCATCAGCCGGTAGAGCGAGCCCCGCGGCACACGGGCCTCGCGGGCGGCGCCCGACACGTCTCCCTGGTGCCGCGTGAGCAGGTCGTTGAGATAGGCCTTTTCGAACTGGGCGACGTGCTGCGCGCGGCGGGCGAAGAACCCCTCGCCCACATGCTCGCCCGCTCCATCCGCCAATCGGCCGGCGGCGGCCACGATGTCGTCGGGCAGGTCGTCGACTCCGGCGATCTCCGCCTGCGTCATCGCCACTGCACGACGCACGGCGTTCTGTAGCTCCCGCACGTTGCCCGGCCAGTGGTAGCTCTTCAGCACCTGGTAGGCATCGGGCGAGAGCCCCGCCGTCGCCCGGCCCATCTCGGTGGCGGCCCGGTGGGCGAAGGCCTCGGCCAGCAGGCCCACGTCGTCGCCGCGCATCCGCAGCGGCGGCAGGTCGATCCGCACGACGTTGATCCGATAGAAAAGATCGCGGCGGAATTCCCCCCGTTCGACCATCTGGTCGATGGGGCGTGAGGTCGCCGCCACCACGCGCACGTCGACGGCGTTCTCCACGCGGGCGCCCACGCGGCGCACCCGTCGCTCCTGCAGCACGCGAAGCAGTTTCGCCTGGAGGGGCAGCGGCAACTCTCCCACCTCATCCAGAAACAGCGTGCCGCCGTCGGCGAACTCGATGAGGCCCATCCGCCTTGCATCCGCGCCGGTGAAGGCTCCGCGCTCATGCCCGAAGAGCTCGCTCTCCAGCAGCGCGTCGGGAATCGAGCCGCAATCGACCGGCACGAACGGGCCGTTGGCGCGCCGGCTGCGCCGGTGGATGGCCCGGGCCACGAGTTCCTTGCCCGTGCCGGTCTCGCCGGTGATGAGCACGTCGACCGAACTCCCGGCCACGCGGTCGATGATCGAGTAGATCTGCTTCATGGCCGGGCTTTCGCCCAGAAAATCCTCGAAGGAATACGGCCGCTCGACCGTGCGGCGAAGGAGTTCCTCGGCGGCTCTGTGCCGCGAGTCGGAAAGCAGCCGCACGAGGGAGTTCTCCAAGTCGGCCTCCACCCGACCGATGTCGAGATAGTCGCCCGCGCCAGCCTGCAGGCAGGCCCGCGCCCGGTCCACCGAGGGGTGCGCATCGACCACGACGACCGGGAGTTGTGCATCGACCTGCTTGACCGCCGCTTGCAGCGCGTCGGCCTCCTGGCCAGATCGGGCCGTGACGACGCAGATATCCCACGGGTCGCGGGCCAGGGCCTCGACGGCCCGATCGCTCGACTTCTCCACCCGCAAATCCATGGGCTGGAGGCGGGCCACGAGCCGCGCGTAGGGCAGACCCGCGCCGGCGGAATCGACGATCAGGATGCGGGGCTGGTGCACGGAAACGCGATGAACGGGGGTTGCTGCCGAACGCCCATCGCGCAGGCCGCCTCCGGCGCGAGAAACAGAGTATGCAGCCTGCATCAGGCGAACTCAATCACCGGCCGCCACGACAGGCCGGAGGCCTGCCCCCGCTTTCTGATGGCGGGCCAGCGAAGCCACCGCGGGTGACACGGCTTCCTTTCGAGGCTCCCTCGCTCTGGTACATTCATGGGGAAACTCTCCCGCAAGGATCCCGTCACCGTGCCCATCGATCCCTATTCGCCCTGCCCGGGCGGCACCGGCAAGAAAATCAAGTTCTGCTGCCCTGAACTCGTCGGTGACCTGGAGCAGATCGATCGGCTGATCGAAGGCGATCAGATCGCCGCGGCCCTCGAACAGACCCAACGGGTTGCGGAGAAGCATCCCGGCAAGGCCTGCCTGATGGCCACCCAAACGAAGCTGGAACTGGCCTCACGGAAGTTCGCCGAGGCGGCCGCCACGAGCGCGAGGTTTCTCGCTCTCCATTCCGACAACCCGCTGGCGCTGGGCCATGCCGCCGTGACCGACGCGCTCGCCGGCAACATTCAGGAAGCGGCGGCCCGGTTCGACAAGGGCCGTGAAGCCTGCGGCGTGGAGGTGTCGCCCGAGTTCGTGCGGATCGCGGCCACGCTCGTGCAGGCCGGGGCACAGGCCCAGCATGTGGGCTTCGCACAGGGCATCGTCGAATGGCTGATCGACAAGGACCTCGGCTCCGCCGAGGACCGCCGGCTGCTGGCGGCGGTCGTGGGCTCTTCCGGAGTGCCGCCCGCCCTGCGGACGAAGGTGCACTTCGCTGCCGCGACGGAGACCGCCGCG
>JBIIIP010000011.1:0-45047 GCA_044234625.1 Pirellulales bacterium | reverse complement strand
GGCCCGACTTCGACAGGGCGCTCGAACACGCCGCGGCCTGGCGGCTCACCAAGGCGCTCGACGGCTTTCGCAGTCTGAAGGCCGCGGCGGCAGGCAGCCGGCCACTGGCCATCAACATCGCCCTGCTCTGCGAGATGCTGGCCCGGCCTTTCGAGGCCTCCGAAGCCTGGCTGACCGTGGCAGAGTCTGCCGCCGACCACGATGACGCCATCGAGGCCACGGGGCGGGCGATCGCGCTGGAAACCGAGGCCGACCCCGACCGCTCGCCATTGGTGCCGTTCGCCCAGGCCCGGGCCGCGCTGACGCTGACGGGCGGCGACGCCCTCGACCTGCTCGAAGACAAGCTCCGCCAGAACAAAGCCTGCGAGCCGGCGCCCTTCGACCGTTCCGAATGGGTGCAGCGGGGCGCCGCGCCGCCGCATTCCGTCTGGCGGTTCTACGAGGCCCCGGCCGATGGCGCGAAGCCGGTGCGGCTCCTTGCCTCGCTGATGATCTTCGGTCGTCAGACCGACCGTGAGCCCGAAGCCGTGCTCCAGGGCTTCACGCCCGACGTCGCGCAGGCGCTGCCCATCGCGGGGCCGCTCGTGGGCGGCTCGTTTGCGCTGGAACCTCCCCATGAGGGCCTTCCCATCGCGACGCCGACGAGTTGGCTGTTGAACGCACAGTTCCGGCCGCGTCCACCGGAACCACCCCAGGCGCCGCCGCCAGCGGGTGCTCCGGCGGCCATCGATGCCTATCTCGACGAACAGCGCTTGGCGGTCGCCGACCGCTTCACGACGGTATGGCCCGACACACCCCTCCCGGAACTGCTCGGCAAGACACCGCGCGAGGCCGTCGCCGAGAAGCATGGCCGGCTGCGGGTGGAGGCCCTCATCAGCGAGGGCGAAGCCACCTCGCGACGGCGCGAGATCGGCGCCGCTTGGACGGCGATCCAGGGCAAGCTGGGAATCCCGGCTCCGGCCACGATCGTGGCGACAAACCCGCTCGCAGACGTGCCTCCCCTGCGGTGGCACCGCGTCGACATGGCCACGCTCGATCTCGAAGAGCTGCGCGGCCTGCTCGTGACGTCGGTCGACGCGGGCTTCGAATTGGCAGCCGAGCGGGCGGCACGCGAGCTCGTGGCCCGGGGCGATGCCACGCCCGAGGATCGGTGGGAGGCCTATGGCCTGCTCGAATCCCGGGCCGAATCTACGGTTGAGAAGCTCTCGATCATCGCCACGCTCCGCGAGATTGCGGCCACACTCAAGGCCGACGACGGCATGCTCGACGTGGCCGAGCTGCGGATTCGCCTGCAGCGCGGCGACCAGGCCGAGATCATGCGACTGCTCGACCACCTGCGCCGCGATCACGCCCGCGACCAGAAAGTGCTCGGCGCGCTTGCCGAGGTGCTGATGGAGGCGGGCATCGACCTCTCGGCGCTCGCCGGTCGCGCCGCAGCGATGCCGGCCGGCCCTGCGGCCGGCGTGCCCGCCGCCCCGGCGCCGGAGCCCGGCAAGATCTGGACGCCGGGCGGTGATCTGCCCGGCGCGGGCGGGGAGAAGAAAACGATCTGGACGCCGGGCTGAAGCCTCTTCCCCGAGGGGATTCATGGTCGCCGCCGGCCACCGGGCCGAGGTGAGAGATGTTTGATTCCCACGATGCCACGGCCATGTCCCGCGCGATCGAGCTGGCGCGTCGTGGGGCCGGCCGCGTGGAGCCCAACCCACAGGTCGGAGCGGTGATCGCCGCCCGCGACGCAGCCGGCGGCCTGCGGATTGTGGCGGAGGGGTGGCATGCCGAGTTCGGCGGGCCGCACGCCGAGGCCGTGGCCCTTCGGGCCGCTGGCGCGTCCGCCCGTGGCGCCACCCTGTACGTGACTCTCGAGCCCTGCTGCCACGTCGGGAAGACGCCACCCTGCACAGAAGCCATCATCGCCGCCGGACTGGCCCGCGTGGTGATCGCCGCCCGCGATCCCTTCCCGGCGGTCAACGGCGGCGGGATCGCGGCCCTGGAAAAGGCTGGCCAGGCCGTCGAGGTCGGCCTGCTCGAGGCGGAGGCCACCCGGCTCACCGCGCCGTTTCGCGCGCTCGTCGAGCGGCATCGGCCGTGGGTCATCGCCAAGTGGGCGATGAGCCTCGACGGCACACTCGCCACCGGTACACCGGAGGATCGCTGGCTCTCGTCGGCTGAGTCGCGGGCCATCGTCCATGGTCTCCGCGGCCGGTGCGACGGGATTCTCGTGGGCGTCGGCACCGCCCTTGCCGATGATCCACTGCTCACGGCGCGACCCGCCGGCCCGCGCACACCACTGCGGATCGTGCTCGACTCGACCGCCCGTCTGCCGCTCACCTCGCAGCTCGTGCGCACGGCCCGCGACACGCCGGTCCTCATCGCCGTGGGCCCCGACGCCGCCCCGGAGAGGTTCGCGCCCCTCCGCGCGGCGGGCTGTGAAATCTGGCAGGGCAGCGATCGCTGCCGGGAGACGCGCATCAAGGCACTGCTTGCCGAACTCGGCCGGCGACGGCACACCACGCTCCTTGTGGAAGGGGGCCCCGAGACCCTGCGGCACTTCTTCGCAGCGAACCTCGTCGACGAGGTGTGGACGTTCATCGCCCCGCGGATCGTGGGCGGAGGAACCGCCTCAGCCTTGCCCACGCTCCACGACGTCCCGCCGATCGACATCGAGCACGTCGATCATCCAGGCAGTGACATTTTCATCCGCGGCACCGTGCGGCCGCGGATGACATGATGGTCACTTCATGTCGCGGATTACGTTCCGCCAGTGCGTGACCGTGGCCTCCGGCGTGATCCGCGTTTCCGCGACCCCCACCCGGAGCGACCTGAGCGCCTCGAAGGCCGTCTTGGCCTGCACCAGGGCTTCCCTCGCTTCGGCATTCTCCGTCGCCGCATCGAGGGCGATCTCCGGATCGACACTGCCGTCGCGCTGCTGCACACAGCCGTAGCGCGTTGCGTAGACCACCCACGGTTCCAGGGCGTCGATCAGCCCGGCGACGTCGAGGGCGGCTGCGGTCGCCAGTGGTTCTTCAAACGCCGAGAGTTGCGAGCCCGTCTCGAGCCGGCTCTCCACGATCATGCGACCGGCCTGCTTGGGCACGAGCGAAAACACGGCGGCCTCCTCGCCCACCGCGATGGAGGGCCGCACCTGGTCGTCGATGCCACTCTTCTCCAGGGCCCATGACCAGATGGTGCCTCCCTCGACCTTCGCCTTCTCCGGCTCGGCCACCTGGTAGTCGGCGGGAACCGCATCGGGGTCGAGTTCGCGGACGGCGTCGACCAATTCGTCGGCGAGCGCGAAGAGATCACTGAGGCCCTCCCGGAAGAGCTTCGGGTCGTCGAGGCCGAACACGATCGCCGGCTCGATGATGGGCAGCGCGGCATCGGCCTCGGGCAGGGTGCGGTGCAGCTTTTTTGTCTTGCTCTTGGCATCGAGCACCAAGCCCACCTGGCCGCCGGCGAGCGCGGGCAAAAGTTTCGTGCGCATCGCCGTCACGAAACGTTCAGCCAACGGAAAAAGATGGGTCTCGATGGCGGTGACCCGCTCGCGGGCTGCGGCGTCTTCCAGTTTGGGAAGCCGGTATTTCTTGAAGAATTCCCAGCCGCGGCGGGCCCATGAAACGACCGTGTCGAACTGCGCCACGTCGCTCTTCCCCCGGGCGACGTAGACGGCAAGCGGCGCTCCACCGGCGTGCTCCAAAAGGTCAAGCCGCTTGCTGCCGTCGAGCGGCATGTTCTTCGACCAATCCCACGCGTAGCCTTCGTAACCCTGCTCGGACAGGAACGAGAAGGCCAGCCACGGCCCGGCAACGGGAAGCCATTTCCGATACTCCGCTGCCACCGCCTGGAGTTCGCGGCGGGCATCGACGGCTGCCTCGGCAGGCAGGTCGGCCAAGTCCGCGATCTGGTCGCTGAGCGTGGCCATGTATTCGATGCCCTCGGCTGACGGTGCCACCGCCGCCATGAGGGCCTCGCTGGCGAAATTCACCCCCGTGATCGGCTTGTCACGGTGGTCGAGCAGCACCGCGAGCGGCTTCGTGCCGAGAAGGCCATTCTTGGCGCCCGAGCGGCCGATTTTTTCCAGGTGTGCGGTGGAATCGCCGAGCGACACGATCACATGGTCGTCGATGATCCCGATGGCGAACACCACGGCGATGGCGTCCACCTTCTTCGCGATGGCGTCGATCTCGTCGTCGAGCCCGCCGCCGAGCCCTTCGGGATTCCAGAAGAGTTCCCGCCACGCCGCGATTTCGGGGTCGAACGTGAACGTGACGAATTCGCCTCCGGCGATCTTTTTCCGTTCCACCGCGTCGGCCAATTCGGGACTGGTCTGCGCCGCCGTCTTGAGCAGTTCCTCAATCCGCAGAAGCTGGGTCGAAGCGGCGGCCTTGTCGGTGATCCGGAAGCCCCACACCGTGTCGGGCATGACGAGGAGATCGATGTTGTCGGCGACCGCCTCGATCATCATCCGCGTGGAGAGCTCCTCGGAAGACAGGGAGCCAAGATCGGCCTCGACGGCCTGAAAACGTGCCAGCCGGGCGCGGATGGGCCGCCGAGCGGCGGCACCATCGTCCTCGTCCGCGTCCTCCTCGTCTTCGTCTTCGTTCGCCTCGTCTTCATCCTCGTCCATCTCGTCCACTTCCGCCTCCTCAAGACGGAGCGTCGTTCCCTGCAAGGACTGAACCATCGAGAGAAGGTTGGCGGCTTGCTGGGCCCGCTGCACCTTCTGCATCAATTCCAGCAACTTGGCCCACGACGGCTCCCCGTAGACAAACGTGTCGGTGCCCACCATATCCTCGAGCACTTCGAGGGCCTGCTGGTTCTCGGGCATCTGCATGAACACGTCGATCATCGACAGCGGGCTGCCGGGCTGGGATTTCTGCTCCTCCAGGGAATCGATGGCCCGGGCCACTCCGGGCAGTTTCAGCAACGCCTGGAAGGCCTTGCTCTTCACGATCCGATCGTATTGCTCACGGCCGCGGAGCGTTGCGGACACGAAGGCCGCATCAGCGGGAATCATCGCCAGGCTGCTGTCGGCAATGTCGGCGGCCTCGACCGGCAGCGAAGATGCGGCGAAAGCCACCGTGGCGAGCGTCGCCACCAGGCCGCGGCAAAAACGGGAGGGGCATGCCATCGAAGAGTCCTTTGATGTGGCTGAAGGCGGGAAAGACACCTTAAGATATCGGGAAACCATCGCCGCGAGAACCCTGCTTGCTCATCGAAACCACACAGGTCATCGACACCTTCGCAGAGGCGTTTCGCCTGCGTTTCTCGCGGCTCATCGTGACCGCGCACGACGACCATTGGCTCACGTCGGCTCTCGATGCCGCCTGCGGCTACGGCACCAGCGTCATCGGGTGTGATGCCGAGATCGGCGTCGAGCGGCCGATCGCCGCCGTCGATTCGCCCGATGGCCGCCCCGGCGCGGCCGTGCTGGCATTCGGTTTTGCCGCCGAGGGCGTCGCCAAGGCGGTGGCCAACCGTGCCGCGCAGTGCCTCCTCACCTGCCCCACGGTGAGCCTGTTCGACGGCCTACCCGCCGCCGAGGAGCGAGCCCCGCTGGGGGCACACATCCGCTTCTTCGGCGACGGCTTCGAAAAGACCAAGGTGCTCGATGGGAGGCGGTTTTGGCGGGTGCCGGTGATGGACGGTGAGTTTCTCGTCGAGGAATCGATCGGCATCGAGAAAGGCGTGGGCGGCGGCAACTTCATCCTCCAGGCCCGCTCGCTGGAACCGGCGCTGGCCGCGGCCCGCCGGGCGGTCGCCGCGATCCGCGGCCTCCCCGGCACGATCACACCATTTCCCGGCGGGGTGGTCCGTTCCGGCAGCAAGGTTGGATCCCGCTACGAGAGCCTGCGGGCCTCCACGAACGACGCATTCTGTCCCGGGCTCGTCGGCCGCGTGCCGACGCAACTGGTCGCCGAAGCGGCGTGCGCCCTGGAAATCGTGATCGACGGAATCGACGAAGCGACGGTGGCGGCGGCGATGGCCGCAGGCATGCGGGCTGCCGTCGGCCCCGACATCCTGGCGATCTCTGCTGGAAATTACGGGGGCAAGTTGGGGAAGTTTCATTTTCCCCTTCGCCAGGTTCTCGCGTCGGCCTGATTCCCGCCATTCCCCGAGGCCCGCCAGTCGCAGTGATCTTTCCCGAAGGGAAGGACTTTGCTACCTCTCGTGGCCGCACCCGCGCCCTCAGAGGATCGCAGCCATGCCCGAGCCCGATCGCCCCTCGCGCCAGGATCTCGTCGTCCCACCGCGATCATCCAAACTGCCGATTATTCTCGGCGCCTGCGGCTGTGCGTGTGCCGGATTCGGCCTCGTCTGGGGGCTCGGGATCGGTCGCGTTCGACCGGCCCCCGAGTCGCCCGGCATGCTCGCCACGACCGACGACGCGACGGCGCAGGCCGTGCCAACCGACGGCTGGCGTGCCCCGGCACCGGAGCCAGAGCCGGCGGCGACTCCCTCCACCGACCGTTACGCCCAACGCGTGTCGCTCGACGAGGTCGATGCCGGAGAAGTCGTGCCGGCCGCTGCCGAGGGGAGACCACTGTCGCGTTTCGCCGCCGCTGCGCAGGATCCGTTGCCGGCAGCCGGGGCGGCCACTGAGCCACCGCGCGAACTCGACCGTGATCAGCCGCCGGGCAGTCGCTTCACGACGCCCGCCGAATCGGTGTCGGAAACCTCGGCCGCGAAGCCCGACGAGACCGCCCCTGTCACGCCGACGCCAGGGGCCGTGCCCGTGCCGCTCACTGAAAACGAAGACGAAGTGGCCATCGAGGCCGACCCAGCTCCGCCCGTTACTGAGCCCGTCGACGAGGCCACCGAAACAACAGCCCCGGACACGGTCGCCGTCGAGCCGCCGCCCGCTGCCCTGGGATCTCCGGCTCCACCGCACCCTTTCAGCCCGCCGCCGGGCAACACCCTCACCGCCCAGCCGCCGGGCGCCGCCCTCACCGCTCCTCCGCCGGCCGCATCGCCTGGCATGCGGGCGTCGGCTCCGCCGGCGGCGTTCGCCGCCCCTCCGCCGCAACTCGCGACCGCTGCCGTCCCGCAGCCCCCGCCCTTCGCCGGGCCGCAGCCGCCTTCGCCCTTCAACGCGCCGCCCTCACCGCCGGCTGCCTCACCGCCGCCGTCCGATTCGGCGACCGGTGCGACAGGGCAGGGACGCCCCGGCCCGATGCAGCTCGACGGGGCGCAGACGCCGCAGGTCACGGTCGAGAAGCGCGGCCCGCGCGAGGTGCAGGTGGGCAAGCCCGCCCGCTACGAGATCGTCGTCCGCAACGTCGGCTCTGCCGTCGCACACGACGTGACCCTCCGCGACGCGATCCCTGCCGGCACGTCGCTGATCACGACCACGCCCCCGGCCTCCCCGGCATCCGGCACCGCCGAGGGTGGGGCCGGAGAACTCGTCTGGATGCTCGGCATCCTCGCGCCGGGCAATGAGACGAAGGTGGCGCTGGAGGTCATGCCGGAGGCCGAAGGGGAAATCGGCAGCGTGGCCAGCGTCGTCTTCCGTGCCGAGGCCTCGATCCGCTCCCGCTCCACCAAGCCGGCACTGCAACTCGACTTCGACCGGCCCGAGCCCGTGCTCATCGGCAAGCCGATCAATGTCGCGATCAAGGTTTCCAACCCCGGCACAGGCGTGGCCACGGGGGTGGTTCTCGAGGGCGTGCTGCCGGACGGAATCACGCACCGCGCCGGTCGGGAGCTCGAATTCGACGTCGGCCAACTGCGGCCCGGCGAGACCAGGTCGATCGACCTCTCCCTGGCCACATCCGCCCCGGGTGTGCACGCCATGCGGCTCGTAGCCCGCGCCGACGGCCGGCTGGAGGTGGAGCAGGCCCTGCCGCTCGAAGTCACGGCCCCCACGCTGGAGATCGCCGCCGAAATGCCGGCCCGCCGCTACCTGCAACGCCCCGCGACCTGCCGCATCACGATGTCGAACACCGGCACGGCGCCGGCCAAGGCGGTGGAACTGGCGACGCAATTGCCTCCGGGCATGAAGTTCGTCCGTGCCAACAATGCCGGCTACTACGACGAGCGAACGCACCGCGTGCTGTGGAGCCTCGAGGAACTGCCCCCCGGCGACGCGGGCACCGTCGAAGTGGTGGTGATGCCGGTCAGTCTCGGACCGCAAAAGTTCGTCACGGCAGCCCGCAACGCCGACGGCCTGTCCGACCAGATGGCCAGCACGATCGAGGTGGAAGGGCTGGCGGCGCTATCGTTCGAGGTCAGCGACAGCGAAGATCCGATCGAGGTCGATGGGCAGACCGAATATGTGATCCGTGTCGGCAATCAGGGCACGAAGGCGGCCAGTGGCGTGCGGCTCTCGGCGACCCTGCTCGGCGAGATGGAACCGCTCGATGCCAAGGGCCCGGCGGCTCATCGCATCGAGAATCTGACCGTTCTCTTCGAGCCACTGGCTCGGCTCGCGCCCTCCGAGGAAGCGTCTTTCCGCATCCGTGTGCGTGGCCGTCGCGAGGGCGACCAGCGGGTGCAGGTGCAGATCACCAGTGACGACCACCCCGCACCGATCACGAAGGAAGAGATCACGCGGGTCTACTCCGACAGGTAGCTCCGCGCGGAGACCGCGGAGAGAAGCCGTCTGCCGCTTCCGTAGTTGCTTCCCCGGCGCGGCTGGATTCACTCGCCGCGCAGGGTGGCCCCCACGCGGCGACCGCAGGCGGCCACGACGTCCTGGACGACGCGGTTGGCCTCGTCGCCCGAGAGCGTTCCCGCCGCGCTGCGAAGCCGCAGCGACACGACTACGCTTTTCTTCCCGTTGCCGAGCCGCTGCGCATCCTGCCACACCTGCACCAGCCGGCAGTGCTCCAGCAGCGGGCCGGTCGTGTCGCTGATGACCACGGCGATGTCGCCCCAGGCGACGTTGTCGGCCACCACGATATTGATGTCGCGTTCCACGGCGGGAAAATCGCTCGGACGCACGAGCATGCGTTCCCGCTGCACGGCGAAATCGAGCCGATCGAGCCGCAACTCGACGGCTGCCACCGGCCCGTCGAGGCCGAAGGCCCGCAGCGTCGCCGGAGCGACCTCACCGATCACCCCGACCCGCTCGACGGTCTGGCCCGCAACCTCGCAAACGATCTCGGCGGTCCGTCCCCGCGCGAGGAGCCCCTGTTCGCACGGCCTGTAGGCCACCCGCACATCCTCCGGGATGCCTGCGTCGGCGACACCGAGCCGGGCGAGAACCGCCTCCGCGAGGCCCTTGGCCCGAAAAAAGCCTCCTTCCACAACGAATGCAGCCAGGAGCGGCTCCTCGACGGGCGTCACCGCCCGCAGGTCGTCGGGTGGCGGTGCCCGCCGCGCCAGGTAGGCATGAGCGACCTCGAACAGGTCGCCATGCGGCGCCGCCACGGCCAGGCTGCCGGCACGCGCTTCCAGCAGGCTCGGCAGGAGCGACCGGCGGAGACGGTCGGCCCCGCGCACGAGGGCGGGCTGGCAGACGAGCGGCGCCTCGTCGGTCCACGGGCTGCCCGCCGACTCCAGTGGCTCGGCCACGACGCTGCGCGTCATCGCCTCGCAGAACCCGGCCGCCACGAGCACCTCCGACACGCGGCGGATCGCGATCTCGCGCGCCGAAAGCTCGACGGGCCGGGCAGTGATCGGGCAGTCCTCGGGCACGGCGTCGTAGCCCTCGATGCGGGCGATCTCCTCGACGAGGTCGATGTCGCGCCACACGTCGCGCCTCCAAGTGGGCGCCTGCCAGCGGGTCGAGGATGCCGGCCCGACCGCGGGCTGCGGCACGAATCCGAGGCCGAGAAGGATGGCATGCTGCCGGTCTCGTGGCACGTCGACGCCGAGCACCTCGGCGACACGGGCGTCATCGAGTTCGACGACCGCCGGGGAGCAGGCCAACTCGCCCGCAGTGACCACCCCGCGCTCCAGCGTGCCGCCGGCGACATCGAGGATCATCGCCGCGGCGCGGCGGCTCGCCCAGTCGACCGCAGCCGGGTCGGGCCCGCGCTCGAAGCGATAGGACGACGCGCTCGACAACACGAGCCCACGGGCGGCGGCCCGCACCGGCAAGGGCGCGAACTGCGCCGATTCGAGGAGGATGTCGGTCGTGTGGGGGCCGATTTCGGAGTCGGCCGCCCCCATCACGCCCGCCAGGGCGACCGGCCGCTCGGCATCGGCGATCACGCACATCCGGTCGGTGAGCGTGTAGGTCTTGTGATTGATGGCCGTGAACGACTCGCCCGGCATCGCCCGGCGGACCACGATCCGCCCACTCTTGATCTTCGCCAGGTCGAAGGCATGGAGCGGCTGGCCACACTCGAGCATCACGTAATTGGTGACGTCGACCACGTTGTTCACGCTCGCCACGCCCACCGTCGCCAGCCGCTCCGCGAGCCAGGCCGGGCTCGGCCCGATCCGCACGCCGCGGATGACGCGGGCCGCATAGAAGGGGCAGATGTCCGGAGACCGAATCTCCACCGCCACGCTGGCAGCGGCGTCACCGCCCCCCTCGAGCGGCCGTGGATCGGGAACATGCAGCGGCCGGTCGAAGAGCACGGAGAGTTCCCTGGCCACGCCGATATGCCCCAGGCAATCAGGGCGGTTGCTCGTGACCTCGACTTCGATGGCCGTGTCGGCGGCCCGCGCTGCGGTCGACTCGTGATTGAGCCCCGCCAGCAGAAGCCGTTCGACGATCGCGTCGGCCGGCGCCGCCACCTGCACGTAGTCCGCCAGCCAATTGGTGGAGAGGATCATGCGGATTCAGAACTGTTGGAGAAAGCGGACGTCGTTGCGGTAGAAGTCGCGGATGTCGGCCACGCCATACCGCCGGGCGGCGATCCGCTCGACGCCGAGACCGAAGGCGAAGCCGGTTACGGCATCAGGGTCGTAGCCCACCGCCTCGAGCACGGCCGGGTCGACCATCCCCGCCCCGCCCATCTCGATCCAGCGGCCGCCCCATTCCATGTCCACTTCCACACTCGGCTCGGTGAACGGGAAGAACGAGGGACGAAACCGCACGCTCACGTCGCCGCCGAGGAAACTCGAGGCGAAGTAGCGTAGCACCGTCTTCAGGTGCGCCATCGTCGTGCCTGGCTCGACGAGCAGCCCCTCGACCTGGTGAAACATCGGGTAGTGCGTGGCGTCGGCCGTGTCGGGCCGATACACGCGGCCCAGCGACACGATCCGCAGTGGCGGCTCCCGCCGCTCCATCACGCGGATCTGGACGGTGCTCGTCTGCGACCGGAGGAGGAGCGGATCGGCCCCGCGGGCCACCGCGAGGTAGAAATTGTCGAGCGGGTCCCGGGCGGGATGCTCGGCGTTGATGGCCAAGGCCTCGAAGTTGTGCCACTGGTCTTCGACCTCGGGACCGGTGACGCTTTCGAACCCGAGACGGGCCATGATCTCCTGCACGCGGCGGATGGTCTGCGTGATCGGATGCAGATGGCCGAGACGAAACGGCTCACCGGGGAGCGTGACATCGATCGCTTCCACGGCCCGGCCGGCACCGCCGGCGAGCCTCTCCTCGGCTGCGGCCAGGGCGGCCGTGATCGCCCCCTTGGCGTCGTTGAAGTGCTTGCCACCGGCGGGCTTGTCGGCGGCCGCGAGACCACTCAGTGATTTCTGGATCGCCTTCAGCCGCCCGCTGCGGGCGCCGAGGTATTCCACGCGGGCCACTTCGAGGGCGGCCCCGTCGGCCGCCGCTTCGAGGGCGGCGAGGGCATCGACGCGCAGGCGATCGATCTCCGCGCGGAACGATTCGATCGAAACGGCTGACACCAGAGGGTTTCCGATCCCGAGTCGCGGCGGCCGCTCAGGCGACGGCGGCGGGGGCTGGCAGCCCGAGGGCTTGCCGCACGTTCTCGACAACGGCATCGAAGCCGGTCGGGTCGAGCACGGCCATCTCGGCCAGCGTGCGGCGGTCGAGTTCGCAGCCGATCTTTTCCAGGCCGGCAATGAACTGGCTGTACCGCACGCCCCGTTCGCGGACGGCGGCGTTGATGCGGACGATCCACAGGCGGCGGAAATCCCGCTTCTTGCGGCGGCGATCGCGCCGGGCGTAGACACCGGCGCGGATGATCGATTCCTTGGCGGTGCGGAGGAGGCGACGGCGACCGCCGACGGAGCCCTTCACCCGCTTGAACAGCCGCTTCTTGGCCCGCAGCCTCGGGACGACACTCTTGGTACGCATGTCTCAACGCCTTCTGAACGGAGGAACCACTAAATGTCGCGTGCCGCCGCGGAAATGCAAGGGCTGCGCGGAAAACGGGGCGGGAAATCACAGGCCGCGGTCCCGTCCCGCTTCCGCAGGCCGCGAGGGCCGTCCCGAGGAGGGGCTAGTAGCTGTACTTCCCCACCATCTCCCTGATCGCGGGCGTATCGACTTCGGCCAGCACGCCGGTGCCGCGGAGGTTGCGCTTCCGCTTCGCCGTGAGCCGCACCTGCAAGTGGCTCGTGCCGGCGCGACGGTGCTTGGCCTTACCCTTGGCGGTCAGGCGGAACCGCTTCTTCACGCCCTTGTGGGTCTTCTGCTTCGGCACGTCACTCTCCTCATTGAAACGATCGGTGGGGCGGACTGGAATGTTCTACTTCGGGGCCAACGTGCACACCAGTCGCTTGCCCATTTGCTGGGGCGGGGCCTCAATTTTACCCACCGGCTCGAGCTGTTCGAGGATGCCTCTCATGACCCGTTGCCCCTCGTCGATGTGGGCGAGTTCGCGGCCACGGAACACGACCGACACGACGACCTTGTCCTTGTGCAGGAGGAAGCCCTTGGCCTGATTCACCTTGAACTCGATATCGTGCTCGCCCGTCTTGGGACGCAGCCGGATCTCCTTGATCTTGGTGTGATGGACGTGGGTTTTGTGCTGCTTCTTCTTCTGCTGGTACTTGAACTTGCCGAAGTCCATGATCCGGCAGACCGGCGGCTTCTCCGAGCCTGCGACTTCGACGAGGTCCAGCCCGGCATCCCGAGCGATGCGGAGCGCCTCTTCGGTGGGGATGATGCCAAGTTGCCCACCCTCTGCGGAGATCACCCGCACCGGGGAGATGCGGATTTGTTCGTTGATGCGATGCTGCTTCTCTATGGCCGCCGTCTCCGCCGGTGATTCGCCTGGGGAGCGACAATATTCCAACGCCGCGGCGGGGGCGTCAAGGCGTCGCTGTTTTCCGTGGCAGCCGGGCTTCCCGGGCCGCCGGATCGTCCGCCAGCGAGAGGCCGTCGATGAGTGTCTGGTCGGCGTCGCCGAACCGCTTGGCGAGCGGCACCTCCATCATGAAGGTCACGCTGGCCCGCCTGCCGGCGGCATCGGCCAGCACGTAGTGCACCCAGCGGAAAGGCAGTTTCTCCGCGCTCCCCGCCGACTCCACGCGGACCACCGTCACGCCGTCGCTCCTCGCGGCCTCCGTCGCTCCCTCGAACCGTTCGAACTGGTCGCCGAGTGAGCGACGGATGTCGCGCTGCACCTCGGCGATCGTCGGCATGGCTGCCGCCGGCGCCGGGGGCAGTGCGGTGATCGAGCACTGGGCCACGAGCGCTCCGCGGTCGAGGTAGCGCATGACGAGCGTCCCCGCGGTCTCCTCCACGGCCCGCCAGCGGGAATCGTGGACGAGATCGAATCGCCGGCCCGAATCCCCATGCCAGACAAGCCCGGGGCGGCCTTCGCCGCGGCGCCGCGGGCCTTCGGCCTCGTGTTCGTCGGCCACCTTAGGGCTCACCGCCTGGCCCCTGGCACGGCTCATCGTCACTCGGGCCTCGATGTCGAAGCCTGGGGCCACATGGCTGGCCTGGCGCCGCTCCTGGAGCGTCACGGCGACGTTCGTCACCCCTCCATCGAGCCGATACCGGAGTGCATCCGCGGTCGAGGAAATATCCGGCGATGCGGCGATCGTGCACGATCCCTCGACCACGACATGCGTGGGCACGCCATCGACGGCACCCTCGACGATGCCTTCGAAAATGACCCGGCCGCGGTAGTCGACGACCTCCTCCAAGCGGGCCTCGAGACCACCGGTTTCGATCGTGTCGATGGCCAGCAGCCCAGCCGCCGCGTCGGCAGGAACGGTCCATGTGTGGCCGACGGCTATGGCTTCCTTGACCTGCAGTTCATCGACGAGGAGCGCGTCGAACGGCGTGTCGAGGAGGTCCACTTCAGACCGCGTCAAGAACCCTTCAGCCAGATACGGCACCGGCACGGCTCCGATGCGGGCCACCCGCAGCCGCCGGGCGTCATCGGGCAGGACGACGCGGGTGGTCCGGCCATCGACCGTGATGTCGGCGGCCGCGTCGGCGAAGGTGCGAACCACGGCGGCCGGAGCGGCGGAGGCAGCGGCCGGCTGCTCCGTGAAGTCGAACCGACCCGCAACCGTGATCGGCTGGCGAACGGGATCGGCGTCACGGCCTGCCGGGGCGAAGAGTTCCCCGGAGGCATCGACCCTCACACGCACTCGGGCAGCCTCGCCGGCGGACACCGCCGACATGGCGGCAGCCGCTGCCATGCCCCACGCGATCAACGCCAACCCCGTCTTGCCGCGGTGCATCCGGGCCTCCCTGCGGTCGAGAAATTTGCTCCTCTTTTGTCGACCCCAGGGCGGCCCGTCGGACGCGATACCAACTGTCCCCCCATCCAAACCCCCTATTTTGAACGGTCAATCCACGTGGCACGGTCCCGCGGCGGGCGGCCTGCGGTCGGCCCGGTCATTGCAAGCCTTTTCTCATCAACAGGTTGCGGCGAACACGCAAGGACGACGGACGTGACGATCGGGCGGGCAACGCCAAAATGTCTCAAGAATCACCGTCTCAGCCGAACCAGTTCCGGGGGGCACCCGTATAAAGGGGGCGTTCGCGAGCAGCTGGAAGGGGGTCACGGATGGCTCCCGAGAACGTGGGCGTCCTTCCCAAAGGTGGTGTGTCATGCGTTCCAATGAGTCTGATTCCTTCGTTCGGCTTTTCATGGATGAACAGGCTTCCGAGGCCGCTGCCGGTCTCAATGACGTCGCGGTCGGCGAGCCGGTGAACGAGCCGGTGCTCTCCATCGAGGAACTGGCCAAGCGGTTCAACGTGTCGACGAAGACGATCTCCCGGTGGCGGGAGCACGGCCTCGTCGCCCAACGCTACACGGTCGCCGGACGCAAGCGGGTCGGCTTTCTGGCCAGCGCCGTCGAGCGGTTCATGCGCAGCAATCCCCACCGCATCGAGCGGGGCAGCCGCTTCAGCCAGCTCTCTGCCGACGAGCACGACAAGATCATTTCCTGGGCGCGACGGCTTTCGGCCGCGGGCGCCTGCCCGGCCGACGTCCACCGGCGGATCGCCACCAAGCTCAGCCGCAGCGTGGAGACGATCCGCTACACGATCAAGCGGCACGACCAGGAACACCCCGAGTCCGCTGTCTTCGCCGGCAGCGACGGCCGGCTGCGGCCTGAAAGCTGCATGCGGATCTACCAGCACTATCTCCACGGGGAAGCGGTGGAATCCATCGCCAAGCGGTATCGCCGCTCGAAGGCCAGCATCTACCGTGTCATCCTCTCCCAGCGTGCCGACCACATCGCCCAGCTGCCGCTCGACCTCATCCCCAACGCCCTGTTCGCGCGGAAGAGCGCCGAGGCGGTGGTCAACCAGCCCTACCCGGGCCTGGAAGACGGAGCCAAGCGGGTGCGCCGCCCCTCCGGCCTGCCCGCCTACCTCGCCAGCCTCTACGAGGTGCCGCTCCTGACACGCGAGCAGGAGGTGTGGCTGTTCAGGAAGTTCAACTACCTGAAGTACAAGGCCACGAAGCTGCGCGAGCAGCTCGACGCCGATCATCCGAATGCCCGGCTGATGGACCAGATCGAGCGGCTGTACGACGACATCGTGGAGATCAAGAACAAGATCGTCAGGGCCAACTTACGGCTCGTGGTTTCCATCGCCAAGCGGCGGGTCTCACCCGGCGACAGCTTCTTCGACCTGGTCAGCGACGGCAACATGTCGCTGATCCGCGCCGTGGAGAAGTTCGACTACGCCCGTGGCAACAAGTTCAGCACCTACGCCTCGTGGGCGATCATGAAGAACTACGCCCGCACGATCCCCGACGAGCACAAGCGGCGCGACCGCTTCCGCGCGGCCGATATGGAGATGCTCCATGCGGCGGCCGACCGCCGGGAGGACGAATACCAGCAGCGGCTGGCGGCCAGCGACCGGATCGCCCAGGTGGGCAAGTTTCTCGACCGCCTCGATCAGCGGGAGCAGACGATCATCATCCGCCGCTACGGGCTCGACCACACGCACGAGCCGCAGACGCTCAAGGAAGTCGGCTCGGCCCTGGGGGTGACCAAGGAGCGGGTGCGCCAGATCGAGGCCAAGGCATTGGAAAAACTCCGTGAGGCGGCCGCCGCGGAGGCGTTGCTGCCCGAACTGGAGTGATCGGTCAGCCGACCTCCACCCGGACGCGGGCGGCCAGGCCGATGCGACCGAACAGCCCGACGGCCCCTTTCGGCAGACCGAGGAATTCGAGTTTCTCGAACCAGCCGGGGGCCTCGGACGCCAGCTTGCCGACGGCCGTGCCGCGGAGGTCGAGCGAGCGCAGCCCCTTGAGGCCCTTGAGTTGCATGAGGCCCTCGTCGGTGATGGAGCCACCGGTGAGGTCGAGGGTGGCGAGGTCCTTGAGGGCTTCGGCTCGGAAGCCGATCAGAATGGCGAACAGATCGTCGGCGGTCGGGCCATGGAGCCGCACCGTGACGAGCTTGTCGGCGACGTGGCCGAAGTCGTCGCCGAAGGATTTCCGCAACCAGTCGGTCTCCTCCATTTCGATTTCGCCGCCGCGGGCGATCGTCTCGCTCGCCACCTCCTGCTGCTGCGAGTAGGCATCGATGTTGGCCGCCAGCCACTCGAGCTTGCTGGCCTTGAATTTTACGAATTCATTGGCATCCTCGAAGGCCTTCTGCAATTTCATGAACTGCAGCGGGTCACCGCCGCGGTCGGGATGCATCGACCGCGCCTTGGCGAGGTAGGCCTGCTTCACGTCCTCCGCCGTCACCGGCGGCAGCAGGCCGAGCACGACGAGACAGTCAGGGTGCTGGTTCGAGGGAGCGGCGGGGGGCATGGAGGGAAGCCTACGGGGGCGGGGCATGCCCGGCAATTCGGCCCTTTCACCGCGGCCTGTTCGCCTTGATCGTGCCGCCCGTATTCCCTACGTTCCCCACCATCATGTCCGCCTCGCCATGCCCACAGCCGTGCATGGCCCGGCGGGCGAAGGAGGGCCTTCAGATGAAGTGGCACCGCGAACTGGGCAGCGCCGCCGTGGTGGTGGCCGGCTGCCTGGCCTGGCGTCTTCTCACCGGCGGTGTCACGGCGGAAGCCGAGCCGCCGGCCCCGAAGCCGGCGCCGGCCAACGCCCCGGCCGCGCCGAAGCTCGCCGCCATGGTCAATGGCATCGAGATCACGCACGACCACCTCGTGGCCGAGTGCCTGGTCCGCCATGGAGAGGCCGTGCTCGAGGCCCTCGTCAACCGGCAGATCATCGAGGAGGCCTGCCGGCGGGCCGGCGTGGCCATCACGCTCCAGGATGTCGAGGCGGAAATCGACGCGATGTCGAGGCGTTTCAACGTGCCCCGCGACCAGTGGCTGGAGTTGATCCAGAAGGAGCGCGGCGTCACCCCGAAACAGTATGCGGAAGACATCGTCTGGCCGATGCTGGCACTTCGCTCTCTGGCCCGGGCGGCGATCGAGCCGACCGACGAGGAGATCGCGGCGGCATTCGAAAACCAGTTCGGCCCCGCCGTGAAGGCGCGGATCATCGTCATGCCCACGCGGCCGGAGGCGGAGAAGGTGCGGGCCATGGCCCTGGCCGCGCCGGCAGACTTCGGGGGCCTCGCCCGGCAGCACTCGGTTGACGTCGGCAGTGCCAGCGCCAACGGGTGGGTGCAGCCGATCCGTCGCCACTCGGGAGACGCCGCCTTCGAGCAGGCGGCCTTCGCCCTGGAGGAAGGGAAGATCTCCGACGTGGTGCAGGTGGCCGACCAATTCATCGTCATCAAGTGCGAGGGGCGGCTCCCGGCCGCCGAGATGAAGATCGGCGACGTGCGGCCGCGGCTGGCCGAGCAGATCCGCGAACGGAAGAGCCGCCACGCCTCGACCGAGGTCTTCCGCCGCGAGCAGGCCGCCGCCAGGATCGAGAACGTGATGAACGACCCGGCGAAGGCATCGGTCCATCCGGGCGTGGCGGCGCTGGTCAACGGAACGCCCATTCCGCTTGAGTTGGTGCGCTCGACGGCGCTCGACCGCCACGGCAAGGACGTCGTCGAAATCCTCATCACCCGGGCCATCATCGAACAGGCGCTCGACCGCCAGCGGCAGACGGTGTCGCAGTCGGACATCGACACGGAGATCGCCCGCGCGGCCGAGTCGATGGGCTTCCGCAAAGCCGACGGCACGCCCGACGCGGGGGCGTGGCTGGAGCGCGTCACCCGCGAGGAGAAACTTCCCCTCGCGACCTATGTCGCCGACATCGTCCGGCCTTCGGTGGCTCTCAAGAAACTGATCGGCACCGTGCCGGTGACGAGGGACGATCTCGACAAGGCCTTCCAGGCGACCTTCGGCCCGCGGGTGAAGTGCCGGGTGATCGTGCTCGACAGCCAGCGGCGGGCCCAGGAGGTGTGGCGACTAGCGCGGGAGAACCCCACGGTGGAGCGGATCGGCGAACTCGCCGAGAAATACTCGGTCGATCCGACCAGCCGCACGCTCCGTGGCGAGGTGCCACCGATTCAGCGGTGGGGCGGGCAGCCGGCGCTGGAACGCGAAGCCTTCTCCCTCCAGCCGGGCGAACTGTCCGGCGTGGTGCAGGTCGCCGATCGCTTCCTCGTGCTGTACTGCGAAGGCCACACCGAACCGGCCAAGGTCACGCTCGACGAAGTCCGTCACGAGCTCACGGCCGACATCCTGGAGAAGAAGCAGCGGATCGAGATGGCCCGCCATTTCACGCATCTGCGCGAAGGAGCCGCCATCGACAACTTCATCGCCGGCACGAGCCAGTCGCCGGTCCGTCCGCCGATGCCCGGCGGGGCAGCTCAGCCGCCGGCCACGCTGACGAAGGCCGAGCAGGAGGAACTCGCCAGGCCGCGCACGGGGAGCCGGACGGCGCAGCCGCCAGCGGGCGTCGTGCCGGCGTCACTCGATGAGCCGGTGACTCCCTGACGCGGCTATTCCGGAAACAGCCGCGTCGAGAGATACCGCTCGCCGAGGTCGGGCAGCACCACCACGATCATCTTGCCCGTGTTCTCGGGACGCCTCGCCACCTCCAAGGCGCCCCACGCCGCGGCGCCGCAACTGATGCCGCACATCAGCCCCTCGCGCTTGGCCATCTGGCGGGCCGTCTCCATGGCATCCTCGTCGTCGACCTTGATCACCTCGTCGATGATGTCGAGGTTGAGGATTTCGGGGATGAACCCGGCGCCGATCCCCTGGATCGTGTGTCGGCCGGGCTTGATCGGCTCGCCGGCCAATTTCTGGGATATCACCGGACTGTTGGCCGGCTCGACGGCCACCACCTGCAGGCCGGGCTTCTTCTTCTTGAGCACCTCGCCGCAGCCGGTGATGGTGCCACCGGTGCCCACTCCGCAGACGAGGATGTCGACCTGCCCGGCGGTGTCGGCCCAGATCTCCTCGGCCGTGGTCTTGCGATGCACCTCGGGATTGGCCGGATTGTTGAACTGCTGCGGCATGAAGAACTGCGCGCTCGACCTGCTGATCTCGTCGGCGTGCCGCACGGCGCCCGGCATGCCCTCAGCCGCCGGCGTGAGCACGAGCTCCGCACCCAGGGCCTTGAGCATCCGCCGCCGCTCCAGGCTCATGCTCTCGGGCATGGTGACACGCAGCTTGTAGCCGCGGGCGGCGCACACATAGGCCAGGCCGATGCCCGTGTTGCCGCTGGTGGGCTCGATGATGATGGTGTCGGGGCCGATCTTGCCATCACGCTCGGCGGCGTCGACCATCGCGCAGGCAATCCGATCCTTGACGCTCCACAGGGGATTCATGTTCTCGATCTTGCCGACGACCGTGGCCACACAGCCCTCGGTGACGCGCCTGAGCCGCACGAGCGGCGTGCGGCCGATGCACTGCGTGATGTCGTCGCGGATCCCCACCGGCATGGTCGACTGGCTCATGGCTCGCCCTCTGAACGCGGAACAACCGGCATTATCGGCAGATCCGGCGAAAAACTGAAGTCTCAGGGCAGCCGTTTCACACAGATGTTGCGGAAGTGCACTTCGCTGCCGGGATCGTGGGCCTGGAGGGCGAACGTGCCGTGGGAGATCTTTCGCGTTCCCGTCACCCCGTCGGGCTCCACGAACTCGAACAGCACCTGGCCGTCGACCACCATCACCACCCGCTTCCCCTCGACGATCATTTCCTGCGTGTACCAGGCGTCGTCCTTCACGGGCGCCGTGAAGTTCTTCACCACGTGGTAGAGACTGCCCGTCCGCACGGGATCCTTGGCATACGAGTTGTTGATCTGCATCTCGTGGCCGTGGGCCGGCCAGCCATCGTGCTGAAAGGCCGTGTGGAAGAAGATGCCTGCGTTGGAGTTGGGCTTCGTCAGGACGTCGGCCTTGAGGTGGAAGTTCGTGAAGTCGGCCGGTGCGGCGGCGTCGGGGCCGACGTAGAACAGGTGGCTGCGTGGCCCGTGGCAGACGATGGCGCCGTTTTCCACCTTCCAGCTGCCGGGGTTTTCGTTCGCCTTCCACCCCGCCAGGCTCTTGCCGTCAAATAGATCCTCGAACCCGGCGTCATCGCCGTGGGCGGCCCCCGCGGCCACCGCCCCGGCGGCGACCACCAACACGCGAACAATCCGGCTGCATCCCGCGTAGCCCATAAACAGACTCCCTTGAAGGACACTGCGATCGACAACGCGACCGCTGAACCTCAGCAGAATACGCCCCGGCCCGCCCCCCTGCCACCGGCCCTGTCGCCGGCCCTGCCCGGCTCGGTGCGCCGCCGACTCGACGATGCGGGGCTGAATCACCGACCCGTTCTCTTGGCCATCGACACCGACGTGACGCTCGAGGGCAACCCGGCCCGCGAATGGCTCGTGGTCACGCCCGACCACATCTCGGTGGCGGGTGAGACAGGCCAGCCGGTGCGCAGCGTGGGCTGGCCCGACATCGAGCAGGTGCGGACCACGGCCGGCGTCGGGGGCGGCACGCTCCAGGCCAAGGTCGACGGCGAATGGATCGACCTCCTCCGCTACTCCAACGCCTGCGCCACGCGTTTTCACAAGGTGTCGCGGACGCTGGAAGTCGCCAAGGACGGGATCGCCACGCTGACGGGGCCGCTCCTGCAACCAGACGACGATGACGGCCTCGACCCGCCGCGCTGCCCGTCGTGCAGCCTGCGGCTGACCACCCGCGAGCAATCATGCCCGCGGTGCATGCAAAAGGGGCGAATCCTCGCCCGCGTGGGCGAACTCCTCGCCCCCTACACCCGCGGCGCGATCCTGCTGTGCGTGCTCACGTTCCTGGGCGTCATGGCGGAGCTCGTGCCGCCGAAACTCCAGCAGTACATGGTCGACAGCATCCTTTCGCGGCCGTCGGCGGCGGGCGACGCGCTCCCCGACTTCAAGGCGGCGCTGCTGATCGTCGTCTTGGCGCTGGCCTTCTCGCGGCTGCTGCTGTCGGCGGTCGGCGTCATCAAGGGCCGGCTCGCCACGGCGATCGGCACCGGGCTGACGGGCACGCTCCGCGCCGAAATGGTCACCAAGCTGCAGAACCTTTCCGTCGCCTACTACGACCGCCACCAGGTCGGGTCGATGATCAGCCGGGTGGCCCACGACAGCGAGGTGCTCCACGGCCTCATGCACCAGATCACGGGCGGCTTCCTCCTCCAGATCGTGCAGTTGGTGGGCGTGGGGGCGATGCTCGTGTGGATCAATCCCAAGCTCGCGCTGTTCACGCTCATTCCGGTACCCCTTGTAATCCTCGGCTCGTGGGTCTTCTGGCGGCACGTCTACCCGCGGTACTACCGCCTCTGGGACGCCTCCAGCAAGCAGATGGCGGCTCTCTCCGGCATGCTCTCGGGAATCCGCGTCGTGAAGGCGTTCGCTCAGGAGCCGCGGGAACGCGAGCGGTTCAAGACCGCGAGCGACCACCTCTCCCAGTGGCGGCTGTGGGTCGAGCATACGAACTCCACCTACGGCGCCACGATGCAGCTTGTTTTCGGCCTGGGCGGTCTGATCGTGTGGTACGTCGGCGGCCGCGACGTGATCGGCGGCCAGATGTCGCTCGGGCAGTTGATCGCCTTCCTGGCCTACCTGGCCATGTTCTACGCCCCGCTGGGAGCGCTCTCAAATTTCACCTCCTGGCTGACGAGCTTCCTTTCGGGGAGCCAGCGGGTGCTCGAGCTCCTCGACACGCCCGTCACGATCACGGAGCCCGCCCGCCCCGTGCCCTGGGAGCACGTCCAGGGAGCGATCCGCTTCGAGAACGTCACCTTCGGCTACGACCGCAGCCAGCCAGTGCTCCGCGACGTTTCCTTCACGGTGGCCCCGGGGGAGATGGTGGGAATCGTCGGCCGCTCGGGCTCCGGCAAAACCACGCTCGTCAACCTGCTCGGCCGGTTCTACGACGTACAGGAAGGCAGGATCTCGATCGATGGCATCGACATCCGTGATCTCGCCGTGAGCGACCTCCGCGATCGGCTCGGCATCGTGTTCCAGGATTCTTTTCTCTTCCGCGGCACGATCTGGAAAAACCTCTCCTACGGGCGGCCGGCGGCCACCGTCGAGCAGGGGCTTACCGCCGCGAAGGCCGCCGGCGCCCACGACTTCATCTGCCGCCAGCCGCTGGGCTACGAAACGCTCCTCGGCGAGCACGGCGCCGGTCTTTCGGGGGGCGAAAAGCAGCGTCTTTCGATCGCGCGGACGCTCCTCTACGACCCGCGGATCCTCGTGCTCGACGAGGCGACGAGCAACATCGACGCCGAAGCCGAACGGAGCATTCAGGAGGCCCTCGCCGCCCTCATTAAGGGCCGTACCACGATCGCCATCGCCCACCGTCTTTCCACGCTCCGCAACGCCGACCGGATTCTGGCTTTCGACCGCGGACGTCTCGCCGAGCAGGGCACGCACGCCGAGCTCCTGGCGGCCGATGGCATCTACGCGCGGCTGGTGCGGATCCAGACGCAGGTCTCGAAGCAGCCCGCCGTCGACGCGCTGTTGGTTCAGCAGGAGCCGCCGCCCGTGGCCCCGGCTCCCGATTCGGGCCCGCCGAAGAACGCGATCGTCTGGCTCGACCCCGCGCGGCATGTGTTCCGCACCGGCCCCCACGAGCGGATCGAGCTCTGGTCTGGAGACGACCGCGTGGCGGCGGGCGTGTTCGTCGTCCGCACCTTCCCGGCCACGCACCCCGACGAGTATCTCTCCGTCCGTGGGTGGAACGAATCCGGCGAGGAGATCGAACTCGGCATGCTCCGCGGGCTGGCCGCGTGGCCGGCGGCCAGCCAGGTGGTCGTCCGCACGGCGCTCCGCAGACGGTCGCTCGTGCGGGTGATCTCCCGCGTGCACGAGGTCAAGCTCGCGCATGGCTACCTCGATTTCGACGTCGACACCGACGTCGGCCGCCAGGCGTTCACCATGCGGTGGACGGGCAGTCAGGCGATGGATTTCGGTCCCGGCGGCAAGTTGCTGATCGACACCGAGGAAAACCGGTATGTCGTGCCCGATGTGGCTGCTCTGCCCGGCCCCGACCAGGAAAAATTCCTTCACTACGTCTACTGGTAAGATTCCGGTCCCTCGGGGGGACGTCCCCGCCGAGCTACACTCTACTGGAGACGCATGATGAACCTGGTGGACCTGATCACGAGCCAGATGACGGGCGACGTCGTCGGCAAACTCGGCGAACTCGTGGGCGCGAGTGAAGCCGACACCCGCACGGCCACGAATGCCGCCATCCCCGCCCTGCTCCAGGCCTTCTCGGGCCTGGCCTCCTCCGGCAAAGGGGCGGATCAGCTCGCCACGGCGATGGGCGGCCTCGACCTCTCGCAACTGGGCAACCTTGCCGGCCTGCTCGGCGGCAGCCAGGCACAGGGACTCGGCAGCCTCGGCGGCAACCTGCTCGGCTCGCTGCTGGGGAACAGCTCCACCGCCAAGATCGTCGATGCGATCGCCGCATTCGCCGGCATCAAGCCCGGCATCCTCCGGTCGCTGCTTACCTACCTCGTGCCGATCGTGCTGGGCATGATCGCCAAGCAATTGGGGGGCAAGCCCTCCGGTGCCAGCCTGTCGCGGCTCTTCTCCGAGCAGTCGGGTAACATCCGCTCGGCCATGCCGCGCGGGCTCTCGCTGGCCGATCTCGGCCGCAGCGAACCGGCCGCGGCCGGCATGCCCGGCTGGCTGCCCCTGGCGGCTCTCGTCGCCCTCGCCGCGGGGGCGTGGTGGTGGATGAACAGCGACCGCATGAACAAGCCCGCGGGCCGCGAAGTCGTGGAAGAAGTCGTCGACACCGTCGAGAAGTCCGGTCCGGTGGCGGTCGTCGAGCGGGATATCGTGGCCACCGACGGCGAGCAGGTGATCGAGACGATCGCTGAGGCGATTTCGATCGACCCCAAGTTCCTCGAGGCCGGCAAGACGGCGGCCACGCTGTTCAATGGGCTCACGAACGTGCTCGGCGGCGTGAAGGACGAGGCCTCGGCGAAGGCGGCGTTGCCGGAGCTGGCCACGTTCGGCCCGCTGCTCACGACGCTCGAGGAGGAGACGGCCAAACTGCCCGCCGACGAGAAGCCGGCCTTCGCGACGGTGATCGGTGAAAACCTCGGCCTGCTGCAGAAGCTGATCGACACCGTGATGGCGATCCCGGGCGTGAAGGAAGTGCTGGGGCCCCAGGTGACGCCGCTGGTTGAGGCGCTCGGCAAGCTCGCGAAGTGACGCACACGAGTCCGCGGGCAGGCCGGCCCCGCAACGGCGGTCGGCCTGCCCGCGGTTTTCTTCAGAGGATCGCCAACGGGTTGCGTCGCTCCTCGAGCGTGCCGCGGGTCACCCCCACGCGGTTGGCGGCGTTGAGCATGGTCCACACGTCGCGGCCCGACGTCCTGCCGGCCAGCAGGTCGCGGTAGGCGGCGACGACCGCGCGGATGCCGGCCGCGTCCTCGTCGAGCAGCTCGATGCGAAAGTGGGCCACGCCACGGGCCAGCAGCGCCGGCACCGCCTCGGCGGCGCTCTGGGGCACCGCGTTGAAGAGCGTGTTGCGGCAGCCGACGTCGGCCGTGAGCCGATGCTCCACACCGATCCGGTCGCGGAGCGCGACGACGTGCTCGTCGCAAGGTCGGCCGCAGTTGGTCTTGTTCGTGCCCGGCGAAAGCACCGCGCAGAACACGCAGTGCTCCATGTGAAACATCGGCATATGCTGATGGATCACCACCTCCAGCCACTCCGGCGGCGTGGTCGTGACGAGCCCGAGCAGCTGGTCACGGTTGCAGTCGTACGACGCGGTGACGCGGGCCAGCCCTTCGCCGACGAAAAATTCCGCCGACCGCTCGTTGGTGACGTTCAATGAAAAATCGCCCACCATCGGGAAACCACGGTCGCGGAAGAACCGCAGGCCGCCGTAGTTGCGCACGAGAATGCCGTCGGGTTCCTGTCTGGCGAGGAGGGCGAAGATGCCGAGCTCGTCGGGCTTCTGGATCCGCGGCGTGGCCAGGTGGATCGTGGCCCGCGCGGCGCGGGCCAGGGACACGGCTTCGCGGTAGTGGCGGATGTCGGCGAAGTCGGCGAAGACCGACCGCTCACCGAGGTCGAGGACGGCCCGCAGTTGATCCAGCGACCTGGCGAGCACGTGCAGCTGCTGCGGCTGCGGCGGGCGGGGAGGCGATGGCTCACCCCTGCGGCCGCCGGCCCTCGGCTCCACCGCCGGGCCGGAGGCGTTGCCCGAAGGTGTTCTGCGGCTGGTCGCGGCACCGCTCTCGAGGGCGGCGACGAGGCTCTTCCTGACCACGCCGAGCACGCTGAAGGGGAGCATCGGGCTGCCCTGGATGTCGGCCGTCAGGCGGCGCAGCTCGAATGCGGTGCCGCCCAGGCGGCCGAGCTGCGCGCGGAGCGTGTCGGCGTCGAGGGCGTGTTTCGTCGCTTCCTGCGCCAGGTCGGCCGAGGCGACGGTGCAGGTCGCTCCCGTGGCGGTCGTGGCCGTCACCGTGAGCGGATCACCGGGGGCGACGGCCACATGGATATCGACCGGCTGGCGCCGCAGGGGTGCCACCCCCGTGAATGTCTTGCGGAGCCTGGCCGTGAGCTGCGGATCGTCGGTCTTCCAGACCGTCTGGCCGGGCTCGATGGCCGCCGCGTCGAAAGCGTTGCGGGCAAACGTGAGGTCGACGATCCCCTCCACGGCGGGCGTCGTGAGCGATCGGCTGCCTTGAAACACCTCATACACCCGCCCGCCGCGGGCCTCGTCGGCGGTGGCACCGCAGTCGAAGGCCACGCCGTCGCCGCGCTTCACGCCACCGGCCAGGCCCGGCGCCAGGCTCACCGTCACGCGGTCGCGCCGCGCGGCGACCACCGTGCCCAGCCGCACGCCACGTTTCGCGCTGGAGGTTGCCGGCACCAGCATCTTGTGGTCGCAGCCGCGGAGCCAGCCGGGGGAGAAGCCGCGGGAGAAGGAAAGCTCCATCTCCTCGACCTCGCGCGGGGTGAAGGCGGCCGGCCGGGCGGCGACGGCGGCGTCGATCGCGGTGCGGTAGTGCCTCGTGATGTTGGCCACGTACTCCGGTGTCTTCAGGCGGCCCTCGATCTTCAGCGATGCCACGCCCGCCGTGATGAGTTCGGGAAGGAGCTCGTAGGCGGCCAGGTCCTGCGGAGAAAGCAGGTATTTCTGCACGCCGAGATCGACCTCCCTGCCGTCGCAGACGAGGTCGTAGGGCAGCCGGCATGCCTGGGCGCACTGGCCGCGGTTGGCGCTCCGCCCACCGAGCGATTCGCTCGTCAGGCACTGGCCCGAATAGGCCACGCACAGGGCGCCGTGCACGAACACCTCGAGCGGCATGGCCGTCTGCCTGCGGATGGCCAGGATCTCGTCAAGGGAAAGCTCGCGGGCCACCACCACCCGCTCCATGCCGAGCGACTCGGCCAGGGCGATGCTCTCGGCGCTGGTGAGCGTCATCTGCGTCGAGCCGTGCAGGGGCATGGTGGGGCAGATCTCGCGGAGCAGCCGCGCCGCGCCGACATCCTGCACGAGCACGGCATCCACGCCCGCATCGTCGCAGGCCCTCGCCACGCGAGCGAACTCGGCGAGTTCGTCGCTGAAGACGAGCACGTTGAGCGTGGCGTAGCCCTTGAGCCCGCGGGAGTGGAGCGTGCGCATCAACTCCGGCAGATCGGCGAGCGGGAAATTCGCCGCCCGTGCGCGGGCATTGAAGCCGCAATCGAGGCCGAAATAGACGGCGTCGGCGCCGTTCTCGATCGCCGCACGGACGCACTGCCAGTCGCCGGCGGGAGCCAGCAATTCAGGAGCGGTGGACATGCGGCGAGTATACGCCCGCGCGGCCTCGCGGCCGGGCGGAACGGGCGCTCACTCCTGGTCGCCGCGGAGCTTGGCGAGGACGGAATAGTCCTCGAGGGTGGTCGTGTCGCCCACCGTTTCCCCGCCGGCGGCGATGTCGCGGAGCAGCCGGCGCATGATCTTGCCGCTGCGGGTCTTGGGCAGGGCGTTCGTGAAATGGATGTCGTCGGGAGCGGCCAGCGCGCCGATCTGATGCCGCACGTGCTTGCGGAGCGCGTCCTTGAGGGAGTCGGTCGGCTCGCCGGCGCGCAGGGTGACGAACACCGCCACCGCCTCTCCCTTCACATCGTGCGGCCGGCCCACGGCCGCCGCCTCGGCCACGCTCGGATGGCTCACGAGCGCGCTTTCGATCTCGATCGTCGAGAGCCGATGGCCGGCGACGTTGAGCACGTCGTCGATGCGGCCCATGATCCAGTAGTAGCCATCCTTGTCCTGCCGGGCGTTGTCGCCGGCGAGGTACTTGCCGGGCACCCGCGACCAGTAGGTCTCCACGAAGCGGGCGTCGTCGCCCCAGATGCCGCGGAGCATGCCCGGCCACGGCTTTGTCATCACTAGCCACCCGCCCTCGCCCCGCTCGACCGGATCGCCCGCCGCATCGACGATCTCGGGGCAGACGCCCGGCAACGGCAGCGTGCAACTGCCCGGCTTGGTGGGCGTGCAGCCCGGCAGCGGGCTCATCATGATCCCACCCGTCTCCGTCTGCCACCACGTATCGACGATCGGGCACCGCTTGCCACCGATCACCTCGTGGTACCAGATCCAGGCCTCGGGGTTGATGCCCTCGCCGACCGTCCCCAGGAGACGCAGACTGGAGAGATCGCGGCCCTCGATGTGCTGCTGGCCCCATTTCATGAAGGAGCGGATCGCCGTGGGGGCCGTGTAGAAGATCGTCGGTTTCTCCTGCTCGATGATCTCCCAGAATCTCCCCTCGTGCGGCGCGTTGGGCGCGCCTTCATAGATGAGGATGCCGGCCCCGGCGGCCAGCGGGCCGTAGGTGACGTAACTGTGGCCCGTGATCCAGCCGCAGTCGGCGGTGCACCAGAAGAGATCGTCGTCGCGCAGGTCGAACACCCATTCAGCCGTCGTCTTCGCCCAAAGCACATAGCCGCCCGTGGTGTGCTTGATGCCCTTGGGCTTTCCGGTCGATCCGCTCGTGTAGAGGATGAAGAGGGGATCCTCGGAATCCATGGCCACGGCGGGGGTGTTGGCCGGCATGCCCGCCACGAGGTCGTGCCACCAGACGTCGCGGCCGGCCGCCATTTCCACCGGCTGGCCGGTGCGTTGCAACACGACCACGTGTTTCACGCTGGTAGGTTCGTGGGCTCCCGAGCGGAGCGCGTCATCGACATTTTTCTTGAGCGGTAGTTGCGCCCCGCGCCGCCAGCCGCCGTCGGCCGTGATCACGGCCACGGCCCGGGCGTCCTGGTTCCGGTCGGCGATCGCCTCGCTGGAAAAGCCGCCGAAGATCACCGAATGCACCGCGCCGATCCGCGCGCAGGCGAGCATGGCGATCACGAGCTCGGGCGTCATCGGCATGTAGATCGAGACGACCTGCCCCGGCTGGATGCCGAGTTTCTGCAGGCCCGCGGCCACGCGGCAGACCTCGGCGTGCAGCTGGGCATACGTGAACTCGCGCCGCTCCCCCGCTGGCTCGCCGACCCAGACGAGCGCCGTCTTTGCGCCCTTTCCCGCCGCGATCTGGTGGTCGAGGCACGCGGCCGAAGCATTGATGCGGCCACCGACGAACCATTTCGCGTGGGGCGGGTTCCAGTCGAGCACCCGCGCGTAGGGCGTGGTCCATGGCAGGGCCCGGGCACGTTCGTCCCAGAAGCCCTCCGGGTCGCGCCGAGCCTCGTCGTACAGTTTTTGATAGGCGGCCAGTGATCCGATCCGCGCCCGCGCGGAAAATTCCGTCGGTGGCGGAAAGACGCGGTCTTCCTGCATCACGCTGGCAACCCTGCCGGCGGCCTTCTCGGGCGCACCCATGAAATGTCCCCTCGTTCCTTAGACGCCTCGGCTTCTCGCTGGCGGGAAGCGAGATCAGAGCATCCTCCGGACCGTCAGGCAATCCCCTGGCCGCCGCCCGAGGCCAGTGGCGACGCGGGAGCCGGGGCCCGCTCGAGCCGCGCGGGCATCAGGCCGCGGTGTATTCGTCGAGCAGCGACTCGATCCGGGCGAACACGTCGGCCATCTGGTCGGCGTCGGGCAGCAGCGTGACGCGAAAATGGTCGCGGTAGGGAACGTTGAAACTCGATCCCGGGGCCACGAGCACGTGCTTCCGCTGCAACAGGTCGAGGGCAAAGGCCTGGTCGTCGAATGCCTGCACGCCGCCCGGCAGACGGTCGACGTGCACCCGCACGAAGGCATACATCGCTCCGCGCGGAGCCACGGCGGAGAGATACTTGCTGCGGCCGACGGCCTCGATGACCGCCTGCCGCGTGGCGTGGAGCCGACCGCCAGGCCGCGTCAGGTCGAAGATCGACTGATACCCGCCCAGGGCCGTCTGCACGGCATATTGCCCGGGCACGTTGGAGCACAGGCGCAGGGAAGCCAGCAGCTCGACCGCGTTGATGAAGTCGCGGGCGTGCTCGCGCTCCCCGGAGAACACGAGCCAGCCCACCCGCAGGCCGCAGGCCCGATAGATTTTGCTCAGGCCCCCGAACGTCAGGCAAAGGCTTCTCTTTGCGAGGCTGGCCGCCGGCACGAATTCGGCACCGTCGTAGAGCATCTCGTCATAGATCTCGTCGGCGCAGAGCACGAGATGCCGACGTTCGGCGATGTCGGCCAACGCCTGGAGCACCTCCCGCGGATAGACGGCGCCGGTCGGGTTGTTGGGGTTGATGAGCACGAGGGCGCGAGTCTTGTCGGTGACGAGCTGCTCAACCTCGGCCGGATCGGGCACGAATCCCCGGTCGGGGCGACAGGGATAGTGCACCGCCCTCGCGCCGTGGATCACCACCGACGCGGTCCACAACGGATAGTCGGGGCTGGGCACGAGCACCTCGTCGCCGGGGTTCAACAGCGCCCGCATGGCGAGCATGATGAGTTCCGACACGCCGTTTCCGATGAACACGTCGTCGGCGGTGACGTCCATCACGCCGCGATTCTGCTGCTGCATCACCACGGCCTCCCGTGCCGCGAAGATGCCCTTCTGGTGGGAGTAGGGGTCGGCCTGGTGGAGGTTTTCGACGATCGCCACCCGCATCGAGCCCGGCATGCGGAAGCCGAACAGGCCGGGATTGCCGATGTTGAGCTTGATGATCTCGTGCCCCTCCCGCTCCAGCTGCTCGGCGCGGCGGGCGAGCGCCCCACGGATCTCGTATTTCACGCCGTGCAAATGCTCGGAGGCTCGGAGGGGGGGGAGGCTCATGCGTTCAACCCGTGGCACGTGACACTCTCCTCAACCCTACCACACGCCCAGCCCCCTGCCGGCCGGCCGCTTCGGCACACGGCCGCCGCATTCATCCGAGCCGGCTGGCGACCAGCCGGTGCAGCCCGACGGCATCGAGCTTGCCCTGCTCGGACCGCGGGATCGCGTCCACGACGAGTACGAGCCGCGGATAGATCACCCCGATCCGGGCCCGGGCATGGTCGCGGATCTCCTCGGGGCTGGCCTGTGCCCCGGCATGCAGCGCGACCACGCAGATCGGCACGCTCTCACTGACGGGATGGGGGATGCCCAGGGCCACGCAGTCGGCCACGGCGGGATGCGTGGCCACGGCCTGTTCGATCTCGGCCGGAAAGATGTTGATGCCGTTCATCACCATCATCCCGTCCGCCCGGCCGCGATGGATCAACTGCCCGTCGGTGGTGAGAATGCCGACGTCGCCGGGGTAGAACCAGCCGTCGCGAAAATGCTCGCGGGTCGCCTCGTCGTCTCCCAGGTAGCCGGCGATCGTGGCGGGGCTCTTGATCCTGATCAGCCCGGGCACGCCGCGGCCGAGCGGCCGGTCCTGGCGGTCGACGATCTCCACCGTGAACCCCGGATGCGGCACGCCGACGGTGCGGTCGGTGTCGAACACCTGCGGCAGCCGCGTGCAGGTGCTCGTGTGGGTCTCGTTGGTGCCGTAGAGAATGAACAGCCGCTCACAGAACTGCTCGCGGATCTTCTTCCGTAGATCCATCGACACGGTCGATCCGCCGATCATCAGGCAGCCGATCCGCGGCCGCAGGGCATCCCACGCCGGCGTGCGGAGGGCGAGCAACTGCTGTGCGTGAAAGGCCGTCCCGTAGAGGGCAATGGGGGGCATCGTCGAATGCGGCGCGGCGGCGAGCAACGCGTCGAAGCCATCCACCCACATCGGCGCGCCGCGAAACAGGGCCTCCAAAAACCGCTGCTTTGCCGCGTAGAAATCCATCGTCACCATCGTCACGAGCAGCGCGCTATGATCGTAGGGTAGCCACGTCGGCCCGCACCGCATGCGGACCAATTGGCTGTGGTGCGAGATCGGCATCAGCTTCGGGCGGCCCGTCGACCCGGAGCCGAGCGCCAGGGTCCACGGAGCCGCTGGAGCGGCCGGGGGCTCGAACCCGGAAGCGGACGCGGAGGCCGGGGCGGCCGCGGTGGACACGAGGATCCTGTTCACGGCCAGGGCGTGCCGCTGGGGGCCGTCGACGACCAGCCACCTCGCGGCCAGCGTGCCGATGAACGACGTGGCCTGCTCATCCGGCATGTTCTTGGGCACGGTGAACACCGTGGCCCCGATGGCGGCGATGCCAAGCATGAAGACCAGCGCCGTCCGCTCCGCCTGACAGGCCAGGAAAACGACGTCGCCGGGCCGCACGCCTTCGGCCAGAAGCACGTCGACCGCCCCTCGCACGCGGGCGGCGAGTTCAGCGGCCGACCACGAACCATCGCGGGCGCAAACGATCGTCCGCTGGGGAAACTTCGCCGCCAGGGCCGCCACCGTGCCGAACAGATTGCCGCCGTCGCTCATGCCGCGTCCCCCCGCCGGACCGCGCGGTTGTGGGTGGGTATGACGACGGTTACCATCGCTAGCCTCGTGTGTCGATCCTCTTCCCGACCTGGCGGTCGCGGCGTAAGCGTTCAGACTAGGTGCCGCGGCAGGCGCGAACAAGCGAATCGCCAGCGGCAGGCCTTCCGACTCCTCCGGGTGCTTGGCGATCCATGAAGGCGGTTGTGACCGGCGCCGGCGGTTACCTGGGCCCCGTCGTCATCCAGATGCTGCTCGCGGCCGATCCGGCGAACCGCGTCGTCGCCGTGAGCCGTGATCCCCGCGGCTCCCTGCTTCTCTTCGCCGCCGCCACCGACCGCGTAACGGCCATGACGCCCGATGAATTCCTCGCCGCGGGGCACGGCTCGCACCCGGCCGATGCGGTGATTCACCTCGCGGCCGGTGGCCGCACGAATGGCGACGCCGCCGCCCTGGCGGCCTCGATGCGATTCACCCGCCGCGTGATCGAATGGTGCCTGACGCAGCAGGTGCCCCGGCTGATCTTCGCGTCGAGCCAGGCGGTGTATGGCACCGCGCCGACACCGTGGCGGGAGGAGATGCCGGCGGCGCCGGTGACGCTCTACGGTGGCTACAAATATTCCACGGAGCTGCTTCTGGAGACGCTGCGCTCCGCGGGCGCCGCCTCCCTGCATCCGTTGTCGCTGCGGTTCGGCAAGCTCGTCGGCCCGAGCCCTCGGTTTCGCATCAGCGACTTGGAATGGCCGCATGTGCTCGTGCATGCCGCGCTCACCGGGCACACCGCCACGCTGCCGGCGGCCGGCGCGCAGCTCATCGACCTCGTCGACATCCGCGATGCCGCCGCGGCGATTCTCGCCGCCCTCGCCCGTAGCGGCGAGCCGGTTCCGCCGGCGCTCAACGTCGGCTCGGGCCACCCCACGACGGTGCGCGAGGTCGCCGAACTCGTCGCGGCGATCGCCGCCACCGACGGCTTTCCTCCCCTGCGGTTCACGCTCCAGCCGCCCGGCCCCGGCCCATTGCGGTCGTTCGCCATGGCGACGGATCTCGCCGAGCGGTCGCTCGGCTTCCGCGTTCGGATTCCTCTCCAGCAGACGATCCGCGACTTGTTCACGCTGCTCGCCCGGGGGGCCACCGGACGGCAGCGATGAGCCTTCTTCTCCCCTCGAACGTTCGCGGCAGCCACCAGCACTATTTCCACCTCCTGCTGGGAAACCTCGTGCCCCTGCTGGGCACGCCCTCCCTGCGGCCGGTGCTCCGCAGCCTGGTGTTTCCCGACGCCGGGCCGCTCACGCCGCTCCTGCAGAGCTACGGCATTTCGGTCGTGCCGTTCGCCGAATACAAGTCGCTGGCAATCAGGCATGGTCTCCCTCCCACGCTCTTCACCGTCAATCGATTCGGCCGCGAGGTGATCGACAAAGCCGCGCTCGACCACCTCGGCATCCGCGCGAACACGATGTCGTCGCGGTGCGTGCGGCTCTTTCCCCACGATCATCCCCGCCTCTATGCCCGCGGTCTCGCCACGGTGGCGGCGAACGCCCTGCGGCTGCACGGGCTGGCGGCCGCCGATGCCCTCTCCACGCCGGCTCCCTCGGTGGTGTTTGTGACGCGAAAGCCCCAGAGCGCCTTTTACGACGACACCAACCAGCGGTGCGAGATGCCCACGGCGGGCGCCGCGCGGCGCTCGATTCCGAATGCCGATGAATTGTGCCGTGCTCTTGCGACCATCGCCGACGTGGCGGTCGTCTCGCTCGAGGGCCAGACGCTCGTCGAGCAGATGCGGATCTTCGCCACGGCGCGGCTCATCATCGCGCAGCATGGCGCGGCCCTGGCGAACCTCGCCTTCTGCCGCCCCGGCACGAAGGTACTCGAGGTCTTTCCGCGTGGTTCGTGGAACTGCTTCCAACCCTTGGCCGAGATGTTTCAACTCGCCTACCACCGGCTGCCGACGGCCGGGCCGCACGAAGCCGTCGACGTCGATGCCTTTCTGCGGGCCGTCCGGCCGTTGCTCTGAAGACGTCGCCGGCCCGCCCTCACCCCGGGTTCATGTCCGCCGCCATCCTCGTCGCCAGCCGCACCCGCTCGCCTGCCGATGCCAGCTGCCAGGAGAAAAGCCGGCCGGCGTAGGGAACGCCCCGCGCTCGGACCCGGTTCGAGCGGTGCGAGGCTGCCACGTTCTTGTCGTCGCAGTGCCTGATCCGCACGTCGTCGCCGTGGGGGATGTGGAAGGCGGCGGCACGATCGGGGTTCAGAAACCACCGCTTCACTCCGGCCGCCACGAGCCGGTCGTAAAAATCGTCGTCCTCCCAGCCGTAGCCGATCAGATGCTCGTTGTAGCCGTGCACGCGGTTCCAATCGGCCGCGCGAACATGGATCATGCCGTTGAGATACTTGTAGAAGGGCGTGGGGTGCCGGTAATCACCGGTGACAAAGCCTCCCTCCGGCAGCGGGCAGGCCGCCAGGAAACGCACGTACGGATTGAGCACGTGGTCGGCATCGAGCTTGAGGAGCACCGGGTGCGAGGCGCAATCGGCCGCGAGGTTGAATGCGGCGGCGTGGTGGAAGCGGGGCTCGGAGTCGACCCGCACGACCTGCACCCGGGGATCGATGTTCGCCAGCGGCGAGAGCGGCACCTCCGAGCTCCAATCGACGATCACGACCTCCAGCACCCCCGGCTGCTGGAGCCACGACACCAACGCCACCTGCAGCGCGGGGTGGCGATTCATGCAGGCGCAGACGATGCTCACCATAGGCAGACTGCGATCAGAGAACTTTCCATAGAGGAAGCGCACGCAGATGCACGCGCAAGAGAGAGGAGTATACCCGGCCACATGCCGGTCCCTGACGAGGGCTCCTGATTCAGCCGCCGGCGCCCACGATGTGGAGACCGTCGACGCGATCCACGGGCAGCCCGCTGGCCGCATACTCCTCGTCGGGCATGGCCACCACGAGGGCGGCCACACGGCGATCCATGAGCAGCGCCCGGCAGCGGCGGTGGGCACCGATGATCGCCATCTTTTCCTCACCGCCGCCGGGGGTGAGCGTCAGGTCCGCACTCGTGAAGAATGCCGGCCGGCCCGCCGCGGTGCATTCTGCCTGCCGGCGCCGTGCCGCCGCGACGGCCTCCCCGCCCCCGACGAACACCTCGACGGGAATGCGTCCGCCATGCGGCACCGAGTCGGCGAGGAACTCGGCCAGATGGCTGCGGGAAATATCGCCGCCGCCGAGCAGCGGGGCGAAGTTGATCTCGTTGATCACGGCGCCGTTCTCGTGCCATGGCCGCGTGATGTCGGGCGAGATGATGTCGACCCCGGCGACGTTGAGCGCGAACGCCTCGGCCGCCTTGATCGCGATCCGCACGTTTTCCGGATGGGCCGTCGTCGTCACGTCCTCGTCGTGGCCGCCCCAGGCGGTGCTCTCGATGGGCCGCAGCGGCACCCACTGGCCCGCGGCGGGAACGGATGCCACCGTGTGACCGGCGGCGAGAATCGACTGCACGGCGAGCACGTCGAGCGGAAAGGGTTTTTCCCGTTTCCACGGGGGCCGCAGTGATTCCCGCCGGTTGGCCATCTCCACCAGTTGGGCGACCGTGTGCTGCCCGTCCCCCGCGACGGAGTGCGGTTGCCGCTGGACGGCATACAGCAGCCGGCCGTTGGCGATGAACAGCCGATGGCAGACGCCGGGCACCTGCCTCTCGACGAGCACCTGCCGACTGGGGCTGACCGCCACGGCATTATCGAAGGCCTTCCCCACCGCGTCGTCGGTGCGCAGGTCGGTGGTCACGCCCTCGCCGCGGTCCATGTCGACCGGTTTGACAACCACGGGATACGCCAGCCGACGGGCCGCCGCCAACGCGGCATTCCGCGTACCCACGATGTGGTGCGCTGGAACGGGCAAGCCAACCCGATCGATCACGCCCGCCGCCAGGAACTTGTGGCGACAGATGCGCGAGCCAAGCGCGGAGTCGGCGGGTCCCGCGCTGCGGTCGAGCCGTGTCGAGTTGCAGCCCCACCCCAGCAGAAATACGTCTCCGCCGAGATGCGCGAACGGGATGCCGATCCGATGGGCGGCCCGCAACACGTGCATGCCCGACTCGCCGGCGGGCACGAGACTACGGAGCGGCTCGAGCACCCTCTTGACGATGGTCTCGTACACGTTGCCGCGGGTCGCGGCGTTCTGCGGCAGGGGACCCAGCTGGGCGATCACCTGCATGGCTGCATGGAAGGCGATTTCATAAGCCTTGCGGGCGACGAACTCCACTGCCGGCAGCTCGACCACCACCCGCCGCGGCATCGGGCCCGGATCGACGGCCAGGATCCGCGGGGCGTCGAATGCCGGAATCCGCGCCAACTGGAGAAACTCCCGCGCGACGAGCAGACCGCGGGCGAGCAACGCCACGCAGGGGTCGGTCGCTTCCACTTCCAACGCGACGGGCACGTCGTCGACCGGAATCTCCAGGCCCTGCGTGAGCCAGGCATCAACCGCGGCGATGTCGACGGCGGGCAACTGGACGTGCGACGTGATCGTCACGGCAACGGCTGTCCGCTGCGGTCCGACGGGCACGGAAACGGGCATGGCGGATCTGGTCATGGCTGCAAGAACACGGTCAGACTATACGCCCTCTCCCGGCCCATGCCATGTGCCGCAGCACCGCGGCCGCACCACCCGCCTCCAGGCTCCGCTGCCGACGCTGATCGGCCGGACATGCGCGGCCGGGCTCGATGCTTCAGCCGGCGGAGCGGGCGAACGGGCTGACGGCATCGGCCGCGTCACCGAAGCCGACTCCCAACGCCCGCGCCGCCACCACGGCCGAGCCCTGCGGATCGACGCGTGACAGCGCGCGCACCGCCTCGGCGATGGGCACGCTCTCGATGTGGGGCGGATGATAGCAGACCATCTTCCCGAAATCGCCTTCGTGCACGAGCCGCACGGCATGGGCGCCGAACTGCGTGGCGAGCACACGGTCGAACGTCGTCGGGTCGCCACCGCGCTGCAGGTGGCCGAGAACCACCGCCCGCGTTTCTCGGTCGAGCCGCCGGGCGATTTCGTCCGCCACCACCTGCCCGACGCCACCCAGCTTCACCTGGCCGTCGCGGGCCGGCTGGGCCACGACCACGTCACCGGTGGGCAGCGGCGTGCCCTCCGCCACCACGATCAGTGTGAATCTCCTGCCCACCCGCTCCCGTTCCAGCACCTGTGCGCAGACGTGCTCGAAGGTCCACTGGATTTCCGGGATCAGGATCACGTCGCCGCCGCCGGCGATGCCGGCGTGGAGCGCGATCCAGCCCGTGTTGCGGCCCATCACCTCGAGCACCATGATCCGCTCGTGGCTGGCCGCCGTGGTCCGCAGGCGGTCGAGGGCATCGGTGGCGGCAGCCACGGCCGAATCGAATCCGAACGTGAACGCCGTGGCACCGAGGTCGTTGTCGATCGTCTTCGGCACGCCCACCACCGGCATGCCATGCCCGGCGAGCTGGTCGGCGATGGTCAGCGAGCCGTCGCCGCCGATGCAGATCAGTCCCGTCACCGCGAGCGCCCGCAGCGTCGCGGCGGCCTCGTCGAGAAGGGCGGCATCGATGGCCACGCGGTCGTCGATCCCCACCTTGCCGGTGAACCGGCCGCGGTTGGTCGACCCCAAGATGGTGCCCCCCTCGGCGAGAATGTCGGCCGTGTTCCGGGCGTTGAGCGGCATGTAGGAAACGGGCGCCACCAGCCCCTCGAAGCCGCGCAGGAAGCCGATGCAGTCGTAGCCGAGACGCTCGGCCGACTTCACCGCGGCGCGGATCACGGCATTTAGTCCGGGGCAGTCGCCGCCCCCGGTGAGGATGCCGATGCAGGGTCGTGAGGTCGCCATCGCCCGGATTGTATCGGGCGGGGAAACTATCGGTCGCCGCGGCGGAGCCGGGCGAAAAGGCTGCGGTAATCACCCGGACGAACCGCCACGACGGCTGTCCGTGAAAGAGACGGGTGCTCGAGGATGTCCTCCTCGATGACGACCATGTCGGAATCGTCGGGCTCCTGCTCGGACACCGCCGCATTGCCCCCCGCGGCAACGGGAAACGTGGCTTCGACTGGGGCTGGCGCAGCGGGTTCGCGGGCGAACGTCTCGAGCTTCCGCGCCATAACGGCTCCCTCGCGGCTGGCCACCTGCCGATGGCCGCTGAAATCGTCCGGCCCCCGCATCACGTAACGCTCCACGACGCGCTCCTCTTCTTGGAACAGTTCGGCGAACGGATCAGCTGAAGGATCGAACACGAGTTCCACCTCCGGGCCATGAAAGGGGTCGGCCGCCGGCGTAGCGGCGATCGGCAGGGGGCATGGCTCGCCATCCTGCTCGAGCAGGGTATCGTCGCACTGATCGTTGGCCAGCCGATCGCCAACGTCGTCGAGACTGCCGAACTCGATCACCCCAACCCCTTCGCCGAAGCCCGGCTCACCGCCGGCATCCACGACGGCTTCGGGGGCGAATCGCTGGACCGTCTCCACCGCCGGCTCCGCCGCCAGGCGGCTTTCCGACGCATCGGCCCGCGCCAGCATCGCCGGCGGCGGGAGTCTCTGGATCTCGCGCCACGCGGCCGCGATGTCAGCGGGCGTGACCCGCTGCCGACCCGCCTCGGCGACCGCCACCAGCGCGTGGTCGCAGAGCTGGTTGATCAGCCGGGGCACTCCATCGCTGGCCGTGAAAACCGCATCTGCGCAGCCCGGATCGAACTGCGCGTCCCAGTCGAGCGATGCCGCCTTCATCTGGGTGTGGAGATAGGCCCCGGTCTCGGCGTGGTCGAGCGGCTCGAGGTAGTGCCGGACCGCGATCCGCTGCGCCACTCCCTCCATCTTGGGCGCGGCGAGCATCTCTTCGAGTTCGGCGGTGCCGGCGAGAACGATGTGCACCGCGGGCAACGGCGTGGGGATCGTCGTCAGCAGCCGCAGTTCTTCGATGAGCCGGGTGGGGAGCGTGTTGGCCTCGTCGACGAGCACCACGAGGCCAGAGCCGGTGGCGGCGAGGCCCCGGATGCGCTCCACGATGCCGATCCGCAGATCACCCTCGTCGAGGTTGCGGTAGGGCTCGCCGATCTCGGCGAGGATCGACTGCCAGAGCGCCCGCCGCGTGCAGATGCGGGCGCCGGAGAGCAGCGCCACGTCGAAGTCTTCACGGAGGCTGTCGGCGGCTTTCGCCAGCAGCAGCGACTTGCCCGTGCCCGGCGGCCCGACGACGAGCCCGATGCCCTCCGACCGGCGGATGGCCCGCTCGATGGCATGCAGGGCGGCGTCGATCTCCCGGGCGGGGTGGTAGAAGTCGACCCGGGGCGAGGCCATGAAGGGGCGGGTCGAGGGATGCCGTCGGGAGCTGCGCATCGGAATCCTGGTGAACGTGGAGCGGAGAGCGGCGCCGGGCGGCCGACCGCCCGCAACTGATTTCGTCACGGAGCCACCGCTTCCTGCACCATCTGCCGGCGCCGTAGACTTTTCGGTTTCGGAAAATCAGCCCGTTCGCGACCGGTGGCGACGAATCTGCCGGCCACGACGGTTGGTGCGGGATGTGACTCCATCCGCCCGGGAAAGGATCGCGACATGTTCCACGTGAAGGTCTGCGGCATCGCGACGGCGGATGACGCCCGCATGGTCGGGGCCGCGGGCGCGGATGCCATCGGACTGAATTTCATCGCCGGCTCGCCGCGGCATCTCACCATCGAGGCGGCACGAGCCGTGCGCGACGCCGTGCCCTCGGGAGTGACCGTCGTGGGCGTCTTCGCCGGTGCGGAGGCAGGCGAGATCCGTCACGTGGCGGAGGTTGTGGGGCTCGACGCCATTCAGCTGCACGGCCATCTCTTCGCCACCGCACCGCACGGGCAGTCACCAAGCGACTCCCCCGTCGATCCGCCCGAACGGTGCCGCGACCTCGCGGGCTTGCGAGTCATTCGCGCGGTGCGGCTCGACCCCGCTCCGGCCGCCGACCCGCTCGCGTCGGCGCGACGGTGGATCGATGCCGCCGCCCGGCTCGGTCACGCTCCTGCGATGGCGATCATCGATGCCGCCGTGTCGGGCGAAACCGTAGCCGGACGCCTGGGCGGCACGGGAGCGATGGTGGACTGGGCAACCCTGGCCGGGGCGCGGCCGCTGGGCATCCCCACCGCCCTGGCCGGAGGGCTGACACCGGAAAACGTGGCCGCCGCCATCCACTCGGCCCGCGCGACGGCCGTGGACACGGCCAGCGGGGTCGAGGAAAGCCCAGGCCGCAAGTCGCCGGAGAAAGTGCGGGCCTTCGTGGCCGCCGCCCGGGCGGCCCTCGGCCTGCCGTGAGCGGCGGCCTCGGCCCAGCCGGAAGACCTTTGCGATTCGGCCCATCCGGCTAAGATTGGTTCGTTTTGAACCATCGCGTCGGGGCCGAGACCCCGCATACCGTTCCCGAGGAGGATCCCCGTGGCCCAAGTCGAAACCCGCCTGCCGTACAAAGTCGCCGACCTCTCGCTCGCCGAGTGGGGCCGCAAGGAGATCATGCTGGCTGAGAACGAGATGCCGGGCCTGATGGCCCTGCGGGAAAAGTACGGCCGCTCGAAGCCGCTGGCCGGAGCCCGCATCGCCGGCTGCCTCCACATGACGATCCAGACGGCCGTGCTCATCGAGACGCTCAAGGAACTGGGCGCCGAGGTCACCTGGAGCAGCTGCAACATCTTCTCGACGCAGGACCACGCCGCGGCGGCCATCGCCAAGGCGGGCATCCCCGTCTTCGCCTGGAAGGGAATGACGAACGAGGAGTTCGACTGGTGCATCGAGCAGACGCTCTTCTTCCCGGACGGCGAGCCCCTCAACATGATCCTTGACGACGGTGGCGACCTCACCGCCATGGTGCATCAGAAGTATCCCGAACTGCTCGGCGGAATCCGCGGCCTGTCGGAAGAGACAACCACGGGCGTGCACCGGCTCTACCAGATGCACGAGAACGGCGAGCTCAAGCTCCCGGCGATCAACGTCAACGATTCGTGCACGAAGAGCAAGTTCGACAACCTCTACGGCTGCCGCGAAAGCCTGGCCGACGGCATCAAGCGGGCCACCGACGTGATGGTGGCGGGCAAGGTCGTGGTCGTGGCCGGCTACGGCGACGTCGGCAAGGGCTGCGCCCACGCGATGAAGGCCTTGGGGGCCCGTGTGATAGTCACCGAGATCGACCCCATCAATGCCCTTCAGGCGGTGATGGAGGGCTACGAAGTGACCACAATGGAGGAGGCGGCATCCCGGGGTCAGATCTTCGTGACGGCCACCGGCTGCCGCGACGTGATCCTCGGCCGCCACGTCGAGAAGATGCCCAACGACGCCATCATCTGCAACATCGGGCACTTCGACCTGGAGATCGACGTCGCCTGGCTGAACACCACCAAGGGCATCAAGAAGGTGGAGATCAAGCCGCAGGTCGATCGCTACACGCTGCCGTCGGGCAACAGCGTGATCGTGCTGGCGGAAGGGCGGCTCGTGAACCTGGGCTGCGCCACTGGCCATCCGTCGTTCGTGATGAGCACGAGCTTCACCAACCAGGTGCTGGCCCAGTTGGCTCTCTGGAACGAGACCGAGAAGTACGACGTGGGCGTGCACCTGCTGCCCAAGAAGCTCGACGAGGAAGTGGCACGCCTGCACCTCGACAAGCTCGGCGTGAAGCTCACGAAGCTCACCCGGGAGCAGGCCGACTACCTGCACGTGCCCGTCGAAGGGCCGTTCAAGCCGGAGTATTACCGGTACTAGTTGGCTAGTTTCACGCGAAACACGGGCATCCTGCCCGTTTTCGCTTGGGCCGTCGCGGGCACAGCCAAGGTGTGCCCGGACGGCCGGCTGCTCGCACTTCCTGTGCGAGAGGCGCCGTAGTGACGCCAAGCGTGAGGCTGCCCGTTTTCGCTTGGGCCGTCGCGGGCACAGCCAAGGTGTGCCCGGACGGGGATAGTTTCACGCGAAACACGGGCATCCTGCCCGTTTTCGCTTGGGCCGTCGCGGGCACAGCCAAGGTGTGCCCGGACGGCCTTTGGGGCTCGCGGCTCCTGTGCGAGCGGCGGCGTTTCACGGGAAACTCGCCTTGTCCATTCACCTTGGGGATGAAAACGTGGCGACAGACCTCTCCCCCCACGTGGCGACAGACCTCCGGTCTGTCGAACCATTAAGTCACAGACCGGAGGTCTATGCCACGTTGGGAGCGGTGAGGCTTCGGGCTCCCCGTGCCCCGGGAGCCGGGCTATGGGAGCAAGCGAAGGCAGGATGCCGAAGCGCAGCGGACATGCAGTGAACCGAGGCCAGGATGGCCGAGGCGAACGTCCGGCGACGTGGTACGGGGAGCCCGAAGCCGGGTTGAGCCACTTGACCGTCAGCCGACGCCGAGTCCGGCCCCAACCCAGCGGAAACGTGCTACGATTCCGGCTCTTTCAAACCCCACGACCCACCCGAGGACTAGCCCCCACATGCCCTCCGTCGCCCCGCTCCGCGGCCTCCGCTACGACCCCAAGCACGTCGGCGCCCTGTCGCAGGTGATCGCGCCCCCGTACGACGTGATCGACGCCGCCCTGCAGACGAAACTCTACGAGCAGCACCCCGCGAACGTGATCCGCATCGAGCTCAACCGCGAGGAGCCCGGCGACACGGAGCAGGCCAACAAATACACCAGGGCCGCCAAGTTCCTCCGCCAGTGGCGCGAGGAAGGCGTCGTGATGCAGGAACCGGCGGCGGCCCTTTATGTCTACCACCAGGAATTCGAGGTCGAAGGGCAGAAGCATGTTCGCCGCGGCGTGATGGCCAGGGTGCGTCTGGAGCGGTTCGGCACGGGCAACATCCATCCGCACGAGGAGACGATGTCGGGACCCAAGCAGGACCGGCTCCTGCTCACCCGGGCCTGCAAGGCGAACCTCAGCCAGGTGTTCGGCCTCTACCCGGATCCGCAGGGGGAAGTGCAGGCGATCCTCGACAAGGCCGTGGCGGGCCAGCCACCCCTGGAGGCGACCGACCACCTCGGCGTGAAGAGCTGGATGTGGCCGATGACCGACGAGGCGGTGGCGGCGAAGGTGGCGGGGCTGATGGGCCCCAAGCCGGTGTTCATCGCCGATGGCCACCACCGCTACGAGACGGCCTGCAACTACCGCGACGAGATCGCGGCCCAGCACGGCGGCACGCTCCCCCCTGACCACCCCGCCAACTTCGTGCTCATGATGCTCGTGGGCATGAGCGATCCGGGGCTCGTCGTGCTCCCCACCCACCGGCTCTTCGTGCAGCCGGCGGTGGCCAACGTGCAGGAACTGGCCAGTAAACTTGGGCAGTTCTTCACCACCCGGCCTGCGGGCAAGGGGCCGGCGGCTGCGGAGGCGGTGTGGAGCGAGATCGAGGATGAGAACGAGCAGGGCACGCTCGGCCTGTACACGGCCGGCGACCAGACGTGGACGCTCTGCCGGATCACCCCTGCCGGCCGGGCCCGCATGGACCAGGTGGCTGCCGAACACTCGCCGGCCTGGCGACAGCTGGGCGTGTCGATCCTCCACCGGCTGCTAATCGGCGACCTGCTCGGGGCCAAGGAGATTCCCACGCCCGGCTACGTCCACCTCGTGCGCGAGGTGGTCGAGGGGCTGGGATCGGGAAAGTATCCCTTTGCAGCGCTGGTGATGCCGGCCACGGTTGACGACATCAAGCAGGTCAGCCAGACCGGCGAACGCATGCCGGCCAAGAGCACCTACTTCTACCCGAAGCTCGCCAGCGGGCTGGTCTTCAACCCGCTCGAGTAGCCCCCACGTTGGCCCCGAGCCCGCCCGCCCCGGTTCCACGTGGAACCGGGGCTTTGCGCAAGCTGGGCAAGGCGGGCGTTTTCACGTGGAACCATGCCACGCCGGTCCGGTTCGTGCCGATATTCCGGAAGCACGCATTGTGCGCAAGCGTCTGCGGGAAGGGATTGTGCGCGTGGGTCGGATTCTGTGTGTCGCAAATCAAAAGGGGGGCGTCGGCAAGACCACGACCGCGTCGAACATCGCGGCTGGCCTGGCCCACGGTGGCATGCGCACGCTCATCCTCGACCTCGACCCGCAGTGCAATGCCACGACCGGTTTTGGAGCGGCCCCGGCTCCCGTCCACCCGCTGGTGTCGGAGGCACCGCTCGCAGATGCGGTGGTGGCCACTTCCATCCCCACGCTGTTCCTGCTTCCGGGCAGCCGCAGCGTGCGCGACGTGGAGCGGATCGCCGAGCAGGCGCGGAGCGGGTCGATGGTTCTCGCCAGCCATCTCACGAGCGGGCTCAACGCCTGGGACTACTGCCTGATCGACTGCCCGCCGTCGGTGGGCGACCTGACCCGCACGGCGCTCGCCAGCAGCACGGAAGTGATCATGCCGATCCAATGCGAGTACTTCGCGCTGGAGGGGCTCACGCAGATGATCGAAGTGATCCGCGATGTGATGCACGAACGGCCCGGGCGGCTCTCGTTCGGCGGCATCGTGCTCACGATGCACGACGCCGGCCTGGAGTTGACAGCCGAGGTGGAACACGAGGTCCGGGAATTTTTCGGGGAGATCGTCTTCGAGACGGTGATCCCTCGCGACGTGGCCGTCTCAGAGGCGCCCAGCCACGCGCAGAGTGTGCTCGATTACGCCCCGCGCTCACGAGGAGCGCGGGCCTATACGGAACTA
>JBIIIP010000167.1:0-2839 GCA_044234625.1 Pirellulales bacterium | reverse complement strand
GAAGCGCAGCGGACACGCAGTGAGCGGATGCCACGAAGGCATCCGCGAACGTCCGGCGACGGGGCTGGGCGTTCCCGACCAGCGAAACGCGCGAGGTTCCAGTGGGAGCCGCATCACTCGGCCAAGGCCTCGCGGTGCCCGGTGCCTGCGTCGCATCGCGATCCGTTTTCATCCGGAAGAGGCAGCTCGGCGATCCGCTCCCGCAGCCGTCGCAGCGAAGCCGAGCGGATCGCCGCGATGGCGCGGGGCGGGAGCCCCACGATCGCGGCCACCTCGGCGTGGCTTCTGCCCTCCAGCCACAGCTCCATCACGCGGCGGGCCTGGGGCTCGAGCTCGCTCATGGCTCTCTCCAGCCTGCTGGGGGCGGGAAACTTTTTTGCTTCTTCATGCATGCGTCAACTCCCAAGAAACGTGTCAACGTTGCGGCCGCGGCCAGCGCCCGGCATCGCGGCGGGAGTATTGGCAGCCCAGCGGACATCCTTGGTCCCCGCGATGGTTTGCCCACCTTGCCGGCAGGGGTGTAGTCTGCCTCAGAGTGCACATGAATGACCGGGCGAGGAGAGGATGATGAATATTTCAGGAAGGCGTGGCTGGTTCGCAGCCGTTGCCAGTGCCGCCCTCGCCGGGGTGGCCACCGCAACGGCCCAGGCAGCGGCGAAGACCTATAAATACCGCTGTCCGAAGTGCAAACTCATCCAGGAGTATGGCTCCATGGGCAGCAGGAAGTGCCCGAACGACGGCACCACGATGATCCGGATGAACTAGTGGGCCTCACCCATGGCAGCCGAGCGACACGACCCCTGCGCACGTGGCCTGGACGGCTATCCGCCCTATGTGCGGGGCTGGTTCCGAAAAGCCCGTGCCGGAACCATGCAGCGCGGCTACCGCGACGTGGGATACCTGCTGGCCTCGCGGCTGGGCGGGTTTCAGCCCGCCTGGCTGAACGCCGCCGAATGGCGCTACCACCTCGACACCCTGTGGCGCAGCCTGGCGGCCCGCGATGAACGCGCAGCCATGCAGTGGTTTTCTGCGACCTACCCCGGACTCGTCGCGATGCTGCCAGCCCGCCAACGCCGCGAGTTCGTCGCCGGCCTGGGGGAGCCGGGACGGCCGCCGCACGGCATGATGCTCGAATGATCCGTTTGAAGTCCGCACGAACTGACCGACCACGCGGCGGCCGACATCTCCGGCCAGCCGCTTACTTCGTCGCTGCGGCCGCAGCGTTCGGCGCCGCTGCCCGCGGCCAGGAGCCCCCTTACGCCGACCGCCCCGCCGCGGAACCGCCGATCTACCGCGTTCGCTACGAGGCCGCGCAGGAGCCGGGCGGCCTGACGGTTCCGGCCACCTTCACCGCGTGGATTCCCGACAACGTGCCGACGCTTCGCGGCGTCATCGTCCACCAGCACGGCTGCGGCGAGGGTTCGTGCAGATCGGGACTGACCGGAGCCCACGATCTTCATTGGCAGGCGGTCGCGCGGAAGCACGATTGCGCCCTCATCGCGCCCGCCTACGAGCAGCCCGAGGAGGTGGAATGCCAACGCTGGTGCGACCCGCGGAATGGCTCGGGCGACGCCTTCCTGCGGGCGCTCGCAGACCTCGGCCGCATGGCGCACCATCCGGAACTGGCGACGGTGCCGTGGGTGCTGTGGGGCCACAGCGGCGGCGGCCATTGGGCGGGCGGCATGACAATGCTCCATCCGGAGCGGGTCGTGGCCGCCTGGCTGCGCTCGGGCGTGCCGCTGTTCGAGGCCAACCCGAAGCGGCCGAACGTCCGGCCGCACCTGCTGCCCGAGGCCGCGATCGCCGTGCCGATGCTGTGCAATCCCGGCACGCAGGAGGGCGTCAGCGTCACCGACGGACCGTTTGCGGCAGTCTGGCCGGCGACCCAGGCGTTCTTCGCCGCCGTGCGTTCGCGGGGCGGCCTCATCGGCGTGGCGATCGATCCGCTCTCGAGCCACGAGTGCGGCAACCAGCGCTACCTCGCGATCCGGTGGATCGACGCCTGTCTCACCGCTCGGCTCGGTGGACCCGGGGATCCCATGCGGCCGATGCCGGTCGGACCGGGCTGGCTCGCTGCCATCACGGGAAGCACGGCGGTGCCGGCGGCTGCGTTCGACGGCGACGAGCTCACGGCCGGCTGGCTCCCCGACGCGGCGACCGCGCAGGCGTGGATGGAATACGTGAAGGACACCGCCGTCGCCGATGCCACGCCCCCTCCGGCGCCCACGGACGTCTGTGTCGCAGGCGGCCTCGTGACCTGGCGGGCCACGGCCGATCCCGAGAGCGGGCTGGCCGGTTTCACGATCGAGCGCGACGGCCTTCGCCTGCCCGACGCGCCCACCGCCGGCGCGAACCCTCACGGCCGGACCGTCTTCCAGGGGCTGCAATACAGCGACACGCCCGTGTTCCCGCTCGTGCAGCTGCAATTCACCGACGCGACCGCCGTTCCGGGCGCGAGGCATCGCTACCGGGTGATCGCGCGGAACACCGCGGGGCTCGAGTCGCCGCCGAGCGAGCCCGGCAGGGAGACTCCGTGAGCATGCGGCCCACCGGCCCGCGATGCACGAAGCGAGCGGCGACGAGTTCACTCTGGGCCCGCATTTCAACGAGGGCCGTCGGCAGTGTCCGGCCCGCGCCGTGGCCGGAAGAGCCCGATACCCGGCGAGACTCGCCGTCCGCGTGGATCCGCGTGAGCCGCCTGGGAGTAGAATTCTGCCAGTCTGCGTGCAGGCGGCCGCGGTCGGGCCCGGGCCGTGACCATCAACGCCGGGCAGGTCCTGCCGCAGGGCGAAGGCGACGGGAGGGGTTGAGGGCATCACGCCGGTGCCACTGACTCCTT
>JBIIIP010000128.1:0-6869 GCA_044234625.1 Pirellulales bacterium | reverse complement strand
GTTTCCAGGAGCGTGGCATAGCCGGCGGATCCGCAAGCGGGTGCGCAGAGCTGGTTGGGGTTCGCGCGGCCCTCCGCAACGACAGCCACGGCCTCTCCTCCCCAGATCAGTTTCGCGCCGCTCTCGCCGAAGTGCCGCCAGCGGCGGAGGAGCGTGTCGGTGGGGCGGCCGTCGGCAGTCGCGTCCCAGCCCTCCATGGGATGGATGCACCAGCGATTGCCGGCGACACGCGGACCGATTGGCAGCGGCGTTGCCAGGGGTGAGCCATCGGTTGCGGAGAGCACCGCGTCGTCGAGCGGAATCGGCGCGGCGATCGCGGCGAGGTGGCTTCGCAGGTCGGCGGCGGTGCGGAAGCGGGCGATGCGAGGGTGGGCAGACACGAGGAACTCCTGACGGGGACACAGCATACCGCTTCTGCGGCGGGGTGGCTGGCGTCGGCGCCGGGGGCCGTCGATACTTCCGCCATGACACGGCCCGACGTCGATCCCACTTCGCTTGTCCGTCGCCGGCGGACGATCCGCGGCATGTCGGCGATCCTGCTCCCCTTCACCGTCGATGGGGCCGTCGATTGGGACGGCTTCGCGGCGCACGTGGCGCGCACGGCTGCCAGCGGGATCACGCCGGCCGTGAACATGGACACCGGCTACGTGCAGTTGATCGACGATGCCATCCGCCGTAAGGCCCTGTCGATCGCTCGCGCCACGCTTGGCTCGCGCGGCGAGCTCGTCGCCGGAGCTTGCGTGGTCGACTCGCCGGGAGCCGCTTTCGACGAGGAGGCGTATGGCAGGCAGTTCGAAATGATCGCGGCCTGCGGCGGGCTGCCGGTCGTCTTTCCGTCGTGGGGCCTCACCACGGGCAGTGATGCGGATTTTCTGGAGCGGTATCGCCGGCTGGCGCGTCGCGTCGAGCAGTTCATCGGCTTCGAGCTGGGATCGGCATTCGTGCCCTATGGCCGCGTGCTGTCTCTCGACGCGTATGCCGAGCTCGTGCAGATTCCCAACTGCATCGGCGCGAAGCATTCGTCGCTCTCGCGACGTCTGGAGTGGGAGAGGCTCGCTCTTCGCGACCGCACGCGGCCGGGCTTCCACGTGTTTACCGGCAATGATCTGGCCATCGACATGGTGCGGTACGGGAGCGACTGGCTCCTCGGCCTTTCGACGGCGGCGCCGGCGGCGTTCGCGCAGCGAGATCGGTGGTGGGCCGAAGGCGACAGCCGCTTCGATGAACTCGACGACGCGCTGCAGGCCCTGGGCGATTTCGCCTTCCGGCCGCCCGTGCCGGCCTACAAGCATTCCATGGCCCAGGCCCTCCACCTGCGGGGACTGATCGCGACCGACGAACCCCATCCCGGGAGCCCGCGCCGACCGGCAACCGACCGCGAGATCATCGCCACGATCCTCGATCGCATCGACACGGCGTTGCAGACGTGAAATCGCCCGACGCCGGCTTGCCCCGGCGCCGCCGACGACCGTAGAACATCGTCAGCGGAGAAAGCCTGAGCCGCTTGCCGCGCGATGCTGGAATTCATCAAGAGCGGCTTTTGACCGGCGATTCCCCGGGATCCGCCGCGGGCGGGCACTGCATGCGTTTGCTGAGCTGGAACATCCACAAGGGCATCGGCGGCCGCGACCGCCGCTACTCGCTCGCCCGCATCATCGACTGCATCGAAGCGGAGAACCCGGACATCATCTGCCTGCAGGAGGTCGACCGGCTGGTTCGTCGCAGCCGTTTCGACGACCAGCCCCGGCTCCTCGCCCGTTCCTTTCGCTGCCACTCCGTCTTCCAGGCGAACGTGGCCGTGGGGGAAGGATCGTATGGCAATCTCGTCCTCTCCCGGTGGCCTGTCGAAAGCCGTCATCGGGTGTCGCTGCGGCATGGGGGCCGCAAGCCCCGCGGCGCCCAGTTGCTGCTCATCGACTCCCCCGAAGGCCTGCTCCACGTGGTGCACACGCACCTGGGCCTCGCGGAGCGCGAACGACATTGGCAGATGCAACGGCTCCTCGGCCACATGCTCTTTCGGTCGGCCGAGCGGATTCCCACGGTGCTGGTGGGGGATTTCAACGACTGGCGCGACACGCTTGCCGACGGACCGCTGACGGCGAACGGCTTTCGGCAGATCACGCATCCCGCCAGCCGGTTTCGCAGCTTTCCGGCGTGGATGGCCCTGGGCGCCATCGACAAGGCATTCGCCCGCGGGCCGATCGAGGTGCGGCACGCACGGGTGGTCAAGACGAGCCTCACCCGCGAGGCGAGCGACCATCTGCCGCTGTTGGTCGACTTTCACATCACCTGAAAGATTCCCGCGCGGCCGCGACCGTGCGACGGATGTCGTCCTCGGTGTGGGCGGCCGAGAAAAACAGCGCCTCGTATTGGCTGCACGGCAGATAGACGCCGCGGTCGAGCATCGCCCAGAAGAACCGGGCATACCGGGCCGTGTCGGAAAGGGATGCCGTCTTCCATCCGGTCACGGGCACGGCGGTCGGCCCGCGCTGGAAGAACATCGTCATCATGCTGCCGACGCGGGCGATCCACACGGTTTCCCCGGCGGCGGCGGCCGCATCGCGGAAACCCTGCTCGAGCATGGCGCCATGCCGCTCCAGAAGGGCATAGGGAGGATGGTCGCGGAGTTCCTCGAGCGTGGCCGTGCCGGCGGCGACGGCCAGCGGGTTGCCCGAGAGCGTGCCGGCCTGAAACACCTTCCCCGCAGGCAGCACGTGGTTCATGACATCGGCCCGTCCTCCATAGGCCCCCAGCGGCAGGCCGCCGCCGACGATCTTGCCGAGTGTCGTGAGGTCGGGCATGACGTCGAGAAGTTCCTGCGCCCCGCCGTAGGCCAGGCGAAAGCCGGTCATCACCTCGTCGAACACGAGCAAGGCGCCGTGCTTCTCCGTCACGCGGCGCGAGGCCTGAAGAAATTCGCGAGTGGGCACCACGAGACCCATGTTGCCCACAACCGGCTCCATGAGCACCGCCGCGATCTCGCTGCCGCGAGTCGCGAAGAGATCGTCGAGCTGTTGCGGCTCGTTGTAGTCGAGGACCACCGTGTCCCGTGCCGTGCCCCGGGTGATCCCCGGCGAGTCGGGCACACCGAGCGTCGCCGCCGACGATCCCGCCGCGACCAGCAGGCTGTCGACATGCCCGTGGTAGTTGCCCGCGAACTTCACGATCACGTCGCGGCCCGTGAAGCCGCGGGCGAGCCGCACGGCGCTCATCGCCGCCTCCGTGCCGCTGCTTACCATCCGCACCTTCTCGATGCTCGGTACCGCCGCGATGATCAGTTCCGCGAGGCCGTTCTCCGCCTCGGTGGGCGCCCCGTAGCTCGTGCCCGTGGCGAGGGCCCGCTCGATGGCGGCGATCACCCGCGGGTGACGATGGCCGAGGATCATCGGCCCCCACGAACCGATGTAGTCGAGGTAGGTATGGCCGTCGATATCTGTGAGATGCTGCGCCTGGGCCCGGGCGAAGAACAGCGGCTCGCCTCCCACTCCGCCGAAGGCCCGGGCCGGCGAGTTCACGCCTCCCGGAATCAGCGTCTTGGCCCGCGCGAACGCGGCCTGGCTGCGGGGTCGGGGAATGCTGCTCGGCGACTGTTTGGCGGCGTTTGTCATGGGCTGTTCCGGGAGGTGTCGTCGCGGTCGAGCCGTAGATCGGCGTCGTGCAGCGGCGTGAGGGACTTGATCTGCCGCGCGACGAGTTCGCGCCACAAGGCGACATCACGGACCAGTTCATCCGTGTCGGCGGCTTCGGTCACGGGCGTGGCGGCGAGTGGGTCGGGCAAGGCGAGGATCTCGCGGAGGGCCGCGAGGCAGCCAGCCGGATCGGCCGTCCGCTGCTCCATCGCGCGTCGGTAATCGCGCTCGATCCGCAGGCCGGGAGCCACCCCCTTCGTCTCGCGGCGGTCCGCCCGGATGCGGAGCCTGTCGATGTCGATCTCCCGCTTGAGGCCGCGCATCTCCTGCGCCTTGGGGGAATCCGCATGCCGCGCGAGAAACTGGCCGATGAGCGGCTCGATCTCGCGGAGCGCGTCTTGGCGGTCGGCGGCCGCATCGAGCCGCGCCTGGATCCGGGAGAGAAGCTCGTCCCGGGTCAACGGCCGCAGAAGAACGTAGGTTCCTGCGCTGAGGAGGAAGAGGATCGCCGCCGCCCAGAGCAGCGTCATCCGTCGCTGGTGGCGGGCCTCGCGGGCGGCTGCCGCGGCCGCCGCTCGCTCCACCTCGGCGAGCGTGGTGTGCCGCGTGCGCGATTCCCCGTCGGCCTGCGTGGCCGCCGAGGCGATGTCGGTGGCGACCCGGGCCGTGGCGTTCCCCCATCCTCCCTGCGGCGTGAGTTCCCGCGTGGGGGCGAAGAGGTCGACGCCTTCTGGCTGCCGCGCGGCTGCGTTCGGCATGGCCGCCGTCGCGGCCTGTGCGCGGGCCGCGTGCGTGGGAGGCTCGTCCACCGGGCCATCCACCTGCGTGGCCGCGGATGCCACCGGCGCTGGCGCGGTCGCCGCGACGCTGATCCCCGCCAGCAGCCGGCCGACGGCAAGCGCGCTTGCGGGCCTGTCGGCCGGGTTCTTCGCGAGCAGCCGCTGGATCAGGTCATCCATGGCGGGCGGCAGGTCGGCCACCACCGGAGCCAGCCGCGGCGGAGGCATCACCTGCTGCATCCGCATCACCTCGGCCACGTTCGAGGCGCGAAACGGCGGCTTGCCCGTCAGCATCGCATGCATCACGAGCCCCAGCGCGTAGAGGTCGGCACGGGCGTCGATCGCCTTGCCGGCCGACTGCTCCGGGGCCATGTATTCGGCCGTGCCCACGATGTTGCCCAACGCCGTGTGCGCGACGCCGCCGAACAGTTTCGCGATGCCGAAGTCGGCGAGTTTCACGTCACTCGTCGGCGCGCCCTCCGGGAGAAGCAGATTCGCCGGCTTCAGATCGCGGTGGATCACGCCATGATCGTGGGCGACCTTGAGGGCCCGCGTGACCGCCAGGGCCGCCGCGATTGTCTCCTGCCAGGTGAAACGCCGGCCGTCGCGGAGGAGCTTGTCGATGCTCTGGCCGCGGACGATTTCCATGGCGAAATAGGGCTGGCCATCCTGTTCGCCGAAGGCGAGCAGGCCCACGATGCCCGGGTGACGCAGTTTCTTCAGCGTCTCGATCTCGGACTCGAAGCGGCGGCGCAGGCCGGCGTCGTCGGCCAGATGCGTGGCCAGCACCTTGACCGCCACGGTTTCGCCGCCCAGTGAATCGACGGCTTCGTAGACCGCCCCCATGCCGCCGCGGCCGAGCCGCTGGCCGATCGAATAGGGACCCAACTGCATCGCTTGCATGCCCGGAGTGTATCCTGCCGCCATGCCCGACACCGCCCCGACCGTCGTCCTGCCTCGAACCACCAACCAGGCTCACGGCCTGGCGCGGCACTGCCTTGATTTTCTCTCCGCCCGGCGACCGATCGGGCGGGAGACGCTCGCCCGTCTCGAGCAGTTTCACCTCGACAGCGTGGGCTGCGGCGTGTCGGCCCTGGCGCTCGGCGCCAACGCGCCGACGGTTCTTCGAAACGAGGCGCTGTCAGCCCCGCCCGCGTCGGGCTCGCGCGGCGGCATCTGCTTCGGCTCGGCCCGGGCTGGCGCCGTCGAGAAGGTGGTGGCGGCCAACGCGTCGGCGGTGCGCGAATGGGATTCCAACGGCACCAATTTTGGCTACGACAAGCCGCGGGGCCGCGTGGCGGGGGAGTTCGGCCACAACGACTTCTATCCGGTGGCCCTGGCGGCCGCGCGTGAGGCGGGGCTCGACGGCACTGCCACGCTGCGGCTCATGCTGCTCATCGACGAGATCCGCGGACGGCTGGCCGAGGTGTTCGCGCTGCGGAAGTATGCCATCGACCATGTGCATCACGGCACCGTCGCCTGCGCGGCGGCCTACACGGCCGCCCTCGGGGGCAATGAAGACGAGATCGAGTCGGCGATCGGCATGGCCGTGGCCCACTACGTTCCCTTCCGGGCGATCCGTGCCGGCCACCAGCTCTCCGATTCCAAGGGAGCCTCGGCGGCGCTCGCCGCCGAGGCGGCCGTGATGTGCGCGCGGCGGGCGCTCGCCGGATTCGTCGGCCCGCGGGACGTGTTCCGCAATCCGCTGGCGATCTACCGGCTCAACGAGCCCTGCCCCGATGGCGAGAGCCCCTTCGATCTCGAGTTTGGCGTGGCGGACGACGCCTTCGCCATCAACGCCATGCACTTCAAGCTCGGCCTCTATGAGCACCAGTCGGCGGGGGCCCTGCAGTCGCTTGTCGATCTCTTTTCCGCCCACCCCGCACTGGCCGGCGATCTCGATGCCCTGCAGCGAGTGCGCGTGACGATCTATGAGCCCGCCTATTCGATCATCGCCGACCCGGCCAAGCGGTCGCCCACCACCCGCCAGTCGGCCGACCATTCGCTCCCCTATATCGTCGCCAAGACGCTGCTCAAGGCGCGGCAGGCGCACGCCCGGGGGGAGCCGCTCGGCTGGGAGTCGTTGATGCTCCTGCCGGCCGACTACTCCGACGACGCGATCCGCGACCTGGCCGTGAAGCGGCTCATCGACCGGATCGACATCGCCCACGGGGGCCGGGAGTATGACGAACTGTATCCGGAGGGCATTCCCACCAGCGTGGCCGTGGAGCATGCGACGCTGGGCCCGCTTGGAGGCGGGATCGTGCGGTTTCCGCTCGGGCATGCCCGCTCCGATGCGGCGCGGACGGCGGCGGTCGTGGACCTGAAATTCGCACGGCTGGTGGCCGGGGCCGTCGACGATCCGGCCGCGCTGCGGCGGCGGATGAGCCTCGCGGACAAGACGGCCGCCGAAGTCGCTGACCTCTATGCGTTTCCGATCCGATGCATTTCCCAGTGAGCG
>JBIIIP010000127.1:0-6880 GCA_044234625.1 Pirellulales bacterium | reverse complement strand
ATCGCGGCCGCCCGCGGGGCGAGGGTCGCCGACGTGCCGCACGTGGCCAAGCTGTCGATCACGGGCGTGGGCATCCGCAGCCATGCCGGCGTGGCCGATCGGCTCTTCAAGCCGCTCGCCGAGGCGGGGATCAACATCGACCTGGTGAGCACGAGCGAAGTCCGGCTCAACGTGGTCGTCGCGGCCGAGCAGGGGGAAAAGTCGCTGGCCGTACTCCGCAAGGCGTTCGGCGTGTAGCGGCGCGGGACAGGCCGCTCCGCGAGGGCCGTCACGGCGGGGTCAGGACGTACCGGCCGCCGATCTCCGTCGGGAACCTGACGACGTCTGCCGTGAAGCATTCGACCGCCCCCGACGCGTCCTGCATGAGGCAGGGGCCGCCCCACGGCTTGCGAATCCGACACTCCTCTCCGCAACGCGACTCGATCTCGACCCGCTCGACCCGTCCTTCCCGGATCGCGCCGGAGACGAGAAAGCCGCCGCGCACGAGCAGGCGAAACGACGCCTCCCATTCCGCCGGCCAAGCGGGAAAGACGAGGATCACCTCCGGCGCGCCCGGCCGCATCGCGACGCTCTGCACCAATGCTTCCTGGAGGGTCGTGGCAAGCAGCCCAAGATGCTCGACGGAGGCGGCGGTCGACCCCTCGAAAAGGCTCATGCCGTTGGGCAAGACCGCGAAGGCGGCCTCGTAGCGGTCGAGAACGACGGGCAGATCGCGGCCCCTGCCGGCGCGGACGACGGCGATCGGCGTGCGAATCGCGGTGTTCAGGCTTGCTCCCGCGAGAACGGTCGCGTGCCGCGGCGCCCGATCGACGAGCCCCTGCACGATCGCATCGACGGCCGGGTCGCGGGTTTCCAGCGTCCAGTCCTCGAACGGGAAAACGGGTGCGAGCCAGACATCCTCGGGGTTGTGCTGGCCGTCGACCGCGCCGCGCAGGCCGGCTGCCCACAGGTCGTCCGCCAACACACCGCCGTCGAGCGCCCGGGCCCGGGGATCGCTGCCCGACGGATACGAGGCGAGATCCGCGAGCAGTTCCCGCCACTGCCCGCGCAGTTCGGCGTCGATGCCGAGAATCTCCGCAGCCCGGATCGCCAACGGCACCGTGCCCCGGATGGCCGCCAGATCCATGATGCCGTCCTCGACTCCCCAGAAGTCCTCGTGCACGTTCGTGCCTGCCAGATGGAGGCGGCCATCTGCGCCCGGCCGTACGAGGTGCCGGTAGAACTCGACCGTGCCGCGAAGCAGCGGATAGGCGTGCGTCCGCAGCCATTCCCGGTCACCCGTGTACCGATACCGCCACCACGCCTGGACGGCGATCTCACTCCCCGACGACACCGTATGACTGATCCAGCTGAAACGCCCCGTGTGCGGCCCGGCGACGGCGTTGAGCTGGCCCTCGAACTGGCACCGCTCGCGGGCGCGGGCCGAAAGTTCCGTGTGGGGCTTCCGCCCCAGCATCACGTCTTGCACCTCGCGGGCGATGTCGTCCGGCAGATCCACCGGACCATTGAAGGCGGCCGTCTCCGGGAAGAAGGCCCCGCCGGCCCCCCAACGCTGCCGGGCCGCCCGCCCGCAGGCGGGCAGCTGCCGCCGCACCATCTCAAAGTATGGATCGGTCAGATCGACTGCGTCGGCGGCGAGCAGCGGGATGAAGAGCATCTCTGTGGTCCAGACCCAGTACTGCGAGCCCCAGCCGCGACGGTCTCCCGTCGTGACGAAGAGCGAGCCGTTCCATTTCGGGGGCAGCCCGCCGCGGGAGGAACTCGCCATGTGGTAGAGGAGCAGATCGCGGCACCGCTCGGCCCGCTCAGCCCGGCCATCCGCGCTTCGCAGCCTGACGAACGACCGCGACCAGAACTCCCGCCACCAGGCCCGGTGCCGCACCTCGAGCTCATCGATCGGCCGTAATCGGGCGTCGTCCACGAACCCAGTCGCAGCCGCCGCGACGTCGGCGTCATCTCGCCAGGCCGCGGCGCTCCCGATGAGGAGCGTCCGTTTTCCCTTCGTGGCGGGGAGGGCAAGCGTCCGGCTCGTCGCCGACACCGCTTTCACCGTCGCCGCCGCGCCGCTGGCGGCGGCCACCGCGACCGCGGACGCATTAAAATGATCCCGCTCCTGAAATCGCTGCGTCAGGACGATCCGATCATTGTCCTGGCCAAAGGCACACTCCGCGACGTGCCCACCCAGGTGGACTTCCGGCGGCCGCAGCATCGAGACCATCACCTCCACCGGCCCGGTGGCCGGCCGCTGGTCGTCGATCTCCACGACCAGCACATCTGCGTCGGCCGCGACGAAGCAGCGGGCCCGCAGGTCCGCCACCGCAACCGTGCACTCCGCTTCCGCCAGCGCGAGACGTTGCTGAAATGACGATTCACCCGGCACGAACGGCCGGCCGCCCACGGCGACGACCACGCTGGCGATCCCGCCGCAGAAGTCGGTCTGGCCGCCGCGGTACTCGGGGAGTCCCCGGTGGTCACGGTCGACGGCGAACACGTCGACGCGGTTGATCTGGAAATGAATCGCCTCGGGCGTCGTCCAGACCATGGTTCCCATCCGGCCGTTGCCGAGCGGGTGTCCCGCCGCGGGAACCGCAACCGGCTGGTCAGCGATGAGGTCGGCCCGGGCCGGCCCCGCTCCGGCGGCCAGGAGCATGAGGATCACCAGCGGCGTCGGCACGTGGCTCATCCTGCGCTCCTCAGGGGCGATTCCCGCACCGCCGCGACAGGGTCCCAGAGTCCGTTCGCTCCCTGGGCAGTGGGCGTTCGCCACCGCGGGTCAGCCGGTGACGTTTTCGAGCACTTCCTCCGCCACGTAGATCGGCAGATGGGGGTCGCATGTCACCGCCACCGCGATCGCGTCGCTGGGGCGGGCGTCGATCTCGATCACCTCGCCGTCCTTGAGAACACGGATCGTCGCGAAGTAGGTGTGCTCCTTGAGCTCGCTGATGACGACATCCTGGAACTCGGCCCCCAGTTGCTCGACCGCGGCCACCAGCAGGTCGTGCGTCAGCGGCCGCGGCGACTGGCGGTGCTTCACCCGCCGGTCGATGCTCGTCGCCTCGAAGAGGCCGATGAGGATCGGAAACGTGCGGTCGCCTTCGACTTCCTTGAGGTAGACAACCTGCTGGTCATTGACCTCGCTGATGATGATCCGCGAGAGTTCCATTTGCACGCTCATGACTGGCTCCAGCTCGGATACTCCACCTTCCACGGGAGTTTATCCGAAAGGGCGACGAGATTCACGCCCGCGGGGCGATGCGGGATCGACAGGCCGCAGGACTGTCACCACGTTGCGCATACCCGCCCCCGACCGGAGGGCCGCGTTCACAGCGAGGGACGGATCCTCGTCACGGCAGGATCTGATACGGGTCACACTTGAGCCTCGCGCGAAACGCTTTCCCGTGAACCAGACCAGGGGAGGGGATGCCCATGCCCTGAGAGCCGGGCTGTGGGAGCAAGCGCAGGCCGGGCACCGATCCGCCGTAGGCGGATTGATCGGCCGAAGCGCCGCGGACACGCAGTGAGCGGATGCCACGAAGGCATCCGCAAACGTCGGGCGACGGGGCTGGGCGTTCCCGATCAGCGAAACCTACGAGGTTCAATTGGAAGCCGTATGGGATGCCGATGCTTTCCGTGAAGCCACACGCAACCTGCGCAGCGGCGCGTCGATCACCGGCGGCTCCGCAGCTCCTGCAGTGAGGCCTTGCCCTTCGCCAGCTTCGCCTCCAGCTCGGCAAGGGCGTCGCGCTCCTTCTGCACCACCGCCGGCGGAGCCTTCGCGGAGAATTTCTCGTCGGACAGTTTCCTCTTCTTGGCCTCGATGAATCCCACCGTCTTCTCGTTCTCCTTCTCGAGTCGCGCGATCTCCGCTGCCACGTCGATGAGATCGGCCAGGTCGACGAACACATCGCAGCCCGCCGCACTGGCCGTGGCCGCCCCGGCGGATGCGGCCGCGTCCGCACCCAGCGCCACGATGTCGGCCCCGGCCATCGACTCGATCGACCCCTGCATCGGGGCGAGCAGCTCGGCCACGTCCGCAGCCGCGCGAATGGCCGCATTGACCCGCGTCTTCGGCGGCACGTTCTGCCGCGACCGGATCTCGCGGATCGCGCCGACGATGGCGAGAAACGTGCCGAACTGCCGCTCCGTGCGGGCATCGATCCAGGCGGCGGGCGGCGTCGGCCAAGCCGCCACCATGATCGATTCCGTGAGGTTCTTCGCGTCCCACGGCATCCGCCGAGCGGCGGCCACCTGCCGCAGGTGCTGCCAGATCTCCTCGGTGACGAACGGCATGATGGGGTGCAGCAACCGTAGGATCGTGTCGAGGCCGAGAAGCAGCATCGCCTGCGCCTGGGCCCGGGTTGCGGTATCGGCGAGCCGCGGCTTGCAGAGCTCCAGATAGGCCGAGCAATATTCATCCCAGGCGAACGCGTAGAGGATGCGGGCCGCGTCGGCGAATCTGTATGCGTCGATCGCCTCGCCGACGTCGCGGGTCACGGTCGCCAGCCGGCTCACCAGCCAGCGATCTTCGAGAGCGGCGTCGGCCTGAGCGGAGATCGCCTCCGGGGAAAAGCCCTCCAGGTTCATGAGCACGAACCGCGTGGCATTCCACAGCTTGTTGGAGAAGTTGCGGCCCGACTCGAACCGCTCCGAGAGGGCTGGACCCCGGGGCAGCGCGACATCCTCCGGCTTCTGGGCCCACTGCGTGCGAAACGGCTTCCCGCACTTCGGGCACTCGATCCGCGGCAGCACCCTGTTCTGCACCGTCTGCTCGATCCGCGCCTCGCAGTGCGGGCACTGAAACTCGACGGGCATCCGCACGTCCTGGGTTTCGGTGGCCATGCTCGCCATGCCGAACCGCAGGGCATCGGCTCCGAGGGCCTCGATGACGTCGACCGGGTCGACGCCGTTGCCCTTGCTCTTGCTCATCGTCTCGCCGTAGCGGTCGAGGATCTTCGGGTGGATCGCCACGTCGCGGAAGGGCACGCGGCCGGTGTCGAAGAGGCCCATGATCACCATCCGCGCCACCCACAGCGTGATGATGTCGCGGCTGGTGACGAGCGCGGTGGTGGGGTAGAAGCAGGCGAGTTCCGGGGTGGCCGCTGGCCAGCCCAGCGTGGAATGCGGCCAGAGCGCCGACGAGAACCAGGTGTCGAGCACGTCGGGGTCGCGGACGAGCGGCTTGCCGCCGACCGACTCCACGCCGAGTTCCTCGTCGGCGGAGCAGACGTGCCAGCCCGTGCCGCCGTCGCTCTTCCAGGCCACGGTGCCGCGGCCCGCGAAGGCCTTCTCGAGGTCAGCCTCGGCCACGCCCTCGACATGCCATATCGGGATCCGGTGGCCCCACCACAACTGGCGGCTCACGGGCCAGTCGCGCTTCTCGCCGAGCCAGTCGAGATAGCTCTTCGCATACCGCTCGGGAAAAATCCGCACCGCCCCCTGCGTCACGGCGTCGAGCGCCGGCTGGGCGAGCTCGTCCATGCGGATGAACCATTGGTCGGCGAGGTAGGGCTCGATCGGCGTCTTGGAGCGGTCAGAATGGGCCAGGTCGATGATCCGGTCCTCCACCTGCACGAGCTGCCCGGCGGCCTCGAGGTCGGCCACCACCTTCGTGCGGGCTTTGTGGATCGTGAGGCCCGCATACGGCCCCGCTTGGGCGTTGAGCCTGCCGTCGGGCTCGAGGATGTTGATCATCGGCAGCTGCCGCCGCCGGCCCACGTCGTAATCGTTGGGATCGTGGGCCGGCGTGATCTTCACGCAGCCGGAGCCCATCTCGGGCTTGGCCCATTCGTCGGCCACGAGCGGGATCTCCCGCCCGAGCAACGGCAGCCGCACGCGGCGGCCGGCATGGGCCATGGCGGCGAGCGTCTCGAGCAGGGACAACAACTCGCGGCGGCGGGCAAGAAGATCCTCAATCGCCTTGTCGATGTCGGGCTGTTCCTTGGCGGCCGCGGCGGCCCGCTTCTCGCGGAGGGCCCGCTCGGCCTCGTCGAGCGCGAGGGCGGGCGCCGGATGCACCGCCACGGCCGTGTCGCCCAGCAGCGTCTCCGGCCGGGTCGTGGCCACCGTCACGCTCGTCGGCTCACCGGCCTGCGGGCCGACGACGTCATAGCGGATGTGCCAGAAATGCCCCTTCACCTGCTCGTGAAACACCTCGTCGTCGCTCACGGCCGTCTGCAGGAACGTGTCCCAGTTGACGAGCCGCTTGCCGCGGCGGACGAGGCCTTTCTGGAAGAGCCGGAAGAAGGCCTCGCGCACCGCCCGGGCGCACTGCTCGTCGAGCGTGAACCGCGTGCGGTCCCAGTCGCAGCTGGCGCCGAGATCACGCAGTTGACCGAGAATCCGCTTTTCGTACTGCTCCTTCCAGGCCCAGATCCGCGCCACGAGTTTCTCGCGGCCGAGGTCGTGCCGCGACACCTTCTCCTCCTCCAGGAGACGCCGCTCGACGACGGCCTGGGTGGCGATCCCGGCGTGGTCGGTGCCGGGCATCCACAGCGTGAGAAATCCCTGCATCCGCCGGGTGCGGACGAGGATGTCCTGCAACGTGTTGTTGAGGGCATGGCCCAGATGCAGGGCGCCGGTGACGTTCGGCGGGGGAATGACGATCGAGAAGACCTCGCGGCCGGGCTCCGGCCCGGCATGCCAGTAGCGGCCTGCATCCCAGAGAAGGCGGCAGCGCTGCTGCGCGGCGGTGTGGTCGTAGTGCTTGGGCAGTTCGTGCATGAACGTTCTCGGAAACCCAGGAATGTAGCGAAAGCGGGCGGTGGACGCCGATCCGGAGTCTCTATCATCGGCCATTCGCTCGCTCAACCCGGCTTCGGGCTCCCCGTACCCCGTCGCCGGACGTTCGCTTCAGCCATCCTGGCTTCCGCTCACTCGGACC
>JBIIIP010000170.1:0-2543 GCA_044234625.1 Pirellulales bacterium | reverse complement strand
CGCGTGCCGGCGGCGCGGTTCGCGATCGGCGCCTTGCACGAGCGGCATGCGGCGCGAATCCGGGAGACGGTTGCGAAGCTCCTCGGCGACATGGGCGGGCTCGATGTGCAGATCACGGTCGGCCGCACGCGGAGCCTCATCAACGCGGCCCGGGCCGCGATCGCCGTTAGCGGATCGGTGTCGCTGGAATTGCTCGCCGCCCGGGTGCCGACCGTGATCGTCTATCGGATCAGTGGGCCGGCGTACGTCGTCCAGAGCTGGTTTCGCCACGCCCGTTTCATCACGCTCGTCAACCTCCTCGCCTGCCGCGAGCCCGTCGGGCCGACGCGGCCGGTGCTCCTCCCACCGCGTGCCGTGGAGCCGGCCGATCCGGAGATGGTGTTTCCCGAATACCTGGCCGTGCAGGACCCGGCCGCCGCGGCGGCCGGGCATGTGATCCAATGGCTCCAGGAGCCGGAAGCGCATGCGCGTGTCGTCGCCCGGCTCGATACGATCGCGGATGAGGTGGCCCGCGGCGGTTCGGCGGAGCGGGCGGCCGCGGCCGTGTTGGCGATCGCCGCCGGCCGGCAGCCCACGGCCGGAGAAAGCCCCGTCCGCGCCGCGCATGCGGCATAATGCCGGCATGCTGCTCGCCGAACCCCAGCCGACGCCCGCGGACCTGCGTTTCTCGCTCGCCGGCATTCCCGTGCGGGTGTCGCTGTGGTTCTGGCTGGCGTCGGCGCTCTTCGGCTGGAACATCTGCCGCCTTCTTTCCGCCGGCGACCAGCGCGAGCTGCTCCGTTATCTCGTGATGTGGATCGGGGCCAGTTTCGTGTCGATTCTCCTCCACGAGATGGGGCATGCGCTGGCCTACCGATTTTTCGGCCAAGCCACGCAGGTCGTGCTCTTCCACTTCGGCGGCCTGACGGTGCCGCTGCTCTGGGGGCGTCGCGGCAGGAGGTCGCCGGGGGCCGGCTTTCTCGTCTCCGCAGCGGGGCCTGTCGCGCAGCTCGCGCTCGCCCTGCTTCTGGTGATCGGGCTGCGTGCCGCCGGCTACGCCATTCCCTTCCCGCTGCCGGAAATCGGCGACCGGCTGGGGTTCGCCGAGGGACGGCTGATCGAATCACGGTTCGTCTTCGCGCTGGTCTGGTTTCTGCTGCAGATCAACATCTTCTGGCCGATCTTCAATCTGATGCCGGTGCCGCCGCTCGACGGTGGCCAGATGGTCCGCGATGGGCTGCTCGTCGTCGGCGTGGATGATGCCGTGCGGATCGCCAACGTGGTCGGCGTGGGGGTCGGAGGGCTCGTTGCCTGGTGGGCCTACACCCGCGGCGAGCCCTACGTCGGCATCATGTTCGCGATGCTGGCCGTGTCGTGCTTTCAGAGCGTCTCCGACGGCGGCCGCTGGCGGTGAGCGGGCCGCCCTCCATGCCGCCGGCATTCGTCGTGCTCGGCGCGAGCAACGTCTCCCGGGGCCTCGCGCGGCTGGTTGCCGCGGCCCGCGGCCGCCAGGCGGGCCCTCTCGACCTGTTCGTCGCCGCCGGGCACGGGCGTTCGTATGGGGCCAACAGCCGCGTGTTCATGCGCTGCCTGCCCTCGATCCTGTGGAGCGGCCTCTGGCGGGCGCTCGACCGCGAGCGAGTGGGCCTGGAGCGGCCCGGTTCCGCGCTCGTGACCGATATCGGCAACGACCTGCTCTATGGTTTTTCGGTTGATCAACTGGCGTCATGGGTGCGGGAGAGCCTCGTGCGGCTCACCGAACGGGGCCTGCGTATCGCCATCACGCGACTACCGCTGGCCAGCATCGACCGCGTGGGGCCGGTGCGGTATCGGGCCCTGCGAACCTGCTACGTGCCCGGATGCACGCTCTCGCTCCCCGAGCTGAAGAACGCCGCAACACGGATGGATGACGCGGTGGTGGAACTGGCCGCAGAGTTTCGGGCGACGCTTCTCGATCAGCCGGCCGACTGGTATGGCCTCGATGCGATCCACGTCCGTCGGTCGCGGCTCGACGACCTTTGGCAGCGGGCCGGCGACGCATGGGGCCTGCCGGCGGCCGCTGGCAGGCCGCGGGCTTCGCTCGGCGAGTGGGCTCGGATCGGATCCCGTGCTGCCGAGGTGCGGTCGCTCTTCCACGCGATGCGATACACGCCGCAGCCTTCCTACCGCAGCCCCGACGACCTGCGGTTGTGGATGTTTTGAGCAAAGGCCCCGTGCCTCACCCTTTCGTGGCAACAACGCACTCGCTCGGACGTCCCGGAAACGTGGTATAGACCTCCGGTCTGTGGCCAGAAATCCGACAGACCGGAGGTCTGTCGCCACTTCCTGCAACAACGCACTGTTGGTCACAGCACCGGCAGGGATGGCATCGGTGGCCGGGAGGCGTGGGCGGCGGCAAGATTGCCCACGAGCCGCTCGCAGATGGACTGCAGGTAGGGACGGGCGGCCGGGTCCTCGAAGTTGGCCGCCGTCCGGCCCGCGTCGCCATGCTCGCGGATCGGAATCTGGATCGGCACCTCGCCGAGGAACGGGATCTCCAAATCCTTCGCCGTCCGTTTGGCCCC
>JBIIIP010000054.1:0-20408 GCA_044234625.1 Pirellulales bacterium | reverse complement strand
CTTGTTCGTGTCGGGGCAGACGAAGAAGCTCATGTTTTCCACCATGCCGAGGATCGGGATGTTCACCTTGCGAAACATCGCGATCGCCTTGGTGGCATCGAGCAGGGCCACGTCCTGCGGCGTGCAGACCACGACCGCGCCCGTCAACGGCAGGGCCTGCGAGAGCGTGAGCGCGATGTCGCCCGTGCCCGGCGGCATGTCGATGATGAGATAGTCGAGCGGGCCCCAGAGCGTGTCGCGGAGCATCTGCGTGATCGCCCCATGCAGCATCGGGCCCCGCCACACCACCGCCTCGCCGGGTGGCACCATGAACCCCATCGACATCACGGCCATCGGCGCCGTCGCTGCGCCGCCGGACGCGTGCCGCATCGGCACGATCTTTCCCTGGTCGATCGACGGCCGGCCGGAAAGGCCAAGCAGATGGGGCACGCTGGGTCCGTAGACGTCGGCGTCGAGGAGCCCCACGCGGCTGCCCGTCCGGGACAGGCCGATGGCGATCGAGGCGGCGATCGTGCTCTTCCCCACGCCCCCTTTGCCCGACCCCACGGCGATCACGCTCTTCGCCTCCACGCCAAGCTGGCCGAGCTTCGTCGGCGGCCGGTCGTGCGGCACGATCGTCACGGCTACCTGCGGCACCTGAGGAAAACGGGCCCGCAGCAGTTCCTCGATGCGGCCGCGGGTCTGGCCCCAGAGGATCGCCGAGTGCGTCGTCAGGGCCACCGTCACGGCGATCGCCTCCGCCGATGCGGAGACGTCCTTCACCTGCTCCATGTCGGGAAGCGGACGGCCCGTTTCGGGGTCGGCCACGTCGGCGAGGAGGGCGCGGATGGCCTGCTGGTCGGGAACGGTCATGGTGTCAGTCGGTGGCGGTGTGGGCGACGGGCGGCATGGGGTCGGCCGCAGCGGCAGTGAGCACGTTGGCGGCCGTCGCCCCGGCCCGCGAGGCCGAGGTGAAGAGCCCGCGTGGCTGCAGCGTAATCATGAAAACGAGCGCGAGGCAGGCCAGCATGCCGATGCCCGCGGCCAGGCCGCCATCGGCCTGCACGCCCTTGCGCGTTGACTTGAAATACATGGCCGCGATGATTCGCAGGTAGTAGGCGGCGGCGATCGCCGCGTTGAGCACGAGGATCACGGCCAGGGCCACGAACCACGCCCGCCGGCTGCCAAAGGTGACGGGGCTCGTCCAATCGACCTCCAGGGCCGCGGTGGCCAGCGACAGCTTGCCCCAGAAGCCCGGCAGCGGCGGAATGCCGGCCAGCGACAGGAGGAACACGGCGATCGAAAACGCGGCCACGGGATTGGTGCCCGACAGGCCGTCGAGGTCGTCGACACTCGAGATCTCCTCGCGTGGCGGCCGCGGGCCGCTGCCGCTGGTCCATTCGGGCCAGCGGTGTCCGAGATAGGCGATCGCCGCGAACAGTCCCGCGGTGGCGACGAGGTAGGTCGGCAGGTAGAGGAGCGTGGCCGACATGCCACCGAGGCCGATCGTCCACAGCGTGTCGGCCGCCGCTGCACCGTCGAATGGTCTTGCCCCGCGGGTCTCCGCGCTGGCGGCGGCCGCCGCGATGCCCACGAGCAGGTAGCCGGCATGTGCGATCGACGAGCAGGCCAGCAGCCGACGGAGGTTGTTTTGCACGAGGGCCATCACGTTGCCCACAGTCATCGTGAGTGCGGCGAGGACCACGGCCAGATGCCAGAGAAATGAAAGCGATGTCTGCGCGGCGGCGCCGATTCCAGCGGGGGCTCCCAGTGGCTGGATCGCCAGCCCGAGGAGCCGCGCCAGCACGACGATGCCGGCCACTTTCGGCAGCGTGGAGAGGAGGGCGGCATTGCCCGGGCTCGTGCCTTCGTAGACGTCGGGGGCGTAGAAGTGCATGGGCACGGCCGCCAGCCGAAACGCGGCCCCGGCCATCGCCATGCCCAGCGCCACCGGCAGGAGCACCGTCGTCATGGCGATCGTGCGGGCGTCGGCAGAGCGGAGGGCGTTGCCGATCGCCGCCAGGCTGGTCGAGCCGCCGATGCCGTAGAGGCACACGGCCGCGTAGAGAAACAGCGCCGAGGCCACGAGCGAGAGAAAGAAATACTTGAGGCTCGCTTCCTGGCCGGGAGCATCGACCCGCTTCAGGGCCAGGAGGATGTAGGTGGGGATCGAGACGAGTTCGAGCCCCACGAAGAGCAGCACGAGGTCGTTCGCCACGCCCACCAGCGACAGGCCGGCCAGGAGCAGGAGAAACGTGCCGGCCTCCTCACACGTGCCGCCACGGTGCAGGCCACTGCCGCGGGTGACCGCCGTGCGGAACAGATCGCCCCCCTGCACCAGGCAGAGGATCGCCCCGGCGACGAGCACCATCCAACGGACGTAGGCCGAGAAGCCGTCGAGCGTGACCGGCCCCGAGGTGAGCGTGGCATCGGCGGCGGGCTGGCCGCCGGCGAGGGCCATCGCGATGCCGATGCCGACGAGAGCCACAAGCCAGCCGCTCCGCAGGCCGGCGAATGCCGCGCCCACCAGGGCCACGAGCGCCGCGGCCACGAGGGCCAGTTCCGGAGCGAGGAGTTTGAAGGTGTCGAAGGATGTGGTCATGGGTAAAGCGAGTGTGGCTCGTCGGCGACGACGACCTGCGGTTGCGATGGACTGGGGGCGGGAAGAGATTCCATGCGGAGGGTGAAGGCCTGGCGGGCGGCCCGCGTGTTTTCGGCGATCGTCGGAGCCGCGGGGCGGAGAAAGGCCTGCGGTGCCACGCCGATCCAGATTACGAACACGGCCAGCGGCACGAGGGCCGCCAGTTCGTGCCAGCGGAGGTCGCAGTGGTCGCCGTGGTCGTGGGCATCGCCATGGCCATGGTCGTCATGGTGGCCATGGTGGCCATGGTGGTCGCCGTGGCCGTGCCCGCGCGGCGGCTCGCGTGACCCGCCGAAGAACACACGCTCCACCGCCCACAGCATGTACCAAGCCCCCAGCACCACGCCGACCACGGCCGAGAGGGCCATGATCAGGTAGGGCTTTGTGAGCGATGCCGACACGCCCTGCCAGGCCCGCTGGAATGAGCCAGCGAGGATCATGAATTCGCCCACGAAGCCGTTGAGGCCGGGGAGGCCGATACTCGAGAAGGTGAAAAGCATGAAGAGCACCGTGAGCCAGGGCGCTTTGGCGGCGATGCCGCCCAGATTGGCGATGCTCCGCGTGTGGAACCGCTCGTAGATCATGCCCACCAGCGCGAAGAGCCCGGCCGACGACAGGCCGTGGTTGATGAGTTGGAGGTTGGCCCCCTCCATCGCGAGCGGCTCCAAGGCGAAGAGCCCCATCACGATGTAGCCCATGTGGCTCACCGACGAATAGGCGACGAGTCGCTTGAGATCGGTCTGCACGAGGGCCACGAGCGCACCATACAGGATGCCGACGACGCCGAGGCCCACGAGCCACGGGGCCGCGGCGGCGCTGGCGTCGGGCAGCATCGGCAGCGAGAAGCGGAGGAAGCCGTAGATGCCGATCTTGAGGAGCACGCCGGCCAGGTCGACGCTGCCCCCCGTTGGCGCCTCGACGTGGGCCAACGGCAGCCAGGTGTGGAACGGCACGATCGGCACCTTCACGGCGAACCCGGCGAACAGCGCCAGGAACACGAGCCATTGCAGCCAGCCTCCCTCGGCCGTCATCGGCAGCGGGTGAATGGCCAGGCCGCGGGTCAGGTCGGCGATATCGAACGTGACCGTGCCGGTCTGCGAGGCATGCCAGAGCACGATCGCCAAGAGGCCGAGAAAGGAGAGCACGCTGCCCGCCAGCGTGTAAACGAAGAACTTCACGGCCGCCTTCCGCCGCTCGTCGTGGCCCCAGATGCCGATGAGGAAGAAGAGCGGCACCAGCGTGAACTCGAAGAACACGTAGAAGAGGATCACGTCGCGGGCGGCGAATACGCCGAGCATCGCCGCCTCCAGGAGCAGGAGGAGCACGTAGAACCCCACCGGTCGCTCGTCGATCGCCTGCCAACTGACGAGAACAGCCGTCAGCGAGAGCAGCGCCGAGAGGCCGAAGAGCCAGATCGAGAGGCCGTCGAGGCCGAGCGCGAAACGGATGTCGAACATCCCGTCGACGAGCCACGGCACCTCGACGGCCGCAAACGGCGCGGTCGCTGCGGCCTCGGGCTGCCCCAGAAACCGTAGCACGAGCCAGCCGGCTCCCACGAGCGTGAGCACGGCCGTCATGGCCGCGCTCTGCCGGACGGCCGCCTTGCCCCGGCTGCCCATCACCCAGGCTACGACCGCGCCGACGAGCGGCGTGGCCATGACGAGCAGCAGGTGCGATGCGGGGGAGAGCGAGTTCATGGGGCGGATGTTTCCTGTCGATGCGGGGGGCGGGTCAGCCGCTCAGCTGCCAGGCGAGGGCGACCACGATCGCCAGCACCCCGACCACGCCCGCCAGCGCGTACCGCTGCACGAGGCCCGATTGGAATTGCCTGACGACGGAGGCCACGGCCAGCGGGATGACGGCCACCAGGTCGACGATGCCGTCGACCACCGTGCGGTCGAAGAACGCAGCGACGAACGCCAGTGCCTCGAGCGGCTTCACCACGAGCGCCGCATACAGCTGGTCGAAGAAGAACTTGTTGGCAAACAGCCACCCCAGCGGCCCGAGGATCCGCTCCATCTGCGGGCCGTCACTGCGGCGGCCGAGATGGCCCAGGGCGGCGATGGCGATGCCGATCGCCGCGGCCACGCTCCCTTGGATGGCCAGGTCCCAGTGGAAGACCGGCTTCACGGCGGTGGCGGCGACGGCCGGTGCGGTGAACGACGGCGTGGCGGCGAGGAAGTTGGCCAGGGCGTGGGTGCTGAAGAGCAGCCAGCCGCTCACCGCGGAGGCGACGGCAAGGATCACGAGCGGCAGCGTCATGACGAAGGGCGACTCGTGGGCGTGGTGGCCGGCCTCCTCGGGCACGCGGGTCGGCCCAGTGAAGGTCATGAACACGGCGCGAAACGTGTAGAACGCCGTCAGGCCGGCGGTGAAGAGCGCCATCCAGAAGAGCGTGCGGAATGTCGCGGGCCGATCGACGGCATCGAGCCGCACGGCCGCGGCGGCGGATGCGGGGGCGAGCGACGCCGGACGCACCGCCAGGCCCTCCGGCCCGCGCGCGAGCGACAGGCCAGCGGGGTGCGCCGCTGCTTCCCCATCGCCGGTGGCGTGGTCTCCATGGTGGGCGTCGGGCCAGCCGCGGGAATGAAGCGATGCCAGGATCTCATCCTTGCTGAAGAAGCCCGCGAACGGGGCGACGCCAGCCAGCGCGAGGCTGCCCACCAGGAAGGTGGCCGCGGTGATCGGCATGATCCGCCGCAGGCCGCCGAACCGCCGCATGTCGATCACGCCCCCCATGGAGTGCATCACGGAGCCGGCGCCCATGAAGAGCAGCGCCTTGAAGAAGGCGTGCGTCACGAGATGGAAGATCGCGGCCGTGAAGCCGAGGAGCGTGCCGGTGCCGAGACTGGCGAACATGTAGCCGAGCTGGCTGATCGTGGAATAGGCGAGCACCCGCTTGAGGTCGTTTTGCACGGTGCCGATGAGAGCCGCCACCAGCGCGGTGGTGGCCCCCACGATCGACACGGCGGTGAGCGCCCCCGGGCAGGCCATGAAGAGCGGCGCGCTGCGGGCCACGAGATAGATCCCAGCCGTGACCATCGTCGCGGCGTGGATCAGCGAGCTGGCGGGTGTCGGGCCCTCCATCGCGTCGGGAAGCCAGACGTGCAGCGGCAGTTGCGCGCTCTTCCCGCACGCCGCCAGGAGCAAGAGCAGGCAGATCGCCGTGCCCACGATGCCGCCCACATACCCCGCGGCATCCGCCAGCCTTGTCTGCCCGAGGATGCCCGGCATGATCACGCCGTCGGCGGAGAGCGTGTCGTGGAAATCGAGCGTGCCGTAGGTCAGCCAGAGGAGAAACGTGGCCACGGCGAGGCCGAAATCGCCGACGCGATTCACGAGAAACGCCTTCTTGGCGGCGCGGGCCGCCTCCGGCTTTCGGAACCAGAAGCCGATGAGCAGGTAGCTGCACGCCCCCACCGCCTCCCAGAATACGTAGACGAGGAGGAAGTTGCTCGCCGCCACCAGCATGGCCATGGAGAACACGAACGCCGCCACGCAGGCGAAGAACCGCGGGTAGCCCGGGTCGTCGTGCATGTAGCCGATGGAGTAGATCGCCACGAGCAGGCCGACGGTCGTGATAATCGTGAGCATCGTGGCGGTGAGCGGGTCGAGCCGCAGGGCCACCGAAACCGAGAACGGCTGCTGCCCCTCGACCTCGGCCCATTGCCAGAGCTGGCTGATCATCTCCACGGGCCGCACCGGCTCGGCGTGGCCCGCGTCGCCGCCGCCGACCATCCGCGCCGTAGCGACAAGGAGCACGATCGCGCAGGCCGCGGCAGCGGCGATCGAGACGACGGCCGGCACGTGGGCTTGGCGGCCCAGCGCCCGGCCACAGGCCACGGTGACCAGTGCCCCGAGCAGTGGCAGCAGCGGCACGAGGATCAGGAGTGTGGCAGGGGAGATGTCTTGCATGGATCGTGATCGACGGGAGTGGGCGGTGGTCAGACGTGCTCGCGCTGAAGGAGCTCGTCTTCGTCGGCCTCGGGCCGGACGCCGGCCGGGGTGAGCGTGGGAAACCGCGGGGGCACGGTGTCGATCGGCGGCAGTTCGTGGTCGACCACGCGACCGAGCGTGGCCTCGCGGAGCGACTGCCAGGCGGCGGCATCGAGCCGGCCGGTGCGCGAGAAGGCCTGGAGCACGAACACCAGCGCCAGGGCCGCCTCACAGGCGGCGACGGTGAGCACGAAGATCACGAGCACGTGCCCGCCCCAGTCGCCGTGGTAGCGGCTCCAGGCGACGAGGCTCACGGAGATGCCCTGCAGCATCATCTCGGCCGAGAGAAACATCACGATCAGGTTGCGGCGGGTGAGGATGCCCACCAGCCCAAGGCTGAAGAGGATCGCCCCCACCACCAGCGCGTTGTGCAGCATCGGCAATGACGACATCAGGCGGCCTGCCTTTCCCTGACGCGGGCATCCTCGCCGCGGGCGACGATGGCGATCGAACCGACCAGGGCGATCAGCAGGAGCACGCCCGCCGCCTCCACCGCCACGAGATGACGGCCGAAGAGTTCGCCACCGAGACGGGCGACATGGTCTTGCTGGAGGGCGTCGCTGCCGTCGGCGGCGGCGAACTGGCTCTGGGCCGGCGGCTCGCTGGCCTGACCCGCCGACAGCCGCCCGATGGAAAGCGACAGCAGGCCGAGGAGCACCGCGCCGGCGACGGCCGCGAGAAACGGCTCGCTCGAAACGCGGTCATAGGGCGCGAGGCCGGCGGGCTGGGCGAGCATGAGCACGAAGAGAAACATCACGAGGATGGCGCCGGCGTAGACCACAATCGTGGCCACGCCGATAAATTGGGCGCCGAGCACGAGGAGCACGCCCGACACGCCGGCCAGCGAGAGGGCGAACCAGATAGCGGCGTAGACCGGCGATCGCGACACGATCGTCGCCGCCGCGGAGACCACGGCCACGACCGCCACCGTGAGAAACACCGCCTCCTCGCCGAGGCTGCCCAGGCGTTTGCCGGTGGCCACGAAGGCCGCCAGCGCCAGGATGCCGAGCAGGCTCCCCAGCCAGCGGGCCGCCCGTTCGTGGCCGCCCGTCTTTCCGCGGGGCAGGAGCAGCCACAGCCCGACGGCCATGGCCGTCACTCCGCCGGAGAGCAGCACGCCGGGCGCGAGGATGTCGATGGCCGCGAGCATCAGTGCGTGCCTCCGGGCAGATCGTCGTTCATCCCGGCCGACTTCATCGGTTCGGCGTCCTTGGTCATGTCGTAGACGCTCAACAGCTTCTCCTTGTCGAAGATCATCTCCTCGCGGCTCTTCCCGGTGAGGTCGAGGAGGCTCGTGAGCTCGATGGCGTCGACGGGGCAGGCCTCCTCGCACATCCCGCAGAAGATGCACCGCAACTCGTCGATCTGGAAGCTCTCCGGGTATTTCTCGCGGTCAGGCCACGGGCTTTCGGTGGCCACGATGTCGATGCAGTGGGCGGGGCAGGCGGTGGCGCAGAGGAAACAGGCCACGCATTTCACCCGGCCTTCCTCGTCGCGGTTGAGCCGATGCACGCCGCGGTAAATGAGCGGGTTGCCCACCTGCGGCCGCTGCTCCGGAAAGCTCACGGTCAGCTTCGGGCTCACCAGGTGCCGCGCCGTCGTGGTCAGGCCCTGGATGAAGAGCGGCAGGTAGAGCCGCTCGGCGAGGCCCAGCGGCTTGTCTTCCAGCCACGTGATGTCGGGATCGGTTGGTTTCATCGCGGGTCACGCTCCGGAGAGTTCGTGTTCGATGTCGAGCGGGCCGTGGGGGCGGATCGGCCGATTGTCGGTGCCCGAGGGGGTGAGCAGCCCGGCCGCGATCCACCCCAGGAAGAACACGGCCCACGGCGCGGCGATCGCGGCCCATCGGGCCGGCCCTTCGCCGAGCGCCTCGATCAGCTGGGGGCGAAACTCCTCCACCGTGGCCACGGTGACGAGATTGGCGAGGCCCAGCGGGAGCATCACCTTCCAGGCCAGATTCATCAGCTGGTCGAAGCGGAACCGCGGCCAGCTCCACCGCACGAGCATGAAGAACAGGATCACGCCGAGGATCTTGGCCGAGAGCACGCCGAACCGCACCAGCGCCCCAAGCCACGTCACCTCGTCGCCCGAGCCGGTCACGCCCCACAGGTGCCAGCCACCGAGAAACATGATCACGATGAGGAAGGCGGCCGTCACCATGTGGAGAAACTCGGCCACCAGAAACAGCAGAAGTTTGATGCCCGAATACTCGGTGTGGTAGCCGCCGACAAGCTCCTGCTCGGCCTCGGGCAGGTCGAACGGCAGCCGGGCGGCCTCGGCGAAACTGGCGACGAGGAACACGAGGAAGCCCAGCGGCTGCGCGAAGGCGTACCACACGCCGCTGGTGGCCTGGGCCGACATGATGGCGTCGAGCTTGAGCGAGCCGGCTGCGAGCACGACGCCCAGCAGGCCGAGCCCCAGCGGAATCTCGTAGGCCACCAGTTGCGCGCTGCTCCGCAGCCCGCCGAGGAAGCCATACTTGTTGTTGCTCGCCCAGCCTCCGAGGAGCACGCCGTAGACGGCGATGCTCGACAGCGCGAACACCCACAGCACGCCCACGTCGAGGCCCGGGGCCACGAGGAAGGGCACGGGATCGGGCAGGCCGGGAATGTTCAGCGGCGGCAGCACGCTGCCAAAGGGGATCGCGGCGAAAATGGCGAGCGACGCGGCGAGGATCACCAGCGGCGCCGCCGTGTAGAGCACCTTGTCGACGTGCCGGGGCGTGAAGTCTTCCTTGAGGATGATCTTCAGGCCGTCGGCCAGCGGCTGGCCGAGCCCGAAGAGGCGGATCTTCGTGAGCGGGATGCCGACGCGGTTGGGGCCCTTGCGGTCCTGCACCCAGGCCGCCATCCAGCGCTCGACGAGCACGAGATAAGCGGCGGCCGTCATCAGGCCGCCCACGAGGAGGCCGATCTTCACCAGCGCGGCGATCGTCGTCGGGGAGGGGAGGAAGTCGTTCATCATTCAATCGGCCCTGTTCCGTCTTCTTGGATCCGGTGTGGATCCGGTTGTCAGGTGGAGGCGAGTTGCTGGATGCGGAGGTCGATGCCCGTGTCAGGCATGTCGCCGGCGAGAGCGGCGAACGCTGCCGCCGAGCCGGCGATCTGGTGGCGGACGGACACGGGGTCGTAGAGGCCGCGGCGGCCGAGCATGTTCCACAACAGCCGGCCCTCGGGCCACACGCCCGCCGGCGGGCGGATCGCCTGCCGGAAGCTCTGGGCGCGGTGGGCCACGTTGACCCACGTGCCGGCCCGCTCGGCGAAGCCCGCCGCGGGCAGCCGCCACGTGGCCAGTTGCATGAGTGGCGACTCGAAGAGATCCTGCACGACGAGGTGCTCGAGATCGGCGAAGGTGGCGGCCGTGGCCGTGTCGATCCACGGGTGCGGATGGCCGGCGGTGATCCACGCCGCAGCGGCGTTGCCGGCGGCGACGTGGGCGACGAGGTCGTCCCAGGAATGATCGCCCGCCCCGTAGATCCCCAGCACCTGCTCCACGCCGCGGCGGTTGGGGCACTTCTCGGCGCGGATTGTGAAGCCGCCGGGGAACGGTTCATCCTTCTCGCCGGTCGGAACGAATCCCAGGGCGAGGAACGCCTCGGGATCGATCGATTTGGCCACCGCACAGAGCATCCAGGCTTCCTCGACGGTGAGCTGCGGCGACACGGCCACCGCCAGCCGACCGGCGGCCGCGAGATCCGCCCGGAGCCCCGTCACCACGTCGGCCCACTCCACCACCTCGATCCCGTCGCGGCCCTTGCGCCCGGCCGCGACGACCCGTGCGGGGTCGTGCAGGTGGTGCCAGCCGTAGCGGCCCTCGTCGCACATCCACCACTTGTTGACGTGCATGTTTTCACGGGGCTTGAGCCGGTAGACCGTGTCCTGGTTTTGCTCGGTGTGGATCGAGCAGCCCGCCGCGCAGCCGCCGCACACGTTCGGCTCCCGCTTCAGAAACCAGACCCGCTGCTGGTAGAGGAAGTCCTTGTCGCCGAGCGCCCCCACGGGGCAGAGATCGACGACGTTCCCGGCGAGTTTGTTGTCGAGTGGGAACCCGGGAAACACGTCGATCTCCTCCTTCGCCCCACGGCTGGTCACCATCAGTTCGCTCGTGCCGCTCACCTCGCGGGTGAACCGCACGCACCGCGTGCACATGATGCAGCGATCCACGAACAGCGTGACCGTCGGCCCCACGTCGCGCTTCCGGCTCGTGAAGGGATGGAGGTCGGCGCGGCGTTCGGCCTGGCCGTGTTCGAAGTGGTAATCCTGGAGGAGGCACTCGCCCGCCTTGTCGCAGATCGGGCAGTCGATCGGGTGGTCGATGAGCAGGGCCTCCTCGACCCGCGCCCGGCTGTCTTTTACGAGTTGGCTCTCGGTGACGATCACCGTGCCGTCCTTGACCGGCGTCTGGCAGCCCGGCACGAGCTTGGGCACCATCGTGACTTTGCCGGTGGCCGCGTCCCGCTGCCCGGTCTCGATGAGGCACATCCGGCAACTGGCCACGACCGACAGGCCGGGATGCCAGCAGTAGTGCGGGATCTCCTTGCCGGCCCGCCGCGCGGCCTCGATGCAATTCAGCCGCTCATCGGCACCGATCTCGATCTCTTGTCCGTCGACGATGACTGTGGCCATCAATGCGCTTCCACGATGTGCAGGGCGGGCACGGGCTCGGTCACCATCCAGCCCGCCGGGTTGGTCCGCTTGATGTGGTCCTCGAACTCGCCGCGGAACTTCTTGATCGCGTTCTTGATCGGCCAGGCGGCGCCGTCTGCCAGGCCGCAGATCGTGCTCCCCGGCATCATGCCCATGGTGTTGCCGATCTCGGCCAGAAGGTCGAGGTCCTTGAGGCGGCCCTTGCCCGCCTTGATCCGCTCGAGCATCCGCAGCGACCAGCTCGTGCCCTCGCGGCAGGGCGTGCATTGGCCGCACGACTCGTGGGCGAAGAAGCGGCAGGAATTGTGGATCACGTCGACGATGCTCGTGTGGTCGTCGATGACGACGACCGCCGCCGTGCCCAGGCCGAGGCAGCCCACCTTGCCCGGGCCGGCGAAGTCGAGCGGCGTGTCGAGCTCGCTCTCGGTCATCAGGCCCATGGAGATGCCGCCGGGGATGACGGCCTTCGCCTTGCGGCCCTTCCAGACGCCGCCCCCCAGCTCATCGATCAGTTGCCGGGCGGTGATCCCCAGCGGGGCCTCGTAGCAGCCCGGCTTCTCCACGTGGCCGGAGAGGCAGTAGAGCTTGGGGCCGTAGGAGCCGGGGTCGCGCGGGTTGTTCGGGTCGGCCGGCACGCCGATCGACTTGAACCACTCGATGCCGCGGCGGGCGATCTGCGCCACGCAGGCCATCGTCTCGATGTTGTTGACGACCGTCGGCTTGCGGAAGAGGCCTTCGATCGCCGGAAACGGCGGCTTGATCCGCGGCCAGGCCCGCTTGCCCTCGAGGCTCTCGATGAGGCCCGTCTCCTCGCCGCAGATATAGGCGGCGGCGCCGCGGTGCAGGTAGATGTCGAGCGAGAAGCCGCTGCCCTTGATGTTCTTGCCGAGGTAGCCGGCGGCGTAGGCCTCGTCGATCGCGGCCTGCAGCCTGTTCCAGGAGTGCGGGTATTCATACCGCAGGTAGATGTAGGCCGTCGTCGCCCGCGTGGCGTAGGCCGAGATGATCGTGCCCTCGATCACCTGGTGCGGGTCGTCCTCCATGAGGATCCGGTTGTTGAACGTGCCCGGCTCGCTCTCGTCGGCATTGACGCACAGATAGATCGGCCCCGGGTGGTCCTTGGGCAGGAACGTCCACTTGAGACCGGTCGAGAAGCCCGCGCCGCCGCGGCCGCGGAGCCCCGACGACTTCACCATTTCGACCACGTCGGTCGGCTGCTTCTCGGCGAGCAGCCGCTCGAGCGGGGCGTAGCCGCCACGGCTCTTGTAGCTGGCGAGCGTGTGGCCATCGGCCACGCCGACGGCCTCGAGCAGGACGGGCTTGAACGGCGGCATCAACGCACCCTCCCTTTCATCTCCTCGAGCGCCTTCTCGGCCGCTTCGGGCGTGAGGCTCTTGAGCAGGTCGTCGTTGGCGAGGATGCAGGGGGCGAAGTCGCAAGCCCCGAGGCATTCGGCCGGCTCGATCGTCAGTTCGCCGTCGGGCGTGGTGCCGTAGGGCCTGACGCCGTTGGCGTGGCAGAGGTGCTCGAGGAGCTGGTCGCCGCCGCGCAGGGCGCAGGAGATCGAGCGGCAGACGAAGGCCCGCACCTTGCCGTGCGGCTTGTCCTGGTGGAAGAACTGGTAGAAGGTGAGCGTGTCTTGCACCTCGGCCGGCGCCAGCCCGAGCACCTCGGCGATCTCCACCACGGCCTCCAGCGGCACCTGCCGCAGCGCCGCATGCACGATATGCAGGGCCGGCAGCGTGAGGGCGCGGCGGTTGGGGTAGCGCGGCGCCAGGGCCTCGATCTGGGCGATCATCTCGTCGGTGAGGATCTTCTTCGGGGCGATCATGGCTAGCGATCGAGCTCCGCGGCGATGATGTTGAGGCTGCCGAGCACGGCCACCACGTCGGAGAGCGTGTGGCCGCGGATCAGGTGCGGGAAGAGGGCGAAGTGGAGCACGCTCGGCGGACGGCACCGGGCCCGGTAGGCCGATTCATTGCCGTCGCCGACGATGTAGAAGCCGAGCTCGCCGTTGGGCGCCTCGATCGCGGCATACGATTCCTCGTGCGGCACCTCGAAGCCCCGGTTGCTCATCGATAGCTCAAAGTGCGAGATCGTGCCCTCGATCGAGGTGTAGACCTGCTTCTTGGTGGGCAGCGCCGTCCGCTGGTCGATGCCCACGCTCACCGGGCCGGCGGGAAGATTCTCCACCGCCTGCTGGACGATCTTCAGGCTTTCACGCATTTCCTGCATGCGGACGAGATACCGGGCGTAGCAGTCGCCGGCACTGGCGCAGGGCACCTGGAACTGGAAATCGGCATAGGCGAGGTAGGGCTCGTCCTTGCGCAGGTCGCGGGTCACGCCGCTGGCCCGGGCCACCGGTCCGGTGGCGCTGCGGTTGATGGCCTCCTCCTTCGTGAGCACGCCCACGCCCTTGGTGCGGTCGACGAAGATCCGGTTGCGGGTCAGCAGCCGCTCCATGTCGTCGAGCGTCTTGGGGAAGGTCTTCACGAAGCCGCGGATCTTCTCGATCACCAGCGGCGTGAAATCCTGCGACACGCCGCCGACGCGGGTGTAGGAGTTGGTGAAACGGGCCCCGCACAGCGTCTCGAAGATGTCGTAGATCACCTCGCGCTGGTAGAAGGCGTAGAGGAAGAACGTGAAGGCCCCCGTGTCGAGCCCCACGGCGCCGTTGCTCAGCAGGTGGTCGCTGATTCGGGCCAGTTCGGCGATGATCGTGCGGATGTATTTGCAGCGCGGCGTGAGCTCCAGCCCGAGGAGGGCCTCCACGGCGTGGTGCCAGGCCACGTTGTTGGCCATCGGCGAGATGTAGTTCATCCGGTCGGTGACCGTCACGTATTGGTTGAACGTGAGGTGCTCGCCGATCTTCTCGAATCCCGAGTGCAGGTAGCCCATTTCCGGCATGGCGTCGACCACCCGCTCGCCCTCGAGCTTGAGCACCAGCCGCAGCGTGGTGTGGGTGGCGGGATGCTGAGGCCCGAAGTTAAGCGTCCAGAGATAGTCTTCCGACCGCTCGCCTGGCCGGGCATCGGCATTCACGGCATCAAATTCAGCCGGTGCGATGGACATGCGTCAACTCCGGTCGCGGGTGATGACGGGGAAGTTGTGCCGCTCGCCGCGGCCCTGCAGCGGGTAGTCTTTCCGCAGCGGATGGGCCGTGAACTCTTCAGGCATCACGAGCCGGCGGAGATCAGGGTGGCCCGCGAAACGGATGCCGAACAGGTCCCAGACCTCGCGCTCCAGCCAGTTCGCCCCCTCCCACAGCGACACCACGCTGCGCACGGTGGGCTCGGGATCGTCGACGAACACGCGGACGATCAGCCGCTGGGTGCTGGCCGTGTTGACGAGCAGGTAGACGAGGCCATAACGCCGGGTGGCGTCGCGGTATTCGAGGTAGTCGACGCAGGTCACATCGACGAGCAGGTCGAAGCCCGCCTCCTTCAGGTGCCGGAGGGCCTCGAACGACTCCGGCTCCGGCACGACGACCCGCGTCTGCCCGCGATACGTCGATGCCGTCACGTCGGGAAACGTGGCGGTGAGGGAGGCGATGGCATCGTCGATGGCGGGTGGCGAGAGCGTCATGGGTGTGAAATCAGGAGCGGTGTGCCGCCGCGGCGGCCAGCTCGCGTTGGAGCCCGGGGTTGCGGGAGGCGTCGAGCGTGAGGGGCGAGGTGATTTCCACGAGGGCCCGCTTCGTGAGCTGCCGCTCGCGGGTGTCAAACTCGCGGCCGGTAATCGTGCCTTCCCGCTGGATCTTGTCCTGCAGGTCGATGATCGCCTGGATGAGTTGTTCGGGCCGCGGCGGGCAGCCGGGCACGTACATGTCCACGGGAATGAAGCGGTCGATTCCCTGGACGACGGCGTAGGTGTCGAACACCCCTCCGGTGCTCGCGCACGCGCCCATGGAGATGCACCACTTCGGCTCGTGCATCTGCTGCCAGATCCGTTGCAGCACGGGGAGCATCTTCATCACCACGCGACCGGCCACGATCATCAGATCGCACTGCCGGGGGCTGAAGCGAAAGACCTCGGCGCCGAAGCGGGCGAGATCGTGCTTGCTGGCGCCGGTGGCCATGAGTTCGATGCCACAGCAGGCGGTGGCGAAGGGCATCGGCCAGAGGCTGTTCTTGCGGCACCAATTCGCCAGCGCGTCGAGTTTGCTGACGACGACGTTTTCGGGAAGCTCCAGCTGTGGCTGTGTCACCGCCATCGGAAAACCCCCTTCTTCCAGTCATAGGCGAAACCGACGATCACCAAGGCGATGAAGGCCATGGACCCGGCGAACACGAGGCCCCGGCTCGACACGAGGCCATTGGCCACGGCGGCATCCACACCGGAGGCGGAGCGGCTGGCAACGGCCCAGGGATAGAGGAAGAGCAGTTCGACGTCGAAGACGAGGAACGTGATGGCCACGAGGTGGAAGCGGACGTCGAACCGGCGCCGGGTGTCGTGCACCGGGTCCATGCCGCTCTCGTAGGGCATTTCCTTGACGGCCCCGCTCCGCTTGGGGCCGACCAGTTCAGCGAACACCACCAGTCCGACTGAGACCGCCGCCGCGATGGCGACGAACAGGAGGACCGGGAGGATGGCGTCCATGGCGGGCGGGTGGAGAGGCGTTTGGGGGAGCGGCAGTCGAAAAATCGGCCGCGGGAGGCCACTTCGTGAAATCTGTCACGAAGTCGTCGCCCAAAAAAGCCGGGGGGCCACCAGGCCCGCCGGCCAGCCGTCACGACCGGGAAAGTTATACAGCGTGGGCGGGGCCGCGACGAGTCAGGGCGGGTTTCGCCCGTGCGGGGGGCTTCGGCTCCGGCTTGCGGTCAAGTGGCTCAACCCGGCACGGGGCTGCCCACACCCTCGCTCGGACGTTCGCTTCAGCCCTCCAGGCTTCCGCTCACTGCATGTCCGCTGCGCTTCGGCATCCTGTCTTCGCTTGCTCCCATAGCCCGCTCGAGGGCATGGGCAGCCCCGTGCCTCGCGTAACAGTGAGCCATCGGGCTGCGATGCCATCCACGTGGCATAGACCTCCGGTCTGTGGCCAAGAAGTTCGACAGACCGGAGGTCTGTCGCCACCTTGAAGAGGTCTGTCGCCCCTTCCTCCACCCACACTAGGCACTAGGCCCGGAGGGCCGGGTTCGAGCCAGCGGGCGGAGCCCGCCAAGAAAACCGAGGCCACGATGGCGAAGGTTTCGTGAAGCGAGCCCGCGGGTGTGAGTGGCGTGTGATTGCCCGCCTGGAGGGCGGGCTGTGTTGGCCGTAGCGACCTGTGGTCGCGGAGGCCCAAGCCCGCGGGTGTGAGTGGCGTGTGATTGCCCGCCTGGAGGGCGGGCTTTGTTGGCCGTAGCGACCTGTGGTCGCGGAGGCCCAAGCCCGCGGGGGCCATGGATGGCCCCGCGGGCGTGAAGTTAGAACGCGCCCACGTTGAACGACACGTAGGCGCCGAATGGCCCGGCGCCGACCGACATGCCCGATCCCTTGACGTCGGAGAATGGCGGTTTGCCGTTGCCCTGGCTGCGGTAGGGCGAATAGGCCACGCCGCCGCCGGTCTGCTGCATGGCGGCTGCCGCCGCCCGTGCCGTAGCCTGCCGCGAGAGCTCCGCCTGTTGCACGAGTTGCGCTCGTCCCTGCTCGAAGGCCGCCTGCGTCTGCTGCAGCGATGCCCGCTTCTGCTCAATCTTCTGCAGTTCCTCCTGCAGTTGGGCGGCGCTCATCTTCACGACGTCCGGCACGTCCCGCAGCGCCTCCGCCCGTTTGCGGTCCGACATCACCGACAGATATTGGCCGACCCACTCCCGCGCCTCGCGCGCCTCGGGGGCGTCGAGGATCTTGAATTTCGCATCCAGGTCGTCGAGCAGGTATTCGAGTTCATACGACGACATCGACGCCACCCGCTGGTTGAAGTCAGCCTTGATCCGTGTCACCTGCTGCGGCGTGTAGATCTGCTGGGCGGAGAGCCATTCGCCGAGTTCGAAGATCGCCCGCCGCCAGCGGGCGCTCTGCATGATCTCGGCCTTGCGGGCCAGGTCGGCCTGGTCGTGGGCGGCGGCCTGCGGAGCCGTGGCGGCCGGCGGCTGGCCCGCGGACTCGGCCGCCCACACGACGGCTGCCAGCATGACGAGGGTGCAGCGCGCGCGGTTCATCGGGAGGGGGTTCCTGGTTTGCGGATCATGGTCATCGTGACCGGCGGCGACTGCTCGCCCCCCACATGCGTGGGAAACGATTGCCATGTGCAACGATCCTTGCCGTCGTAGTGGTAGACATTGAGCGACGCGGTGCGCGTGCCGTCGGGCTGGACGGCCGTGGTGCGGGCCACCCACGTGTCGCCGTCCTTCGTCCACAAGCCCTCGCCGTGGGCGCCCGACGCGTCGAACATCCACGATCGCAACTGCCGCGAGAGAGGGTCCCAGCCGATCCGCTGCGTGATGTGGGACAGCGTTTGGCTTCCGTGGGAGATCTTCATGTCGCGGAGCAGGAACGTCTTCGTGGCATTCCAGCGCACGCTCACCTCGATCGTGGGTGTGGGGGACGTCGGATCTTTTTCCGGCGGGCGGGCGTTGTCGGTCACCTTCCAGTCGCCCACCATCCACTCGAGATCGGCGAGCCGCGCCTGCGAGCCATCGAACTTGTATTCCCGCAGGCTCGCGATTCGCCACCGGCCAGCCTGCTTCACCCAGGTGGCGGTGTAGTGGCCGGTGAGTGGTGCCAGGGCGCCGGGCGGCGTCACGGTGACCTCCCCGTCCTCGATGGCCACGTCCGGGGTGAGAAGCCGGAGCGACGTCTCGCGGATGTCGGTCTGCGGGGTGGCGGCGCCGTCCGCGGCAGGCGCGAGCAGTGCCGCGGTGTCGCGGCCCTTCGTCACGGTGCCATGCTCGTCGACGATGTCGCCATCGGCCGTCCACAGTTCGGCGATCGCCTTGCCGTCGCCGCGGGCGAGGGCCTCCTGGTAGGCCTTGCCAGCCGCGCGGATCGCTTGTTCGTCGTCACCGGCCACTGCCGTCGCCGTGGCCAGCGCGGAAAAGGCGAGCCAAAGCCCCATCAACACGCGCATGCCACGCAGCATTCCACACCTCGGCACCAGGAAGACGACGACCATCGCGGCGGCCACCGCCGGTAGATTCGAATCGTATCACCCCCCGGCCCGGACGGGAAAGAAAGGGGCGGGTTTGGTAGGGTGTCGGCGATGTCCGACGCCGTGGCCACCCTCGCCGATCTCGTCCGCCGTCCGAGCGTGAACCCGATGGGTCGCGACGTCTCCGGACCGGAGTATCTGGAGGGCCGGGTCACGGAGTATCTGGTGCAGCGGTTCACCGCCGCCGGCCTCCCCTTCGCGCGGCAGACGGTGTCACCGGGCCGCGACAATATCTTTGCCCGGCTCGAGGCCACGCTGCCCGGGGCGCCCGTGATGCTCTGGGACGCCCACCAAGACACGGTGCCCGCCGACGGGATGACGATCGATCCCTTCACGCCGGTGGTCCGCGATGGCCGGCTGTATGGCCGCGGCGCGTGCGACGTGAAGGGGGGCATGGCGGCGATGCTCGTGGCGCTCGACCGGCTGCGGACGAGCGCGGCTCCGCGGCATGCCACGGTGCTCTTCTCGGCGACGGTCAACGAGGAATTCGGGTTTTCCGGGGCGAAGGCCCTGGCTCGGCTGTGGGCTCCGGCCAGCGGCGGCGCGGTGCCGGGCGATGCGCCGGCCCGCGAGCTCGTGGGGCCCAGGCCCGCGGCCGCGGTCGTCGCCGAGCCGACCGGGCTCGACATTGTCTCCCAGCACAAAGGCGCGGTGCGGTGGCGCGTGCGGATCCATGGCCGTGCCTGCCACAGTTCGTTTCCCGAGCAGGGGGTGAACGCGATCTATCCGGCCGGCCGCGGGATCCTGGCGATCGAGGCGCTGGCGGGCGAGCTGTTCGCGCGGCATGCCGGTCATCCCTGCGGTCCGCCGACGCTCAGCCTGGGCACGGTGCATGGCGGCACGGGCGTGAACATGGTGCCCGACCTCGTGGTGCTCGAAATCGATCGCCGTGTGCTGCCGGGCGAATCGCCGGCAGAGGCCCGGGCCGAGGTGATCGCGCGGATCGCGGCCGCCTGCGGTGATGCCCGCGTGGAGCACGAGGAGCCGTTTCTGGAGAGCCACGGGCTTTCCGCCAGCGATCCGGCCGCGGCGGCGCTCGCTCGGCGACTGACAGCGGCGGGGGGCGAAAAGCCGCGCTTGCTCGCCGCGCGCTATGGCACCAACGCGAGCGTGTATGCGGCGGCGGGCGTGCCCTGCGTGGTCTTCGGCCCCGGCTCGATCGCCCAGGCCCACACCGCCGACGAATGGATCGACCTCGCCGAGGTCGACGCCGCAGCCGTGGCACTCGCGGCCCTGGTGCACGGCCCTGCCATGGCGCCGTCAGGCTGATACAACATCCTTCTCGAAGCCTGTTCCCACTCCCTGTTCCCACCTCAGGAGCTCGCAGCATGGCAGCCAAGATCAAGGTCGTGGGCCCGGTCGTCGATCTCGACGGCGACGAGATGACGCGGATCATCTGGCAGTTCATCAAGGACAAGTTGATCCTGCCCTATCTCGACGTCGACATCCGCTACTACGACCTCTCGATCCAAAACCGTGACGCCACCGCCGACCAGGTGACGGTCGACGCGGCCAATGCCATCAAGGAATTCGGCGTGGGCGTGAAATGCGCCACGATCACGCCCGACGAGGCCCGCGTCGAGGAATTCAAGCTCAAGAAGATGTGGAAGAGCCCCAACGGCACGATCCGCAACATCCTGGGCGGCGTGATCTTCCGCGAGCCGATCATCATCAAGAACATCCCCCGGCTCGTGCCCGGCTGGACGAAGCCGATCGTCGTGGGCCGCCACGCCTTCGGTGATCAATACCGGGCCACCGACGTGAGGATCCCCGGCCCGGGCACGCTCACGCTCACCTTCACGCCGACCGACGGCGCGAAGCCGATGGAGATGAAGGTGTTCGATTTCCCGTCGAGTGGCGTCGCGATGGCGATGTACAACCTCGACGATTCGATCCGCGATTTCGCCCGGGCCAGCTTCCGCTATGGCCTGGCCCGCAGGTACCCCGTCTATCTCTCCACGAAGAACACGATCCTCAAGGCCTACGACGGCCGCTTCAAGGACATCTTCCAGGAGAT
>JBIIIP010000048.1:0-23317 GCA_044234625.1 Pirellulales bacterium | reverse complement strand
AAGCAGTCGGGCGCCTTCAGCTCGGGCACCTACGACTCCGATCCCTACATCCTCATGAACTTCCAGGAGGCGGCGATCGAGCACGTCTTCACGCTCACGCACGAGGCGGGGCACTCGATGCACACCCGCTTTTCGGCCGAGCACCAGCCCTACCAATACTCCGGCTACACGATCTTCGTGGCGGAGGTGGCGAGCACCTTCAACGAGCAATTGCTGACGCGGCTCCTGCTCCGCCGGGCGTCGTCGCCCCGCGAGAAGGCGGCGATCATCGCCCGCGAGATCGACTCGATCCGGGCCACGATCGTGCGGCAGACGATGTTCGCCGAGTTCGAGCGGCGCAGCCACGCGTCGGTGGAGGGGGGCGAGCCGCTCACGCTGGAGCGGATCCGCGGCATCTACCGCGAACTGCTCGACGCCTATTTCGGCCCCCGGTTCGCCATCGACGAGCAGCTCGAGCTGGAGTGCCTGCGAATCCCGCATTTCTACAATGCGTTCTACGTCTACAAGTATGCGACGGGCCTGGCGGCGGCGATCACGCTGGCCAAGAAGGTGGCCGAAGGCGGCGCGGGGGAGCTGGCCGCCTACATGGCGTTCCTGCAGGGGGGCTGCTCGAAGTGGCCGCTCGATCTGCTCCGCGACGCGGGCGTGGACCTCGAAAAGCCCGAGCCGGTCGCCACCGCCCTGACCCGCTTCGGCGAGCTCGTGGACGAACTCGACACGCTGCTCTGACGTTCAGCGGGCTTGCTTCACGAAACCTTCGCCATCGTGGCCTCAGGTTTCTTGGCGGGCCTCCGCCCGCTGGTGGTAACCCGGCCCTCCGGGCCTGGCGCGGATGATGAGGACGTGGCGACCGACGTGCGCCCAAAAAACGTGGCGACGGACCTGCGGTCTGTCGAGAAAAACGATCGTCGCTCAACCGGTGCCGCGGGCAAGTTCCACGAACGTGCGCACCATCACCCCCGTGCCGCCCCCGTCGATCCAGGGCCTTGGCTTCTCGGCGAAGGCCGGCCCGGCAATGTCGACGTGCGTCCACGGGATGCCGCGCACGAACCGTTCCAGGAACTTCGCCGCCGTGATCGCGCCACCCCAACGGCCGTCGCCCACGTTCTTGATGTCGGCGACTTCGCTCTTGATCTGGTCGTCGTAGTCGGGATACATCGGCAGCTGCCAGACCGGCTCGCCGACGCTCCGGGCGGCCGCGGCGACGGCGTCGCACAGCGGCTGGTCGTTGGCGAAGAGGCCCGCCACCTCGGTGCCCAGCGCCACCATGCAGGCGCCCGTGAGCGTGGCGGCGTCGACGATCCGCGCGGGCTGCATGCCGGCGATGATGTCGAGCACGTCGGCCAGCACCACGCGGCCCTCGGCGTCGGTGTTGTGCACCTCGATCGTGGTGCCGCTGCGGGCGGTGATGACGTCGCCGAGCTTGTAGGCCGCCGGGCCGGTCATGTTCTCCACGAGGCCGACCGCGGCGACGAGGTTCACCGGCAACTCGAGGGCGGCGATGGTGGCGGCGGCGGCGAGCACCGCCGCACCGCCGGCCATGTCGCACTTCATCGTGAGCATCGAATCCGAGGGTTTGAGCGAAAGGCCGCCGGAGTCGAACGTCACGCCCTTGCCCACGAGGGCCAGATCGGGCGCGTCATCCCGGCCGGCGCGGCCGGTGCCGCGGGAGCGGAGAATCACGAGCCGCGGCGGCCGCGTGCTGCCGCGGCCGACGGCCAGCATCGCGTGGCAGCGCTCGCGGCCGAGCCGCTCCTCGTCCCAGATGTCGATTTCCATCCCGGTGCGGCCGGCGATCGCCGCGGCCTCCTCCGCGAAGGTCTGCGGGTAGAGGTCGTCGGGAGCCATGTTCACCAGCCGGCGGGCAAGGTTGACGCCGTCGCCGATGATGCCGCCCCGCGCCACCACGTCGCTGGGGGCCCCGAGCCAGAGCGTGGTGCCGAACGGCGTGCGTTTCTTCTCGGCGCGGTACAGATCCTGACCCAGCATGCCCACGGCGGCCCCGACCACAGCCTGCTCCGTCTGTCGCGGCGACCACCAGCTCTCGGCTGTGAAGGCCACCCGCGACCGCGGCTTGCCGGCGAGGTGCCGGGCGGCGGTGGCGGCGGCGCGGGTGAGCGTGCCGGCATCAACGTCTTCCCGTTTGCCCACGCCCACCACGAGCAGCTGCCCGGCCTGCAGGCCGGGCGGGGCGAGCAGCGGCACGCACTCGTACCGCTTGCCCGTGATGTCGCCGGAGGCGGCGAGCCGGGTGAGTAGCCCGCCGGTGGCGCGATCGACGGCGGCAGCGGCGCCGGCAGCCACACCTCCCTCGGTGAGAAACACGACGACCGCGTCGGCCGGGGCGGTCTCAGGCCGACCGCTCGGATCGGCCACGATTCCCCCCGCACGGGCCGCGGAAAACTCACTGCTCATGCTGCTCATGCCAGGCTCCTTTCGAGAGCCGACTGTTGTAGCGACTCGGTCGGAACGTGACAGCCCGGCGCGATCCATCGGGCCGTGAGTGTGAGTAGCACGGGCAGGATCACGAGATTGCCGAACAAGCCGCCCACGAGCGTGAGGCAGGAGAGGGCGCCGAACGACACCGTCGGAATGAAGCCGCTGGTGGTGAGGGCCAGGAAGCCCACGACCAGTGCGAGCGTGGAGAAGATGCTCGCCCGGCCGGCCGTGTGATGGGCCGTTTCCAGCGCTGCGTGAAACGGATGGCCGGCGGCGAGCCGCCGGCGGAAGGCGGCGATGTAGTGGATCGAACTGTCGACCGAAAGACCCATCGACACGGCCGCGATCATGGCCGTGCCCATGTTGACCCGGGCCCCGGTCCAGCCGAGCACGCCGAGCACCACGAAGATCGGCAGCGCGTTGGGCACCAGCGCCACCGCCGCCACGAGCAGGCTGCGGAAGGAGACGGCGAGAAGGGCGAAGATGCCCGCCGCCGCGAGGAGGAACGTGGCCCATTGGTCGGCGATCATGCGGTCGACGAGCTGGGCGAGGAGCACGAAGAACCCGGTCACCTCGCCCGAGGGCTGGCCGTCGCGGGCGGGCAGTTCCTCGGCCACGATGCGACGCACCTGCTCGATGATGGCATGCTTCGTTTCCGCGGGCTGTCGCTCCCGGGCGCGGAGCATGACCCGCAGCCAACGCGAGCCATCGGCCGGGTCGGTGCCGATGAGCGAACTGCCGAGCTGTGGCAGCTCGCGCTGGAGGACGTCGATGGCCCGCGCCACCACCCAGTTGCCGAGCGTCGACTGCTCCAGCCGCTCCAGCGAGATCGGCGAGACGGCCGCCATCACGTCGGCCACGCTCATCACCTTCGTGAGCGCCGGCTGGCGGCCGCCCGATCCGTCGGTCGTGGCCACCTCCGCGCGAAGCCGTTGCTCGATGCGGGCCACGGCCGCGAGCGTCGTGCCGTCGATCTGCTCGCCCACGGGCACGAGCACGTCCCACACGCCGGCACCGCCGAGCCGCGACTCGATCATGTCATATGACGACACGATCGGGCTCGAGGCGCGGAAATTCCGCGTGAAGTCGGTCTCCACCGTGAGCCAGCGCATGCCGGTGACGGCGACCGCCACGACCGCCGCTGAGGCGACGAGGATCGGCAGCGGGTGGCGGACGATCCGCTTCACCAGGTGGTCGAGGCCGGTCTCGAGGGCGGACTCACCCCACGCCCGGCGCGGATCGGCATCGAGCCGGCCAATCAGCGCCAGCCACGGCACGGTGAGGGCCACCGCCACGAGCACCATCACCGCGCCGACGGCCGTCATGATCCCGAAGTCGTGCACCGGGCCCACGCGGCTGGTGATCAGCGAACCGAAACCGATGACGTCGGTGGCGATGGCGCCGAGGATTGGCCAGAAGAGTACGCTCAGGGCATGGGCCAGCGCCGCCTCGGGCTGCCGGCCCGCCTCCCGCTGGCGGCGAAACTCGATGATCACGTGGACAGTGGTGGCGATCGCCACCACTGTCACCATCGCCGAAAGCATCGTCGATACCATCGTGAGCTTGAGGCCGGCGACGGCGAGAATGCCGCGGGTGCTCCACAGCGCCAGGAGCACGACCGCAAGTGGCACGGCCAGCCACCGCAGGCTGCGAAACGACACCAGCAGCACGAGTCCGGCGAGGAGGCCCGCCGTCGTGCCGAGGAGGTTTCCGTCACGGGCCAGCATCGCGAACCCGTCTCGGAGCATGACGGGCTCACCGGCCACCGTACCGCCGGGAAGCTCCCGCATGCAGTCGCGGATGCGATCGATGGCGTCGGCCCGCGAGGCGACGGGCGACCGCGGGGCGTTCGGACCGGTGGGCGGTGCGGCGAGCACGCAGACGACGCCGGCGGTGCGATGGTCGGCGCCGAGGGCGTATCCCTCCATCAATGCCACGAGTTTGCGTGCCGTGGGGCTCGCTTCCAGATCGATGATGCGGTCGCCCAGGGGCGTGCTGGCCAGGCTCGTGGCCGAGGCCACACCTGGAAAATCACGGAGCCGCCGCGTGAGGTCGCGGAGCCGGCCGATACCCTGCGGCGTGAACAGTTCGGGATCATCGTAGGCGGCTAACACGACCTCGCTCGAGCCGAACGCGCGGGCCATACGCCGGTAGGGGCCGAGCGCCGGATCGGCCCGGTCGAACATCGTGTCGATCGACCGCACGAACTCCAGATGCCGTGCTTGCTCCACCGACACGACTGCGAGCCCGACCGCCACGAGGGCGAGCATCGAGCGTCGGGAGATGAGCCAGGTTGCGACCCGATCGGGCACGGGGCGCATGGGCGTGGTTCCGGGAAAGGAGGACGGCGGGCGGGAGGGCAGCGGGAAGGACGAACGCGCGGGCTGCGTTGCCGGCGCAGCCGAGGGCGTCGATCCGCTCGCCGCGGCGCCATCTTACCGGGATTGCCCGGAAGCCGCCGCAGGTCGCCGGCATCGCCAGGGAAGGTTCTGCCGGAACCTCGCAAACTTCGCGGCTTCAGCCCGAGGCATGCGGCCCGGCAGGCCGCCCGGGGCAGCGCGGTTCGCTGCAGTAACTGCCTCCGAGGCCACGACTTGTGGTGCAGCCGCGCGGCTCCCCGACGGCTTGACCCGCGCGTTTTGCCGCCTCTATAGTCCCGCGCTTTTTGCATCCCATGGGCCAGCCCTTGCCAGTTGCCTCCACACGCACCGGGCGGAGAGATCGCAGACCGCGCCTCGCGGCGCTCGTGCGCGCGGGCTGGGCCGCGGCCATGGTGGCGGCGACTTTTTCGCCGGCCCGGGCGGAGCCGCCGGCCCCCGTCGGCGATGCGGCTCCGGCCGGCGCGCTCGCATCACTGCCGGCCCGCGGGCTCGCCGCTGCGATCGCCGAGGCGGGGCGGATCGAGGTGCCGTCCGTCGATCCCGGCGAGCCCGTCACGATCGCCGCCACGCAGGCCGCGCGGTGGACCGAAGGCTCCTACGACGTCTGGCATCTCACCGGCGGCGTGCGGATCGTGCAGGGAGCCACCGAGGCGACGGCCCATGAGGCGGTGGTGTGGATCGAGCAGGATCCGGGCGCGGTCGACGACTCGGAGGCCGACGGGCCGACGGCGCCGCCGCTGCGCGGGATGCTCGTTCGCATGGCGGGCAACGTGCAGGTGCGGTCACGGGACGGCGAGGAGGCCGTGTCGAGCGTGCGCGGGCCGCGCTGGGCCGGCCGCTTCTGGATGCTTCGCGATCCCACGCTCGACTTCCAGAGTGTGGTGCCCGCGGCCGGCACGCCGCCGGTGTACGAAGAGCCGGCGGAGCCGATCGCGCTGGTCTCGGCGGCCGAACCGGCCGAGCCGGTGGAGAGCCCCATCGAGAAGACGCAGTACAGCGAGTTCGGCGCGCCGGCCGCGCCGCCGGTGGCCGTCGCCGTGCCGACGCGCCGGCTGCGGGCGTTCCCCCGGTCGAGCGTGCCCCTCAACATCCGCTGGTTTCCCAGCCCGTCGGGCGGCGAGTGGATTGCTGTCATCACGTCGGGCGTGAACCTCGTGGTGGACGGCGTCGATCCGGCCGGCCCGCTCGACATCTCCGCCGACCGGCTCGTGATCTGGACCCGCGGCCAGTCACAGCCCGACCTGAACGGCGCGGCGGCACAGTCGGCCGACACGCCGTTGGAACTCTACATGGAAGGCAACGTGATCTTCCGGCAGGGGCAGCGGGTGGTCGAGGCGGTGAGCATGTTCTACGACGTGCCCCGTTCGAGCGGCGTGATCACCGGGGCCACGGTGCTCACGCCGGTCGACAATTACTCGGGGCTCGTGCGGCTGCGGGCCGACGTGCTCCGGCAGGTCGACAGGAGCCGGTTCGTGGCCGAGCGCACGGGCCTCACGTCGAGCCGGCTTGGCGTGCCGACGTGGGAATTCCGCTCCCGGCAGCTGGAACTCACCGACGAGCAGGTGCCGATGCCCGGCCCCTTCGGCCAGCCGGTGGTCGATCCGGTGACGGGTGAGCCGGCCGTGGCCCATGAGCAGTTCATCACCAGCCGTGGCAACACCGTCACGCTCGGCGGCGTGCCGGTGCTGTGGTGGCCCGTGCTGGCGACCAATGCCAAGAAGCCGACGTTCTACATCAACCGCGCGCAGGTGAAGAACGACCGCATCTTCGGCACGCAGATCCTCACCAGCTGGGATGCGTTCCAGGTGTTCGGCGTGCGCCGGCCGCCGGCCGGCGTCGACTGGAATTTCGACGTCGACTACCTCTCGCTGCGCGGGCCCGGCTTCGGCACGTCGCTGCTCTACAACCGCCCCGAGTTCCTCGGCCTGGGCACGCCTGCCAACGGCATCGCCGACGCGTGGTTCGTGTTCGACAGCGGCCTCGACAACCTCGGCCTCTACCGCCGCACGTTCACCTATCCCGGCTATCCCGGCAGCACGTTCCGCGGCCGGTCGTTCTGGCGGCACCGCCAGGACCTCGGCGGATCGCCCGACAGCTTCTTCGGCGGCTGGCAGGCCCGCGGCACGGCCGGCTGGATCAGCGACATGAACTTCCTCGAGGAGTATTACGAGGCCGAGTGGGAGGAGGGCTACGAGCAGCGGACGTGGCTCGACCTGCGCCGGCCGGTCGACAACCGCGAGCTGCGGCTGCTGGCGAGCGTCCGCGTGAATCCCTTCTTCACGCAGACCGAATGGTGGCCGCGGCTCGATCACTTCACGATGGGCCAGCCGCTGCTGCGCGACGCCGTCACGTGGTACGAGCGGTCGAGCGTGGCCTACGCCAAGCAGGGCCTGCCGCAGACGCCCACCGCCGGCCAGGGGCTGAGCATTTGGACGCTCCTGCCGTACGAAAGCAATGTGATCGGCGAACGCCTGGCCACGCGGCACGAGCTGGACCTGCCGTTCCAGGCGGGCGTGGTCAAACTCGTGCCCTACGCGCTCGGTGAGCTCGGCCACTGGGGGCAGGATCTCACGCAGTCTCCCATCAACCGGGCCTACGGCCAGGTGGGCATCCGCTCCAGCCTGCCGATGTGGACGGCCGACAACGACATCGAGAGTCAGCTGTGGAACGTGCACGGTCTGGCCCACAAGGTGGTGTTCGAGGCGGAGTTCTCCTACGCCGACGCCACGCAGGATGTGTCACAGTTTCCGCTCTACGACCAGATCGACGACGACACGATCAACCAATACCGCCGCAACATCCCCTACTGGGATTACGGCGCGATCCCAGGCCAGCCGACGCCGCTGGGGTCGCCCTTCATCTTCGGGCCCCAGGGCAAGTACGACCCGCGGTATTACGCCATCCGGCGCGGCATGGGGGGCTGGGTGACCGGGCCCACCGAGATCGCCAACGACCTCACCGCCTTCCGCGTGGCGGCCCGGCAGCGGTGGCAGACGAAGCGCGGGCCGCTGGGCAATCGGCGGATCATCGACTGGATCACGTTCGACGTGGACGGTGAATTCTTCCCCTCGACGAGCCAGAACTTCGGCGAGACGCTCGGCCTCTGGCAGTACGACTTCCGCTGGCACGTGGGCGACCGCACCACGCTGCTCTCCACCGCCGACGTCGACTTCTTCTCCGGCGGCCAGCAGCTCTACACGGTCGGGGCGTTTCTCAACCGCACGCCGCGGGGCAGTTTCTACATCGGCTTCAACCAGTTCGGCGGCCCGATCAGCGCCAGCGTGCTCACCAGTTCGTACACCTACCGCATGAGCCCCAAGTGGGCCAGTTCGTTCGGCACGGCGGTCAACCTGGCCGGGGCGAACATCGGCCAGAATTTCCAGCTCGTGCGGATCGGCGAGTCGTTCCTGATGACCTTCGGCTTCAACGTCGACTACAGCCGCAACAATGTGGGCGTGACCTTCAACCTCGAGCCGCGGTTCCTGTCGCGGACGCAGTTCGCCAGCCGCACGGGCCTCGACGTGCCGATGGCCGGCGCCTACGGCCTCGAATAGCGCCGGCCGCCGTCCACTCTCACGGCGTCACCGGAAACACCACGCAGCGCCACTCGCCGTCGCAGGTGATCCGGGGCGTGGCAGGCAAGGCGGCCGCATAGGCGGCCACGATGCGGGGCACGTCGTCGGCCATGAGTCCCGAGAGGATGAGTTGCGAGGCCCGTGCGCCGCGCACGCGGCGGCACAGATCGTCGGCGTGCTTCGCGAGCACGTCGGCGACGATGTTGGCCATGACGAGATCGCAGGGCCCGCCGCACGCGGCCAGCGACTCGGCCAACCGCACCCGCGCGGCGACGCCGTTGCGGACGGCATTGGATCGGATCGCCGCGTGGACGGCCGTGTCGCTTTCCACCGCATCGACCTGCGCGGCACCGAGCACCGCCGCCGCGATCCCCAGAATTCCGGAACCGCTGCCGAAGTCGAGGACGCGATCGAGCGGCCCGCCGGCGGCGTGCCAGGCGGCCAGCGCGCGGAGGCAGAGCTGCGTGGTTTCATGGAGGCCCGTGCCGAACCCCACGCCCGGCTCGATGAATATCCGCGCCCCTGCGGCGGTGGCGGCCGCCGTGCCAGGCTCCCAGGCCGGGCAGACCGTGCCGAACCCCGGCACCGCGATCGGGCTGAAGCCTTGCCGCCAGTCGGGCATCGCGGCCGCGGTCTCCTGCCGGACGCGATCCATGCGGCAGCCGCCCACATTCGCGAGCAGTGCCAAGGCCGCATCGGCCGCCGCCGCGGTCGTGAACCAGCAGGCCACTGCCTGCACCGGTGCGCCGGCCACCCAGTCACGTCCGGGCGGGGCGGCGGCGGCATCCAGCACGCGTGCAGACGGCACGAGCCCGAGGGCCGCCGCATCCTCCACGGCGATGCCCCCTTCGTCGATCCCGACGAGGCCGTCGCAGCGGGCCCACAGCCACTCGAAGAAAGCCGCGCGATCGACCGCGTCGCCCCCCTCGATCACGACTCTGCGCTCCACCGAGAGATCGACGATCCAGTGCGCGTCCACGTTTGCCTCGGATCAGGGGGCCGCGGGCTGGCGCCGCTGCAGCCACGCCGCCCAGATGGCGAAGACCGCGGCCAGGAGGGCGTATGCCGCCGCGAGATCGAGCGGGCCGCGGCCGACCGCCACCGCCGGCAGTTCGCCGATCGACCAGGGCACGAACAATCGCCCGTCGGGAAACGGAGAGTGGATGATGCCGAACGCCGCCAGCACCGCCGCGGCCCCGCTCCAGCCGGCGGCCGCGAAGAGCCGCCGATCGATGAGAGCCGTCACCATGCCGGCCCACACGAGGCTCGTCACGATGAAACCGGCGGCAAGCGTCCGCATCGTGAACAGGTCGGAGGCCAGCTGCCCCTGCGGCGCCGCGCCGGCCGCGATGAGCTTGTCGGCCTGGATCATCACCAGCGCCGCCAGCGCCGGCACGCAGGCGATGGCCACGGCCGGGTAGTGCCGCTGCGGCGTGGCATGAAAGCTCTGCGCGGTGATCTCCAGCCCGATGAACACCAGGATCGGGAGGATCGCCGGGCCGGGGATGGACTGGTAGAGATAGGCGAACGTGCCGGTCAGGCCGGCGAGGCCGATGAACACGGCGGTGGCCAGCGTGTAGGCGGCCCGGCCGCCCATCGCCTTGTAGGCCGGGTGGCCGATGTAGGGCGTGGTCTGGATCACACCGCCGCAGCCTCCGGCCACGATTGTGGCCAGGGCCTCCACGAGGATCACGCGGCCGGTGTCGTATTCATCGCCGGCCGCAGCCGCGCTTTCCGTGCAGTCGATGCCACCGACCACGGTGCCCAACGCGAAGGGGATCACGATCGGCAGATACTTGACCGTGTCGGGCCACGCCTCCAGCCATCCGCAGTCGAGCGCGGCGAGCCATTCGACGGGCCACAGCGCGGCCGCCGGGTCGACGGCCACGTGCTCCGCCGCCGCCGGGATCCAGCCCGTCCAGCCGCCGAGCAGTTGCACGAACCCGCCGACGAGGAGCGCCGCCAGAGCCCCGGGAATGCGCAGCGGCGTCGGCACTCCCGCCGTGAGCGTCGCCAGCACGATCCCCAGCGAGACGACGCCCACGAGCGGCGTGCCGAGGATTTCCAGAAGCGGCAGGAAGGCGATGAGCGCCAGGGATACGGCGGCCAGGCTGCCCAGGAGACCGGCCCGCGGCACGAGTCGGCGGATCGGCCCCGCGACGAACGCGCAGGCCACCTTGAAGAGACCGCTGGCCACGATCGCGCACATGCCGATGTGCCAGGCGTGACGGGCCGCCTCTTCGATGTCGAGTCCCGTCGCCTGCGCCTCCTTGAACGCCGGCCCGAGCACGAAGAACACCATGCCGAACGTGCTCGGCGTGTCGAGCCCCAGGGGCATCGCCGTCACGTCGCTGCGGCCGCTGCGTTGGGCGAGGCGAAACGCCATCCACGTGAAGACGAGGTCACCGACGATGACGCCGGCGGCTGTTCCGGGAACGAGATGGCCGAGGGCGAACTGGGCCGGGAAGCCGAAGACGGTGGCCAGCAGGGAAACCAGGAGCACGAGCCCGGCGAGGTTGTCGAGCGACAGGCCGAAGAAGGCGTTGAGATCGCCCGGAGCGGCCCAGCGGTAGTGGCGGGAGGAAGCAACCATGCGACCGCCGCGGAATCTGGGCCCGGAGACCCGAAAAGTCAATTCCGCCGGGGTTTTACGGCGGGCCCATTGGTCGCCCACCCCGATGGCACGGCTATACTCGGCGGGTGACGGAGGGGCCCTTTTCCGACGGGCGAACCTTGCCCGCCCCAGGCTCGTACCACAGATGGATTTGCACGATTCCAGCCATGTGCCTTCACCGGACGAGGCGCTCACCGGGAGCGCCGGCGGGGGAGGACCGGCTGGACCGACCGACGAGGAGTTGCTTAGCCGTTTCCGCCGGCGCGACGACACGGACGCATTCGAGTCGCTCGTGCACCGGTATGAACGCGAGTTGTTCAGTTATCTGCGCCGGTATCTCGGCAACGCCGAGATGGCGGAGGACGTGTTCCAGGCGACCTTCCTGCAGATCCACCTGAAGAAGGAGCATTTCGAGGAGGGCAGGCGGTTTCGGCCCTGGCTCTACACGATCGCGACCAACCAGGCCATCGACGCCCAGCGGCGCAACAGGCGTCACCGCATGGTGAGCCTCGACAACCGCACGAGCGACGAGGGCGACGTGGGGGCGCTCGTGGAGATGCTGTCGGGCTGCGATACGACTGCCGACGAAAAAATGGAGGAGGAGGAGGCTCGGGAATGGGTGCGCGGCGCGGTCGACGACCTGCCCGACACCCTGAAATCCGCCCTCCTCCTCGTCTACCACCAAGGTTTGAAATACCGCGAGGCGGCCGATGCGCTTGGCATCCCGGTGGGCACGGTGAAGAGCCGTCTGCACGCCGCGCTGCACAAGCTCAACGAAACCTGGCAGGCAGGCCACTCCTCCGGAACCCACCCCTAAGACTGATCGCCGCCCCCGACATCCCGCGAGACGACACACGATGCGAGACGATCTGATCGGCTACCTGATGGGCGCGCTCGACGCCCCGGAGGCCAGGCAACTGGAGACGGCGCTGGCCGATCCGCGCGAAGGAGAATCGTTGCGGCGCGATCTGCAAATCCTGCGAGTCGCGCTCAAGCCCCTGAGCCGTGACCGCGATGCCGTCGAGGCCCCGCGGGGCCTCGCCCAGCGCACGTTGGCCCGGATCCGCAACGCCGCAGCGGTGGCGGAAGCCGACCAGCCCGCGCCGCGGATCTTCTCCGAGGCCGACGCGGCCACGCCGGCTACGTCGCCGCGGCTGTGGCTTGATCGCCTGATCATGGCGGCCACCGCGGTCGCCGCCATGGTGCTCGTCGCTCCATTGCTTCTGGATTCGATTGCCCAATCGCGGTCGCGGCGGGCCGAACGGAATCTGCAAAACCTGGCGGGTGGCCTGCACGGCTACGCCGAGTCGCATCGCATGTATCCCACACCCCCGGATTCCGGGCCGCTCTCGCGGGCCGGGCTCTACGCCCCGACGCTCGTCTCCGAGCGCCGCCTCGTGGCCGACGACGGAACCGTGCTCGTGCCCGGCACGCCGCTCTCACGGGGCCGGCAATTCCGGGTGCCGAGTCTCGAAGAACTCGAGGCCGCGGTGGGCACGCCGCAGTTCGACCAGTTGGTTCAGCGGATGGGGGGCGACTTCGGCTACACGCTCGGCCACCGCGACGCGGCCGGGGTGCTGCAGCCCAACAAGAACCAGCGCCGCGGCCACCACCCGCTGATGGCCGACGCCCCCGATCCCTGTTGCCAGAAGAGCAGCAACCACCCGGGCGGCATCCATTACATCCTCTATGAAGACGGCCGCGTGCAGCGTGTCTTTCAGGATGACCTCCACCGCGGCGACCACCTCTATCAAAACGACGACGGCGAGACGGCGGCAGCCGACGATCCGGAAGACGCCGTGATCGGCGACTCGCACCACCAGCCCTGAAGCCCGCGGCGCGATCCCCTCCACGTGGCATGGACCTCCGGCACGTGGCATAGACCTCTGGTCTGTGACCAAGAAAGCAAGACAGACCGGAGGTCTGTCGCCACGGTTGGGGAGGGGCGCGCAACCCCACTGTCACCACGGTTTGGGAAGGGGCGCCACCAACGCGGGCCAATCTGCTACCGCAGTTCGCGGGCGGCCGCGGCGATGGCGTCGGCGGTGATGCCGAAGTGCTTGTAGAGAGCCGGAGCCGGGCCCGAGGCGCCGAATGACGACATGCCCACGAACCGGCCCCGGGAGCCGATCCATCGCTCCCAGCCGAAGCCGCAGGCGGCCTCGCAGGCGACGCGGGCCGTGACGGCGGCCGGCAGGACGCTCTCCCGGTAGGCCGCATCCTGCTCCGCGAAGAGATCCCAGCAGGGCATGCTCACGACGCGCGCCTTGATGCCCGACTGGGCCAGCGTGGCGGCCGCATCGAGGCACAACTGAACCTCGCTGCCCGTGCCGATGAGGATGCAATCGGGCGCGCCGCCGGGAGCGTCCTGGAGCACGTAGGCGCCGCGGGCCGTGCCCGCCGCAGACCCGAGGCCGGCGCGGTCGAGTGTGGGGAGGTTTTGCCGCGAAAGCACGATCACGGCCGGACGGTCGGCCCGCTGCATGACCACGCGGTAGGTCTCGGCCACTTCGTTGGCATCGGCGGGGCGGAAGACCGAAAGGCCGGGCACCGCGCGGGCGCTGGCGAGTTGCTCGATCGGCTGGTGCGTGGGGCCGTCCTCACCGAGGCCGATGGAATCGTGCGTGAGCACGTAGATCACGCCGAGATTGCCGATGGCCGACAGCCGCAGCGCCGGCTTGAGGTAGTCGAAAAACACGAAAAACGTCGCGCAGTACGGCCGCAGGCCGGAGAGGGCCATGCCGTTGCAGGCCGCCGCCATGGCGTGCTCGCGGATGCCGAAGTGGAGATTGCGGCCACCGTACTCGCCCGGCCCGAAGCTCTTCTCCGCCTGGATGAGCGTCATCGTCGACGGGGCGAGGTCGGCCGAACCACCGATGAACCATGGCACCGCGGCGCTCACCGCCTGGAGCACCTTGCCCGAGGAGACGCGGGTGGCCAGGCCCTTGGGATCGGCCGGAAAGCACGGGATGCTCTTGTCCCATCCCGCAGGCAGTTTGCCGTCGAGGAAGTCGCGGAGTTCGGCGGCGGCCGCTGGGGATGCCTTCGAGTAGTCGGCCACGGTCTTCTGCCAGGCCTCGTGCGCCTGCTTGCCGCGGGCGCCGAACGTCTTCGCGAAATGGGCGGGCACGTCGGCCGGCACGTGGAACGGCGCGTCGGCCGGCCATCCGTAGGCCTCCTTCGCCCCCTTGATCTCCTCGCCGCCCAGCGGCGCGCCGTGCGCCTCGTGGGAGCCGGCCTTCTTCGGGGCGCCGTAGCCGATCACGCTCTTCACGACGATCAGCGTGGGCTTCTCCTTCTCGGCCTTGAAGGCCTGCAGCGCCCGGGCGAGGGCCGCCGTGTCGTTGGCATCGGCCACGTGCTCGATCCGCCAGCCGAGCCCGCGGAATCGCTCCCCCACGTTTTCGCTGAAGGCGAGATGCGTCTCACCCTCGATCGTGATCGCGTTGTCGTCATACACCCAGCACAGGTTTGCCAGCCCGAGGTGGCCGGCGATCGACGCCGCCTCGGCGGCCACGCCCTCCATCAAGTCGCCGTCACTGCACAGCACGTAGGTGTCGAAATCGAAGAGCACGTGGCCCGGCTGGTTGTAGTGGGCGCCGAGCCACCGCGAGGCGATCGCCATGCCGACGGAATTGCCGCAGCCCTGGCCGAGCGGGCCGGTCGTCGTCTCGATGCCGGCCGTCATGTGGTGCTCGGGATGCCCGGCGCACACGCTGTCGAGCTGCCGAAACCGCTTGATCTCGTCGAGCGACACCGCGGGCGTGGCCCGGCCGGCGTCGGCATGGCCGCCGCGGCGGATGCCGGCCAGATGGATGAGCGAATAGAGGAGCATCGACGCATGGCCGCAGGAGAGCACGAAGCGATCGCGGTTCGGCCAGGTGGGCTCGGTGGGGTCATAGCGGAGGAAGTCGCGCCAGATCGTGAAGGCCACCGGGGCCAGCGCCATCGGCGTGCCTGGATGGCCGCTCTTGGCCGCTTCGACGGCGTCCATGGAGAGCGTGCGGATGGTGTCGATCGCCAGCCGATCGATGTCGGTGCCCTGGGGGGCGCGGGCGGATGCCGTGGAAGAGGCCGCCATGAATGAAGTGCTCCGAAACGGGGATATGACCGGGCGGAAAGTCTAACGATCCGCCGCACAACCGATCCAACACCGTCCGCCCCGGGGGCCGTGCGGGCGAAAAAGCCCATGTTTTCGCCACGCCCGTCGCCGCAGTCCGCCGCCGCGGCCATTAGCGGGCCATGTGGCGGCGGTAGGCGTCGTCCAGATCGGCGTAGCTTCGCCCACAGAGCCGCGCGAGCGTGTCGGGATCGACGGTGCCTGTATACACCCGGGCCAGGTATTCCACGAACGCCTCCCGATACCGCCCCTGCTCGGCGGTCATGAAGAAATCACCGAGGCCGGAGATCTGGCTGTAGATTTGCGGCAGTCGCTCGTCGGCCTGGAGCTGCTGCCTTCCCATGGCGGCGAGTTCCTCGAGGGGCACGTAAAACCCATCCTCCAGCAGCCGCTCGCGGGCGATCGGCACCCGGCCGGCATCGGGGCCGCCGAGCGTCCAGCCGTGGGCCGCCGGAGTCAGGCTCTCCATGAAGCAGGCCGCCGCCTCGATCGCCCAGAAGCCGCACCGCTCCCCGGCCAGCGGGCTCGTCTTCCGCATCTCGCCGAACAACTGGTGCGTGGCCTCGTGGTGGATGGTCGTCGGCGTCTGCTCGGGCCCGATGAAGAACCAGCTCGTGCGGGTCGGAGTCCAGTAGATTCCCAGTGTCTTGGCGATGAGCGGCTCGAGCGATTCGAGCTCGGCGACATAGTGCGCGCGGTCGGCGAGGAGCATGCAGCGGAATGGGTCGAGGGGAATGACCCTGCCCCGGCCCTCGAAGCGGCGCTCGAGCTCGGCCGGCTCGCACTGGAACGCGCCGAACACCTGCAGCCAGATCGCGCGGGTCATCTCCAGGTCGGCGGCCAGCCGCGCGGCGGCATCGAGCCCGGCGGTGGAGCGGATCAGCCAGTGGTCGGAGGCGTAGATCGGCGCCCGATCGATCGCCGGTGGGCCGGCCCTGTCGGTGGCCGCGGCGTCGCGGTTCCGTTTTTTACGGCCGGGCGACAGCCAGCCGCGGTCGGCGGAGTATTCCTCCCCCTTGTCGAGACGCCGGCGCACCTCCGGCCACACCCATTCGTCGCCGCGGCGCACCCAGCCGCCGGCCCGCCGGCCGCGGTCGTGGTCGGGATCGTCGTGGAGCGCGCGCGAGAGGAGGCGGAGCGCCTCGCAGCCTTGGGCCGCGAAGGCCGGAGGCCGGGCGTGCGCCCGTGCGGCCTCGATGCCGAGGGCGAAGAGCCCGTTCGCCCGCTGCCGCCGCGTGGCGACGAAATCGTCCCAGACCGCGCGGACGGCGGGTTCGCCCACGCCCGGCGGCACGATCAATCCGGCGGGAAGGTCGAAGACGACCAGCCGGCCCGCCGGTGCCGGCGGGTTCCACTCGCGGATCAACGTGGCCAGGGCTTCCGCGCCGGCCTCGCGGGCCCGCCGCTCCAGAACGACCGTTGCCTCACGGAACGCGGCGTCGAGGTCGGCCTCGCTGGCAGGCCGCTCGGCAGCCGATGCGAAAGCCGCGCAGGTCACCGCGACGCACGCGAGCAGGCGGACCATCCAGAGGATTCCCCGTGTGCCGCGGTGGTGATCAGCTCTCTTCGGCGAAGGCCGAATCGAACTGCCGCCGGCTCGGCGCGAAGTCGAGGTTCTGCACGAACTCGCAAGCCTCGGCGGCGCCGTGCTCGCGATCCATGCCGCAATCCTCCCACTCCACCGACAGCGGTCCTTCGTAGCCGATCTGGTTCAGCGCGCGGATGATCTCCTCGAAGTCCACGCCGCCGCGGCCTGGCGAGCGGAAATCCCAGCCCCGGCGCGGGTCGCCGAAGTTCAGGTGGCTGCCGAGGATGCCGCTGCGGCCGTTGAGGAGCGTGACGGCGTCCTTGATATGCACGTGGTAGATGCGGTCGGGGAACGCGCGGATGAACTCGACCGGATCGACGCCCTGCCAATGGAGATGGCTGGGGTCGAAGTTGAAGCCGAACTCCTCGCGTCGGCCCACGGCATCGAGGGCCCGCTGCGCGGTGTGGATGTCGAACGCGATCTCCGTGGGATGCACCTCCAGGGCGAACCGCACGCCGCACTCGCCGAACACGTCGAGGATCGGGTTCCAACGGTCGGCGAAGTCGCGGAAGCCAGCCTCGATCATCGAGTCGGGTACCGGCGGGAAGGAGTAGAGAAGGTGCCAGATCGACGACCCGGTGAAACCGTTCACCACCGCCACGCCGAGCTGCTGCGCGGCGCGGGCCGTGCGCTTCATCTCCTCGGCGGCCCGCTTGTTGACACCCGCCGGATTGCCGTCGCCCCATACGTGCGGCGGGAGGATCGACTTGTGCCGTTCGTCGATGCGGTCGCAGACGGCCTGACCGGCGAGGTGGTTCGAGATCGCGTACACGGCCAGGTCGTGCCGCTCGAGCGCGTCGCGCTTCGCGGCGCAGTAGCCGCTCTCCTCGGTGGCCCGGGTGACGTCGAAGTGATCGCCCCAGCAGGCCAGCTCCAGGCCCTGGTATCCGAACTCGCCGGCCTTGCGGGCGAGATCCTCGAGCGGCAGGTCGGCCCATTGGCCGGTGAAGAGGGTGACGGGGCGGGGCATGAGGGCTCCTTCGCGTGTGACGGGATACGTGTTCGGACGAGGAACGGATTCTGCCACATCCGTGACGTGCTGAAAACCAACCCTGGCCGGCCTCCTTTCCCACCGTGGCGACAGACCTCCGGTCTGTCGAACTATCTTGGTCACAGGCCGGAGGCCTATGCCAATCGTTGCGGGCGTCACCCGCGGATCACCCGCCGCATGAGCCACAGGCCCCACAGCGCGATGAGCAGGTTGCCAGCCCACACGGCCGGGGGCGGGAAGGCGCCCGATTTCACCCGCGAGATACCGAGCATGAACACGGGGTAGTAGACGACGAGGATCGGCAGAAAACAGAGAAAGAAGCTGGTGAGGAAGTCGGCATTTCGCATCCGGATCGCCATCGGCGCGCCGACGAGCACGAAGCACAGGCAGCTGAACCCATTGGCCCACCTTCTCCACGGCTCCATGACGAGGCGGATGAGGCGGTTGGCCTGAAACTTCGCCGCCTCGCGCTCGCCCGCGGTGGCCGCCGGCACGGTGATGTCCATGCGGCCAGAAAGGAGGGCCAGGGCTGCCTTGCCAGCCGCGACCTGATCGAGCTGATCGATGCTCTTCTCGGTTTCCGCGCGGGCCGCCGGAAAGTCGGCCAACGCGATGTCGGAGGGGCTAATCGTGCCGATGCTTTTCTTGCTCACGGCATCCAGCGGAATCTTGCGAACGATCGTGTCGGGAAACGACGCCTTGACGTCGCCCATGTGGAGCATGCCGTTGCGAAAGGTCACGACCAGCTCGGTCGCATCCGCGTCGGTTGTGATCTCCGCCTCTGCGGCCGAGACCGTGGCCGGCGTCTTCTGGCCGCCGGAGGAGAACGACAGCGTGGGGCGGATCAGCTTCCGGCCGTCGACGGCCTTGACGTTGATCGACAGTTGCGGCGTGCTGTAAGAGCGATGCTGTTTGAGCCGGCTGTAGATGATCTCCTCGACGCTGTTGATCACCACGCGTCGCATGCCATTGCGGCCCCACGACACCGCCACGTCATTGAGCCACACCGAGATGAAGCTCACGACCAGCGCCAGCGCCAGCGCGGGCCAGATCGCTGCCATCGGCGAGATGCCGGCCGCCTTGAGGGCCGTGATCTCGTTTGAGGCCGACATCCGCCCGAACACGCTGTTGGCAGCGAAGAGCATCGTGAGGGGCACCGCGACCCGCATCGCCTCCGGGAGCACGTAGGGCACGAGCCTGGCGATCTGCAGCAGCCCCAGGCCCTGCTGCTGGGCCTCCTTCACGAGGCCGAACACGAGCATGAACAGCGTGAGCGCCGCGAGCGCCACCAGGAACACCTGGAGCAGTTCGCCGAGCACGTAGCGGGAGAGGATCTTCATGACGGCAGGCCGGGGCGGCGGCCGCATCATAGAGAGAGATCAGCCGCCGCCGGCAGGCCGATTCGCCGGCGGATTCGCCGCTCCCCGCCCCGCTTGAGGCCCGCGGGCCCGCTCGACCGCCCGCTTATAAATGGAAAGGGCCTCCGCAGCCGCGGCGACGGCCTCGTGAAAGCCGTGGGCAGCGGCGTGCTGGCGGGTGCGGCCGAGGATCTCGATCGTCCGCACCCGATCGTCGTCGTTCAGCCCTTCGGCCGCCGCCTCGATGCTGGCAACCACTCCTTCGAGCAGGGCCTCCGACGGTGTGGCGTCGTACGTGCGGTAGGGGCCCTTGCCGAGCCGGGCGCCCGGTGGGAGCACGCGGCCACCGTCGCCGGCGCCAAGATTGGCGATGATCGCGTAGGCCGACGAGGCCACCGAGGCGGCCAGCGCGGTGACCGTGCCGACGAGCAGGCAGCCTTTGAGCATCGAGGCATCGGCGGGCATCTCCCGGAGAAACCCGTAGCAGACCAGGGTCGCGAAGAGGCTCGCCGCCGCGAGCAAGAGCGGCCGCCAGCGGAAGGAGTCGCGTCGCGTGCCGCCCGGCCGCGACACGGCCTCGTCGCTCAACGGCCACGGCTCGTCTCGCGACGAAACGCCGCTCGCTTCCTCCGCGCCGGCCCGGGCCATGACCACGGTCACGTTGTCCGGGGCCCCGCGGACCAGCGCCAGACCCACCAGCGCGTCGGTCACCTGCCGCGGGCTCGACAGTTCGGCGGCGAACAGCCCGATCTCCTCGTCCGTCACCTGGCCGGAGAGGCCGTCGCTGCAGAGCAGGAAGACGTCGTCTTCCTCGACGGGGAAGGGGCCCTCGATGTCGACATCCACCTCCGCATGCGGCCCCATGGAACGGGTAATGATGTTCTTGGGCACCGCCCCGGCCTGTTCGCGGGAAAAGCCCGGCTGCGACTCGAGATCCCAGATCAATGAATGGTCGCGCGACAGCTGCTGGACCGTACGGCCGCGGATGCGGTAGGCACGGCTGTCGCCGATATGGCCGACGAGCGCGCCCCGGGGGAGGATGGCGAGCACGGTGCACGTCGTGCCCATGCCCTTCATCTCGGCCGCGCTCTCTCCCTTGTCGTGGATTTCACCGTTGACCTGCTCGATGGCCCGTCGCAGTGCCAACGGGGGCGACCGGGCCGCCAGTTTCTCGTAGACCAGCGGCACGCGCTCGGCGGCGATGCGGCTCGCCTCCTCGCCGGCGGCGTGGGCCCCCATACCGTCGGCCACGAGAAACAGCCAGCCCCGGATCTTGTATTGCTGCGGGCTCGATGGCGGGAGGACGTTGGCGGCGTCTTGGTTGTTGGACCGCCGTCGGCCCACGTCCGAGCGGTCGCAGAAGACGAGCGTCGTGCCTTTGCCCACGGGAAGGATGCCTGAGGAAAACGGGCCGGTCGGAAGCCACGGAGTTTAGCGGGCCGGCAGCGGGCGGGCGACACGGGGCAAAATCGGCAAGCCGCGGTGCGCGGAGTCGGGCTGGCCGTCGCCCGGCCGCTTTCCTATCGTCCGCCCCATGGCAGCATCTTTTTCCTGCGGATGGTCACGGTCGCTCGCCGTCCTCGCGGTGGTGCTTACCTTGGCCGCGGGCCCGGGCTGCGTGCAGCGGCGGATGACGATCCGCAGCAACCCCCCGGGCGCGCTCGTCTACGTCGATGACTACCAGATCGGCACCACGCCCGTGTCGACGGATTTCATCTACTATGGCACGCGCAAGATCCGGCTCGTCAAGGATGGATACGAGACGCTCACGGTGCGGCAGCCGTTTCCTCTCACCTGGTATCAGGTCTTCCCGCTCGACTTCGTGACCGAGAATCTCTGGCCCTGGGAGATCCGCGACGAGCGCGTCGTCGACCTGGCCATGATGCCGGCTGCCGCGACGCCACCCGAGGAGGTGGTGAGTCGGGCCGAGGCGGCGCGGCTCACGGCGGGGAGCTTGCCCGCCCCGCCCCCCGCGGCCGTCGTCGTGCAGCCGCTGCCGGCCCCCTCTATTCCCGGCCCCCCGCCGCAGCCGCTGCCTGCTCCGGCGCTCGGCCCGTCGTTTCCGCCGCCGCCGTCGCCGCCGCCGAATCTGCAGCCACCGCTCGACAATGCTCCGCGGCAAGGCATCCCGAGTCTCGGCGTGCCATACTGATCCGCGCTGGAGCCGAGCCGCCCGCGGCGCCGGGCTCCGCTCCACCCGCCAATCATGCGTGACTCCATGAGCCGTGATGCCTCGTCTCGCGCCGGGCTCGACGCGCTCAAGCTCGGGCGGCTCAACGCCCTGCTCCGCGAGATCCTGCCGGCGAACGAGTTCTACGCGGCGAAGCTTGCCCGCGTGGCTGCCGGTATTCCCCTCGAATCCCTCGACGCCCTCGTCGACTGGCCCTTCACGTTCAAGGAGGAGCTGGTGGAGGCTTCGGCGCAGGCGTCGGCCGACGCGGCGTTCCTGCATCCCGGCAATCTCACCTGGCCGACCGCGCGGTATGTGCGGTTTCATCAGACGAGCGGCACCCACGGCCGCCCGCTGCCGGTGTTCGACACGGCCGGGGATTGGGAGTGGTGGATGGAATGCTGGCGCACGGTCCTCGACCGCGGTGGCGTGACGGCCGGCGACCGGGTGCTCGTGGCCTCGTCGTTCGGGCCATACGTCGGGTTCTGGAGCGGCTTCGAGGCGGCCCTCGACCGCGGCGCGATGGCGATTCCCACCGGTGGCATGGCGAGCCTGGCTCGACTGGAGCTGGTGCGCACGCTGGCCCCGACGGTGCTCGTGGCCACGCCGAGCTACGCGCTGCACCTCGCCGAGCTGGCCGCGGCGCACAAGATCGACACGGCGGGTTCGGCGGTGCGGCTGGTGATCGTGGCCGGCGAGCCGGGCGGCTCGATGCCTGCGGTGCGTGCCCGGCTCGCCGAGGCGTGGGGCGCGGCCGTGCTCGACCATGCCGGCGCGACGGAGGTGGGGCCGTGGGGCGTGGGGGACGGCCACGGCACCGGCCTGCACGTGATCGAGCCGTGGTTTCATCCGGAGTTTCTCGCCGTGCAAACAGGAAAGCCGGCGGCGTCGGGCGAGCTCGCCGAGCTCGTGCTCACCACGTTGGGCCGTGCCGGTGCGCCCGTGATCCGCTACCGCACGGGGGATCTCGTGCGGCCCTCGTGGCCCGACGCCGATGACGTGGCGGCCGGCGCCTGTCCGTGGGTGCGGCTGGTGGGCGGCGTGCTCGGCCGGGCCGACGACATGCTCATCGTGCGCGGCGTGAACGTGTTTCCCGGCGGCATCGACGACATCGTGCGGAGCTTCCCCGAGGTCGTCGAATACCGGCTCACTGTATCCAGCCGAGAAAGGCTGGATACGATGCTCCTGGAGATCGAGGACCGTCTTGGTGATCCCGATCGTGTAAGCCGCGAGCTGCAGGTGCGGCTGGGCCTGCGGATCGACGTGGTCACCGTGCCGATCGGCAGCCTGCCCCGCTTCGAGGGCAAGGGTCGGCGGGTCGTCGATGACCGGCCGCACCACGAGCGAGGCATCCCGCGATGAGTCATCCCGTTCCGCAAGCCCTGCGTCGGCTCGATGCCGGGGCCATCGAGATCACCTGGAGCGACGGCCTGCGGGCCACGTATTCCCCGCGGCTCCTCCGCGACGCCTGCCCCTGTGCCACGTGCCGTGAAAAGCGCGGGCAGCCGGTGGCCAAGCCATTGCTGCCGGTGCTCGCGGCCGAGGAAATCGCCCCGCTGGCGATCACGGGCATGAAGCCCGTCGGGCAATACGCCTACGCGATCGAGTTTTCCGACGGGCATGCGAGCGGCATCTACACGCTCGACTACCTGCGCGAACTGGGCTGAACGCCGAACGACGTCGCGCGCGATGCGTCAACTGGCCCAACCCGGCACGGTGCTGCCCATGCCCCATCGCCGGACGTTCGCAGATGCCCTCCAGGCATCTGCTCTCTGCATGTCCGCTGCGCTTCGGCATCCTGCCTGCGCTTGCTCCCATAGCCCGGCTCACGGGGCATGGGCAGCCCCGTGCCTCGCTCGCTTCACGAAGACCTCGCCATCGTGGCCTCGGTTTTCTTGGCGGGCTCCGCCCGCTGGCTCGAATCCGGCCCTCCGGGCCTAGTCCTTGTTGCCTGGAGGCGGTGAGGCTTCGGGCTCCCCGTACTCCGAGAGCCGGCGTTAGCTGGCAAGCGCAGCCTCGGGCACCGATCCGCCAAGGGTGGATTGGTCGGCGAAGCGCAGCCAGGTCCGAGTGAGCGGAAG
>JBIIIP010000014.1:0-38100 GCA_044234625.1 Pirellulales bacterium | reverse complement strand
GAGGGCTTCCTTTGCCTGGGCTAAGGCCTTTGGCCAGGCGGCCACGCCCGCCTCGCGGAGCGCCTGCTCGACGCCCGCGGGGCGGCCGGCGCCGGCCGGCAGGCCGAGCAGACGCGCGGCGGTCGAGAGGCGGCGGAGGACGCTGGCCATCTGGGCGCCGATGGCGATCGGGTTTTCACCGGCGTGGAGGAGGTCGTCGAGGTCGGCGACCGCGGCCGCGGTGCGGCCCGCGGCCGCCGCGTCGATCATCCCCCACGCCGTGCGCTCCTGCGGGCTGCCCACGATGTCATCGATCGCGTCGGGGCCGATCGCTTTCCGCGGCGCGGCGGCCGGGCCGGCGGCGGCGAGCCGCTGGATGGCCTGGTCGATTTGGCCGAGGCTGCTGCCGAGCCGTTCCACCAGCCGCTGCGCCGTGGCGGCCGCCAAGACGGTGCCATACCTTACCTCCGCCCACCGCTGCACCCAGCGGGCGAGGTCATACCGCGCAGGAAGCGACGCATCGATCACGAGACCCGTCTTGGCGGCCGCCTTGGCCAGCCGCGTGTTCGTCGGAAAACTCCGCACCTCGAGGATCACTACGCCGCGCGCACGACGGGGCGCAGCGACGATTTTCTCCAGGGTCTCGCGGGCGGCCGAAACGAAGGCATCGGCATCGCGGACGATCGCCGCCCGTGTGGCACCGCCGAAGAGCGGCACCGTCGCCGCCTCGTCGAACACATCCCGCGGATCGAGGTCGTCGGCCCCGTTGAATTCCCGCCATGCCCAACTGCGGTCGGCCTCGTCGGGGCAGAGGCGATCGCGCAGCCGCACGAGCATCTGGCCGGCGAGGAAGGGCTCGTCTCCGACGATCACGACGACGGCCGGTGGATCGCAGGCCCACGGCTCGGCGCGGGTGAGGATGTCGAGGGCGATGACCGGCTCGGCCACGATGTCCACTCCATGACGGATCCGCCAGTGTAGAGCATTTGCCAACGCCGAAAGGGGGAGGAAAAAGCCGAGAGTCCGGCCCCGCCTGCGGAAGGTGCCGCGCTGGCCGGAGGCCCCGTGCGGCGGATCACCGCCCGGCGGCAGGCTGCGCGGGCAGTTCGCGGACGGCGCGCAGGCGGCCGACGACGCGGGCCGTCGCCACGGTCAAGGGCTCGGGCGTCGTCGCCGAGCCCACGTTGCCGGCGGCGTCGGTGGCCTCGATCCTCAGGTAGACGCGGGCCGGTGCGGTTCGCTCCGGCTGCCAGCGCTGCTCCCCCTGGGTGTCGAGCCCGTCGGCGATGGTCGACCATGGCCCGGCGGGGTGGGGTGAATAGGCGATTCTCACGCTTCGCGGCGTGAGCAACTGGTCGCGGCACTCATACCGGATGAGCATGCCGCCCGGCTCGCCCGTTTTCGCCGGTGACACGTCGGCGATCTGGACGTGCGGTGGCTCGTCGTCCACGCCCACCCATGTTTCAGGCACGTCGCCCGAGCGTGGGCCTCCGCGGGCGTCGGGAAGATCGGGCACAATCTCCAGCCGGAAGCCATACAGCCCGGCGGCAGGCAGCGCGACGTCGATGGGACTGGTGGCGTCGGTGTCGACGCCCGCCTGCTGCCACGACACGCCGCCATCCCGCGTGTACCACAGCTCGACCCGGAGTGGATGGCCGTCGGTACGCTCGTTTTGAAAGTCATACTCCCACGCGAACCGCTTCGACTTCACGAGTTGCAGCGGCCGGCCGCGGTATTCCAGCGGTGCCGGCGGGGTGGTGGCGCTCGCCGTCGCTGGCGCCGCCACCGCCGGGTCGCGCGACACGAATCGGTTCACGAGGATGCTTTGCGGCGACGTGGCGGTCGCAGCGGCCGTCGCGGAAGTGGTGGGCGGCTGTTCGGCCGACCACGTCCCTCCTTGCTCCGTCGCCCAGCCGCCGCCGGTGGCCGCCGTTGGGGTAGTGGGTGCAGTGGGGGCGGCCGGCTGGCTAAGGTCCGGCATCGCGTCGACGCCGGCGGCTCCCGGCGCGGCGGCCATCATGGGCACTTCGCGGGTCGGCAGCGGCGGCACGCCGAGTTCGCGGGCCAGGGCCGCCTGGTCGACGTTTGGGTCGGCGGAATCGAGCTTGAATTGCTTGACGGACTGGTTTCCCGCGCTGTCGGCGATCGCGATCCGCACGACGAGCGACTCCACCTTCTCGCCGGCCCACCAGATTTCCTCGCCGACCATGTGGGCCGGCGCTTCCCGCGACAGGATGGCCTCGGCGGCGACGGGCTTCCAGCCTTGGTCGCCCTGTCCGCGGTATTCGACCTTGAGCGATTCCATCCGTAGGGAATCATCGGTGGCGGCGTAGCGGCAGATGATCTCGCCATCGGATCCTTTCCACACGCGGCCGGCGATCCTGGGGCCGGCGGCATCCACCAGAACGCGGATGTCGGGCCCGTCGCCGCCGCGCGAGCGGCCTTTGGCATCGATGGAGCGGAGTCGAAACCAATATTCGCCGTCGGCTTCGGCGCGGTAGGTAAACGCGCCCGCTCCTGGGGCAACCTCGCCGGCGGAGTCCCACGTGCCGCCCAGGTCGCGAGACACACTCATCACGACCCGCTGCGGTGCGGCATCCGGCGTGGTCGGCGCGGGCAGGCGGAAGGGAATGGCAAACACGCGGTGCTTGGTGCGCACCATCTCCGGCAGCCGCGGTGGCGGCGGAGTATCGGCCTGGGCCAACGCCGCGCGGGCCAGCCCAGAGGCTGCCACGACGAGGAGGCACCAGATGATCGGTTTGCAATGAGGCGACCCGCCCATATCCAATCCAATCGACCGGATTCCACGGAAAATTCCTGTTTTCACGGAAAAATCGGCAGAGACAGCCGCGCTCAACCTGCCGTCGGCGACGTCCTGTGGAACTGGGCGGTCTGGGGGGCGGGGAAGATTTTTCTGGACCCAACGCGCGGTGGCCTGCGATACTCCGTCGGACTGGAGTCCGGCGACGGATCCCGAGGCTTTCCTGTCCCATTCCAACGGCCGCGGGAGGCGGTCGTTCTCCGGGAGCACGCGTGCAAACGTTGATCTGGAGCGGCCTGCTTCTCGCGCTCACGGTGGGGGCGGGCGTGGCCGTGATCGCCAGCGTTCGGGCGTGGTGGTGGAGAAAAGGTGCAGATCGTGGCGATTGGGTGGGCATCCTGACCGGCTACAGAGATCTCCGCGATCGGGGTGTGCTGAGCGGCGAGGAATACCGAAAAATAAAGACGCTCGTTGAACCGTACATGCGAATGATGCCGATGGCTCCCTCGCGGGCGGTGCCACCGGTGGCCGACCGGGCGGAGTCCGACCACGCGGCCCAACCTTCCGAGGAAAAGACGTGATGCCAACAGGGAAAGACACGGGTGGTGTGGGGCGGCGGGGTGCCGGTGGCACGACGAAGAAAAATGCCTTTTGCTCGTTTTGCCGCAAGAGCTACCGCGACGTCGGGCCCCTCGTGGAGGGGCCGGGCGATGTCTACATCTGCGGCGAGTGCATCGAACTGTGCCAGTCGATCCTCGACCAGGAGAAGCGGCGGCGCGGTACGAGCAAGCAACTCTTCACGTCGATCCCTTCGCCCCGGGAGATCGTTTCGCATCTCGACCAATACGTGATCGGCCAGGAGCACGCCAAGCGGGTGCTGGCGGTCGCGGTCCACAGCCACTACAAGCGGCTCACGCTCGGGGCCGACAGCTCCGACGTGGAAGTGGAGAAGTCGAACATCCTCCTCCTCGGCCCCACCGGCTGCGGCAAGACGCTCCTCGCCCGGACGCTGGCCCGGATCCTCGACGTGCCGTTCGCGATCGGCGACGCGACCACGCTGACGGAGGCCGGATACGTCGGCGAGGACGTGGAGAATCTGCTCCTCAAACTCCTCAATGCAGCCGACTTCGACATCGAGGCGGCCCAGCGAGGCATCCTCTACATCGACGAGCTCGACAAGATCGGCAAGACGAGCCAAAACGTCTCCATCACCCGTGACGTCTCCGGCGAGGGCGTGCAGCAGGCGCTCCTGAAGATGCTCGAAGGCACCGTGGCCAACGTGCCGCCGCAGGGCGGCCGCAAGCATCCCGAGCAGCAGTACATCCAGATCGACACGTCGAACATCCTCTTCATCTGCGGCGGGACGTTCGTGGGCATCGAAAAGATCATCGGCAAGAGGCTCGGCAAGAAGACGATCGGGTTCGGTCAGCCTGCCGGCCACCGTGCCGACGCCAGCCTCGCCGAACTGCTGCCGGAGGTCGATTCCGACGACATCCTGGAATTTGGCCTCATCCCCGAACTGGTCGGCAGGCTGCCCGTGATCTCGTCGCTCCAGCCACTCGACGAGCAGGCGCTCGTGAAGGTGCTGAAGGATCCGAAGAACGCCCTGGTGAAGCAGTACCAGAAGCTCTTCAGCATGGAAAACTGCGGGCTGGAATTCACCGACGGCGCGCTGCATGCCATCGCCCGCAAGGCGATGAAGAAAGACACCGGGGCCCGCGGCCTGCGGTCGATCATTGAGGGCATCATGCTCGACCTGATGTTTTCACTGCCGGAAAACCAGGGTAGCTCCTACGTGATCACGGAAGAGGCGGTCGATGGCAAGGAGGCCGTCTTGCCCGTCCGCGAAGCCCGGCACAAGAGCGCGTAGCGGGTTGTGAACGGTGCGTGGGCCTCCGGCCTGCGAAGGCCCGGCTCACTCCCTGCCGTTCCGCGCGCCGCCATCGAGAATCGCCGCCGCATCGCCCACGCCCAGGCGGCGGCAGCCCAGCGCGAGATACATTACCGCGTCGTCCCAGGAGCGGATGCCGCCCGACGCCTTCACCCCCAGGCGGCCATCGACGGCCGCGAGCATGAGGCGGACGGCCGCGGGCGTCGCGCCCGTCGGGCCGTGGGGATTGATGCCGAAGCCCGTCGACGTCTTCACGAAGTCGGCGCCGGCTGCCGCGGCGATCCTGCATGCCGCGGTGATCTGCCCGGGCGAGAGTAGGCAGGTCTCCAGGATCACCTTCACGAGGCCGCCTTGCGGCTTCACGGCGGCTACGACGGCGGCGATGTCGTCGTGGACCGCGGCCTCGTCGCCCGAGAGAAAACGGCCCACGTTCATCACCATGTCGAACTCGCTCGCACCGTCGGCGAGCGCCAGCCGGGATTCGAACACCTTGGTTTCGGTGCGGTGGCTGCCGTGCGGGAAGCCGACCACGCTGGCGACGGCCACCGGGGCCGTCGCCACCAGCCGCACCGCTGCGGCCACGTCGCACGGCCGCACGCAGATGCAGCCCACCCCGCGGGCCACGCACATGGCGGCCTGGCGGGCGAGGTCTTCGGCCGTGAGCTCGGGCCTGAGCACCGCGTGGTCGATCGTCCGGGCGACGTCGGCGACGGTCGGACGGTGCATCGCGCAGCCTCCGTGAACGCTCAGGCGTATGAGTCGGCGAGCCGGTTCAAGGCGGCGATGCCCCGGTCGAGCATCGCGTCGGTGACGGTGTAGGCGATGCGGAAATGCGTGTCGGCCGCGCCGAACACGCTGCCCGGCACGACGAGCAGTTTCTCCTGCTCCACCGCCCGTTCCGCGAACGCCTTTCCCGAGCCCCCCGGCGCCTCGGGATAGAGATAGAAGGCTCCGCCGGGCTGGACGAAGCGAAACCGGTCGCGGAGGCCGGCCATGAGCGCGTCGCGCTTCCGCCTGCACTCCGCCAGCGGCGCGTCCATCGGCGCATCGAGCGCGGCCAGGGCCGCCCACTGGCCCACCTGCGGGGCGCAGACGAACGTGTATTGCTGGAGCATCGTGCAGGCGTCGATGATCGCCTTGGGTCCGTGCACCCAGCCCACCCGCCAGCCGGTCATGGCGTGCGATTTCGAGAAGCCGTCGATCACCACGACCCGATCGGAATGCAGGGCAGGGGAGGTGAACGGGGCGTCGTAGCAGTAGGAACGGTAGAGCTCGTCGCTGACGAGCGTCACGCCCCGCGACTCGGCGAGCCGCGCCAGGTTGCGAACCGTGTCGGCATCGGCGACCACGCCCGTGGGGTTGGCCGGGGTGTTGAGGATCATCGCCTTCGTGCGCGGCGTGATCACGGCCGCCACGCGGTCGGGATCGATCCGGAAATCCGGCGCCGTTTCGATCACCGTGCAGGTTCCGCCCAGAAACTCGACGAGCGGCCGATACATCAGGAAGGCCGGCTCGAAGATGATCACCTCGTCGCCGGGATCGACGAGCGACATCAACACCAGCACGAGCGCCCCGCTGGAGCCGCTGGTCACGCACAGCCGCCGGTCGGGCTGGCCGGTCTCCTGCCGCGCCCGGGCTTCGAGACGGTCGCGGAGGGCGGCCAATCCCTGCGTGGGCGTGTAGCCGTTTTTGCCGGCATCGGTCGTCGCTCGGGCCGCCGCCCGGGCCGCTTCCGGCATGGCGAAGTCGGGCTGCCCGATCGAGAGGTTGATGGGGTCGTCGAGCCTGGCCGCCAGGTCGAACACCTTGCGGATGCCTGATGAATCGAAGGCGCCGGCTCGCTTGGAGATCGGGCTCCGCACCGGAGCGTGTGGAGGCGGAAGGTCAGCCGGCATGCGGAAACAACTTGGCGAGTTCCTCGCCCAGCCTTTCGCCCCGGGCGTTGAGGGTCACGACGTTGCCGTCACGACCGATGAGGATCACCGTGGGGATGCCGCTGATGCCGTAGTAGGCGGCCAGCGGGTGCTGCCAGCCGTCTCCCTCGGGCTTTTCGTAGAGGATCGGCCACGGCACCTTCTGCTCGGCCACGAACGCCTCGAGCGCCGCGCGGTCTTCGTCGAGGCTGATGCCCACGACCTCGAATCCCTGCGTGTGATACTTTTCGTATTGCTCCATCACGTTGGGGATCTCGGCCACGCACGGGCCGCACCATGTGGCCCAAAAATCGACGAGCACGACCTTGCCGGCGAGCGTCTTCTGGTCGAAGGGCCGGCCGTCGAGGAGCGTGCCGGTGATCTGCATCGGCTTGCCCGGCAGCGCCAGCCGCCGCAGGATGCCGGGAAAGCTTTCGCCCAACTGCCGGATCCGCGAGCTGGTGCTTTTCGCAAACAGGGGGCCGAAGGCCTCGTAGGCGGCGATGGCCGTGGAGTCACCGCCGGGAATCTGTTCGAAGGCGGTGGCAAGTTGCGCTGCCAGGCCGGCGGTCTTCACGTCATCGGGGTCGGCCGCCAACAGGGCGGCAGTTTTCCGGATCACCTCGTCGCCGCCGGCAACGCTCTCCGCGGAAAACAACTGCCTCGCCTCCGACACGATCAGCACCCGCTCGGCCTCCCGGGCCAGTTCGGGCACCGGGCTAGCGGCGAGCGACTTCGCATACGCCGCCATCGCGGCGGCCGCGGCTTCGTCGCCCAACCGGTCGAGCATCATCAGGCTCTCGAGTTTCAGCTTCGCCGCGTCGGCATACAGGGGGTCGTTCGGCTGCACCTGGGCGAGAATCTTGTCGGCGGCCTGCACCGACACGGCGGCGACGCCTGTCATGTAGGTGATCATGTCCTCGCGGGACGACGGCTGGACGTCGCTCTGCCGCAGGTCCTTCACGAACTTCAAAAGCTCCTCCGGGGTGCCGGTGGGAAGGGGAGGCACCGGCGGCATGCCCGCGGCCTGGGCGGCTTCCGGCACAGCAGCCGGCTCACTCGCTGCGGGGCCGGCACAGCCGAGGGCGAAGGAGAAGACGACCCCGGCCACGAGCAGGGCAGGGGAGGGGCGGCGAAAGGCTCGGGGCATGGCATCCTCGGGGCAGGGGAGCGGGGGCGAGCGAATCCGCAGAAAGCCCTATCTCGCCGCGATCCGATCCTACCCACGGTGCCTCTCCGGCCGCAACGGAAAAAGGGGGCCGGCCGAGGACGTCCGCAAAAGTCAGCCGCATCCCGCGCACCATGCACGGCGACACCCCGCTGCATGCGCTGCTGGAGGTCGTCAGCCACTTTGGAAAAAGCGGCCTACCGCACGATCGTGCGAAACCGCACGAAGCCGCTGGCCCCCGCCGGAAGCGGCTCGCGAAGCCGCCATGTCACGACAACCGCCCCATCATCCCCCCGCGCCGTGGAGATGTCGGCCGGCACGGTCGAATCCGCCGAGTCTGGCACGAGTTCAAGTCGCGATGGCAGCGCGTCGACGAGGACGATATCTGCCAGGGCCCGGTCGCCCGAGTTGAGCATGAAGATCGTGAAGTCGAGTTCCTCGCCAACGCGGGCCGTGTCGCTGCCGGCTTTTTTGCAGAGCGTGAGTTCGGCGCGGCCCGGCTCCTCGAACCGCAGCGTGGCCGTGCCCTGGTCGACTGCCACCACCTGCGCGGTCTGCTCGCCCATGAGCACGTTGGCAGCCTTCACGCAGGTCCACGCCAGCGGCACGTCGAAGCCGACCATTTGCCGCGGTGTCTGCACGCGGCCGGCCAGCAGCGGCTGGTCGTCGGCGGTGCGGGCTTCTGGCCGCTCATGCTGCGCGGCGGCGACGGGCAGATCATCCTGGCCGACCGCCGCCGCGGCCAGACGATCCTCGACGGCGATGCCCGGTTCCGCACGTCGCGCGGCGTTCGGGCCCACGACGTGCGTCTTGTCGACGACGGGATCGACTCGCGCGTCCGCCGCCACGAGGTCGTCTTGCGCAAGGCCGCGGAGGCCGAGGGGCGCGGCCCGCTCGGAGGGCAGTGAGACCTGCCGCACGGAGGCGAACTTGGGAGCGTAGACGCAGGTGCAGTTCGCCACGGCGAGGTGCACCTCGTCAGCGTCGGGGCCGTCGTCGGCGGCATGGAACCGCGCCACCGTGTCGCCCTCGGTGAGGTTGCCGATCGCATCGTCGCCACGCGGTCGCGCCGCCGCTCCGCCGTCACCGCCGTCGCAGATCGGGCACGGCATGGCCACCGGCGGCGGCACGAACAGCGGCATGACGGCGTGCGGCGGGCAGGCCACGGGGGCGGCCGCGGGGGGCGGGCAGGATGCGGTGCCCGAGGCCGGCGCGGGCGGCGTATGGGAGAGGGAGCGGCACGAGCAGAGGATGATCGCGCCGGTGGCGACGGCGGCCAGCCGCACCAGCCGCATGAAGCGTTGCCCGTGGTTGGCCGCCCCGGTCATGGCAGGGCTCCCGGGGCGGGCGTGCGGTTGCCGATCACCAGTTCGGCGACGGGGTCGCCGAGCGACGCCGCCACGTCGAGGCAGTCGTCGCCCGGCTGGATGTCGAACCACGCTGCCGGCAACGCTTCCGGTTCGCACGAGACGTAGACCACGCGGTGCACGAGCGAGCCCGTGGCCGCCCGTTCGAGGTCATCGGCATCGATCGTCACTTCGACGGGAAACCGCCACGCCATGCCCGGCGGCGCGGCCAACTTCGCCAGCACGCGCACCGACGGGTAGAGCTCCTCCCCGGGGCGGCCGGGAATGCCGCCGATGCGGAGCCGATACGCCCGTCCGATCACGAGGCCCATCCGCAGCGGTGCGGGCCGCAGCGGAGACCATCCCGCGGCGGTTTCGATCGCCACCTGCATGCCCTCGGGGCCGGCGATCTGCACCGGCTGCACCGTGACGGGGAGCGTCGCTTCCGGACGGGGGCCGTGCTGGAGTGGACGCGGGATACCAATCGCTCCCGGTTCTGACATGCCGGCATTCTTTTGCATCGGCCTCGTCTCGACATTCTCACGGGCATGTCCCGAAGAGATTGCCAAGGCGAGAACGACGGTCGCCAGCAGTCCGCGTCCAACAAACAGCACGGTCCCTGTCCGGTTCGATGTTCCTTTCGTACGGTGCATGATGCGGAGCCCCAGCCGAAGTTCGTCGTCACGTCATCCGCGAGCCACGGTTCCGCCGCCCATCACTCGATGGGCTCGGGGGGGCAGGGGACCGGGGCATCCGGATCGGGCCCGCCATTGTCGACCATCCGCGTGCGGTCCTCCGGCGGCTGCCGCAGCCTGATGTTCGGCACGTCGGACCGCTCGTGGACGTAGGCATGGCGCGCCGGCTTGGGATAACTCAGTCCGGGCGACTGCTTGACGTGCAGCGAGAGCGAGCGCGACGGGGGCGGGATGTGTGTCTTCGTGTGGTTGGTGATCGTGTGCCTCTGCAGCCCGGCCGGGATGCCGAGCGGGATGTGCGCCGGGCCGGGCAGGCCGATCGGCGTGCCGACGTGCGGCATGCCGTATTCGGGCGCCGTCATGCCGGCGACGAATGCCGGCGGCAGCTGCGCCGGATTGCCCCCCACGGGCATCCCCAGCGGGGCGGCCACGCCCACCGGCACGCTGCCCGCGGCATCGCCGTCCACGATGTCGCCGGCCGTTGCGCCGCCCGGCCCCTGGGACTCGAGGTCCTTGTTGCCGATGCGGATGATGGCCAGGATCGAACCGCGGCGGTCGGCCTCGCAGACCGGGTCGACACCGGGATCCAGGCGCGTGCTGACCAGCGTTTCCACGCCGGCAACGGCGAGTTCCTGGTAGTCGGGATCGGGGAGGTAGACGACCTTCGTCACGAAGTTGCCCGTGGTGACCTGGTCGAGATCCTCCTCCGTGAGCTGGAAGGGGATGGTGTTGTGCGCGAGGAAGGCGGCCGTGCGCGGCGTCACCGGAGCGACCTCGAGCGACGGATACAGCTCCACCCCTTCGTAGCCCGGGATGTCGGTGAGCTTGAGGCGGTAGATCGCGCCCTGGCCGAAGTCATAGCGGCCGGGCGCGACGAGCGGCGACGAGTCGAAGCCACCTGCCATGGTCACGTCCCAGCGCACGTGCATGCCGTCGGGGCCGATGAATCCGATCTGCGACGTGGGACCCTGCATGCCTGCCATGCCGCCGCCGGCACCATCCGCCACCATGCCCGGCGGGCAGGCGCCACCGCTTCCGTCGCCGAGGCCGGCGGCCAGGGCTCCGTTGGCCATGCCATTGCCGTCGATGTCGACACCGTTGGCTTCCAGCGCCGCCTCGTAGGAGGCCGGGGAGATGATACCCGGGCCGGGTCCCTCGACGCCGGGGCCGGGATGCTGGAGCATCGCCGCCGGCGGGAGCACGTTCGTGTGCGGTGTCGCGACGGGGCGGATTTGGGCGAGCCCCGACAACGGCGAATTCGCCGGGATATGACAGCCGGTGAGACTGAGCCCAACGGCCACCGTGACGACTCCATGCAGATGTCGCTTCACCATCGCATCACCTCCACGCCGGATGTCTTGCAGTCGGATCGCCGCATGATTCGCCTTGGGCCACCACGCCGCGGTGCCGTACACTCCCGTCGTGCACGCGGTATGGGGCCGACGAACGACCGCCGATCCACCCTTGGTGTTTCGACGGCCCAGCACCGGATTCTTTGGCAAAACCAGCAAACTCAGCCTGATCGTGATCATCCGACCTTTGCCCACTTTGCCGTCCATGCGCAGGCTCCGCCGGACGCTGCCTGGGATCCTCGTTCTGGGGACGGTGTTGGGCGATCCTGCGCCGGGGATCGCGCAGACCCCACCCGCCGCCGAGACTGTCTATGCGCGGGGCGCGGCGGCGAATGCCGAGGACGCGGCGGGGCAGGCCGAGCGGATCGTGGCGGCCACGCTCGCGGGCCTCACGCGGGCGGAATCGATTTCGGCCCGCCTCCGGCAGCGCGTGCGGATCGGCGATCGCGTGGTGAGCGGCGGCGGCCGGTATGTCCAGCTGGGGACGGGGGCGGACCAGCGGTTTCGCCTCGAGTCGGTGCTCAAATGCGACACCGAGGAGTTCGCCCTGCTCGAGGTGTGCGACGGCGTGCACGGCTGGACCTACAAGCAACTCGGGCCCAATCCGCCGCAGCTGGAGCGGATCGACGTGCGCCGCGTGCGGGACCGGCTCGAGGAGTTGCAGGCTCTCGACCGCACCGGGGTGACGGTGTATCTGGGCGGCATCCAGCGGTCGCTCGCCTTGCTCCGTGAGTGGTTTCGGTTTCATGCAGTCGAATCGGCCGCCATCGACGACGTGGCGGTGTGGCGCATCGAGGGCAGGTGGAATCCCGACAGCTTGGCGTTTCTCCTCCCGCACCACGCCGACGCGATCAAGGCGTCGGGCGGCCTGCCGGCCACGGAGATCCCCGACGGCATGCCAGCATCGATCCGCATCTCGATCGGCAAGCGCGAACTGTTTCCCTTCCGCATCGAGTGGCTGGCGATCCCCGGCAAGCGGCCGGTGGCCGATGCGCCGCCCCAGCCGATTGCCGTGATGGAGTTGTACGACGTGCGGATCGCGGAGCCGGTCGACGCGTCGGCCTTCGTCTACCGACCGTCGACCGAGGGGATGATGGACCTCACCGAAGTCATCGTGAGCCAGATCGTGCCGCTGCGGCCATGAGCGCGACGGGGGGCCATCCGGTGGCGACCAGCCGGGCGGCGGCATCGATGGCCGAGAGCATGCTCGCGGGGTCGGCGGAGGCCGTGCCCACGATGTCGAACGCCGTGCCGTGGGCCACGCTCGTGCGCACCAGCGGCAGGCCGAGGGTGATGTTCACCGCGCGGTGCATGCCGAGAAGCTTGACGGGGATGTGGCCCTGGTCGTGGTACATCGCCACCACGCCGCTGAATTCGCCGCGGCTCGCCCGGAGAAAGAGCGTGTCGGCGGGCAAGGGGCCGATGGCATCGACGCCTTCGGCCGCCAGGGCCGCCACGGCCGGGGCGATGATCCGCGACTCCTCGTCGCCGAACAGCCCGCCCTCGCCGGCGTGCGGATTGAGGGCCGCAACACCGATCCGCGGCCGATGGCCGAGGAGCGCGGCCAGGAGCCCGTCGAGCCGCCGGCCGGCATGCACGATCCCTTCCGTGGTGAGATGCCCGACGGCCGCGCGGAGCGGTTCGTGGAGGGTGACGTGCACCACGCCCAAGCCGTCCGCGTTCGGGGTGGAGGGTGTGGGAGGGAGCCAGAGCATCATCGAGGCGGCGGTATCCGGGAGGCCGCAGGCCCGCGCGAGCCATTCGGTATGGCCGGGCACGTCGTAGCCCGCCGCGTGCAGGGCCTCCTTGTGCAGGGGGCCGGTGACGATGGCCCGGGCTTGGCCCGTGCCGACGAGACGGAACGCCGTGTCGAGGGCGGCCACGGCCGCATGGCCGCCCGCCGCGGTCGGTCGGCCGCGCGGCACGGCGGCCGCCGGCTTGCCTGGGAGCGGGATCACGAGGAGCGTGCCCGCGTCGCTCGGCCGTGGGTCATCGGGCTCGATCACGGCAATGTTCCGGCCGCGTGGGGCAGGCAGACTGGCGACCGCTTCTGCGATCAGCGCCGGGTCGGCAACGATCCGCAGTCGCGCCCGCGCGTGGGCCTCAGGGGCGGACCATGCTGCCGCGGCCACCTCCGGTCCGATGCCTGACGGGTCACCGCACGTGACGAGGATGACGGGCGCGGCGGCAGCGGGTTGGGAACCGGTCATGATCGAGCCTATAACTCCAGGCGGGTGCTGATTGTAGTGCTCGTGCCGCCTCGTTGGCGGCGACGACGAGTTTTCGGCTCCGAGCCCCGAGGGAAGAAACTGGCATGGAACGGATGTTTTCCCGTGCCGCGATGTTCGCGGTGGCGTTGTTGGTGGCGACGGCCGGCCTGGGCCTGTGGCTGGGCGATCTGCACGGCCAGAGAGACCCGGAGGTGTTGCGGTGGGGCACGGTGCATCGGCTTTCCGGAGTCTTTGCCGCGCTCGTGGTCGTGCTCGTCAACAGCATGGGAGTGACCTACTTCATCGGCACGGGCCGCTGGTGTCGCGAGGTGGTGGAGACGTATCGACTCGATGGCTCGTTCATCGAGCGGAGCAAGCGGCTCAAGCGGGCCGCGTTTCCCTTCGCCGTGATGGGCATGCTGGGGGTGGTGGCGATCGTCGCCTTGGGCGGGGCGGCGGACCCTGCATCGGGCCGGCCGGGCACACAGGCCTGGGTCACGCCGCACCTTCTTGGCGGACTGGGAATCGGCGCCGCGATCGGCTGGTGTTTTCTCGGCCAGCTCCCCAAGATCCGGGCCCAGAGTGGCCTCATCGACGAGGTCATGCAGGCGGTTCGCCGGGAGCGGCAGGCCCGAGGCCTCGACGTCGACGCGTCGCTGCCCGCGTGAAGCGGCGTTCACGGGCCTTCGTGTGCCGGATGGGCGTGGGCGGCGTGCCCGTGCGAGCCGCGCTCAAGCACGGTGATCCCCCAGGCGATGGTCAGGCCCAGTGCCAGCGAAGCCGTGAGCAGCACGCGGTCGTGGCTGTGGAACTGCACTTCGGGCAGGAGGTCGGCAGCGGCGATGCAGAGAAAGGCCCCCGCCGCCATCGCCAGGGCGATGCCCGCCAGGTGCGCCTGATCGGGGCCGACGAGGCGGAGGCTACCGAGAAAGGCCGCGGCGCCGATCGGCACCACGACCGCGTACAGCGCGTTGACGGTGCGGCGGAGTCGGGGCGACGCGCCGGCGTTGACCATCAGCGTGGCGATGATGCCCGCATCGAAGGGCTTGTGGAGCACCACCGCCAGAAACGTGGCGAAACCGGCGAAGAGCCCGGCCCCGTGGCCGGCGTCGGCGTTCACCGACGCGGCGAGGGCCGCGCCGTCGGCGAGGCTGTGGAGAGAGAGACCGGCGAAGGCGCCGCACCACGCCCAGCGGCCCGACGCGGCCGACGTGGCGTGGCCATGGGAGTGGCCATGGGCATGGTCGTGAACGCACCCGTGGCCTTCGTGGTCGCCCTCGGCGGAGTGGTGGGCATGGCCATGAAAGGCCCGCTCCAGCAGAAACATCAGGAAGAACCCGGCCAGCACCCAGGCTGCCGTGGTCTCGATGTCGCGCCCGAGTTCGAAGAATGCGTGCGGCAGCAGGTGGAGCAGTCCCACGCCGAGCATCACGCCGCTGGTCAGCGAGAGGAGCACCTGCATGCGGCGGTGCCCCATCGAGAAGAAGGCCACGGTCGAGCCGCCGGCAAAGGCTGCCGAGGCGATCACGGCGAGATACATGACGAGGCTGGCGACGGCCGAGGGAGGCATCGCGGCGAGGACGGGGGGCATCGTCATGGTCGGCGGAGTCTACCACGCGAGCTGACAGCTCAGCGGCGGTACTGCCCCGGAGCGGGCATTTGCGGGTAGATGCGTGATGCCTGCTCCATTTGCTGGCGGATCGCGGTGTTGCGTTCCGTCCGCGAAGCGTCGTGAGCCGCCACGGCCCCCAGCACGATCACGATGAGGTAGGTGACGATGTTGGCCCAGGCTTCGGGGCCATGGAACTTCATGGCCGTGCCGAATGCCTTCTTCACCTTGGGCCCGAAGAGCCCCTGCCTCACGGCCCAGATTTCATCCAGGACGAGGTGCACGAGATAGCCGAGCACCGCGGCGCCGGCCATGAAGTAGCGGTGCATCGCGTCTTGGGAATTGAAGGCCAGAAACACCGCGATGCCGGCGATCAGCGCGGCCGGAACGCTGTGGAACATGCCGCGGTGCACGGAGTAGGTGTTGAGCAGCCAGGCCAGGCCGAATCGCAACGCCAAATAGACCGCGCTCCCGGCGATGATCAGGGCCTCGAGCGAAGGCGAATATTGAGCGACGCGAGGGAGCATCATCACGGGCACGATTGCGGCGACGAAGCCCACGCTTTCGCGGAGCGGATCGCCGGCATCGCTGTCGAGGTCGGGAAGCATGCCGGCGGCGGTGCACAGCCCGGCAGCCAACGCGCATGTCAGCGGCGGCAGGCCGCCGACATACCAGGCCGTCACCCCGTAGGCGGTGCCGACGATCCCTGAACCGATGATGTGCTCGCGGAACCCGGGCACCGTGAACCTTCCCCCTCGACGAGGTCTGCGCAGACCGTCAGAACCTTCCGTCATCCAGTTGTCGGCAATTCGGCGGTGGCGGCGTCAGTTCCCCGCGCGACCCATCCCCTGCACCGCCGGAACGGAACTCTTCCCGTCCGAGTAGGAAAGAAAAATAGAATGAGTAAATAAAAACGTTCAGGAAAGATGATGCGGCTGGGGGTTATGCAACGCCTTAGTGATTCAGGAGAGTTGGTTCTTCAGAGCGTGGCCGGAATTTCGGCCGTTGATTGATCTTCGTGGGTGAAGGCCGTCTTTCTACACTTCGCGGCCACCCGAGGAGGCCACATCCCGTGTCGATCGAAGGTTACGATCTGGTGATGCTGGGCATCCTGGCTGTCACTGCTCTTTTGGGCTATTTCAAGGGCATGGTCTGGCAGCTGGCCTGGATCGCCGGAATCGTGGCCAGTTCGTTCGTGGCGCTCAAGTACGGAGCGCAGGCGGCCCCATTTTTCGGCCGGCAGGAACCGTGGAACCGGTTCGCCGCGATGCTCGCTCTTTATGCGGCCACGTCGGTGGTGGTGTGGCTGACTTTTCGCCTGATATCCGGGGTCATCAACGCGATCCACCTGTCGGCCTTCGATCACCAGCTCGGGCTGCTCTTCGGCCTGGCCAAGGGAGTGTTGCTCTGCATCGTGGTCACGTTTTTCGCCGTCACGCTCGCCCCGGCCTACCGGCAGCAGATCGTTGCCAGCCGCAGCGGTAGGATCGTTGCCCAGGTCATCGTGCAGGCCGACAACTACCTGCCCAAGGATCTGCAGAGCACGGTTGACCCTTTCGTGAAGCAGTTCGAGCAGCAATTTCAGCAGCCGGGTGTTGCGCCGCCGGTTGGGCCTCCAGGGCAGAGCACCTCCGCGTTGCAGGCGCTTTGGAACGGCGTGTCGTCCACCGCGGCCTGGGCGGGTGCGGAGCAGGGGGGGGCGTCACCGGGGGTGGCGGCTTCAGGGCAGGGGGCGTCGCAGGCCGGCGGCCTTCCGGCTGGCTCGAGCTGGTTCGTGCCTCGGGACGTCGCGCCGCCCGCGAGCAACCAGCCGGTTGGCTACCAGGCTCCCGCGCAACGGCCCGTGACGAGCGGCTTCAGTTCGCCGCCACCGGCGTTCCCCATGGGCGCGCAGTCGCCGTTGCCGCCCCGCTGACGCGACGCTTTCGAACCACTCGATCCCGCCTCGCGGCAACGGGGCGTCCCGCTGACCGGGAAGGGGAGCCAGTGGCCGGCGAATGAGCTGTTCGGGGCTGAAAAAAAGCCCGTGCCGGCAGGGGGCCCGAAACGGACATAAGAGACATTATCGGACGTTGGGGAGAGGGGCGGTTTCACGGGCGTCAGCTATCCTGACTCCATGTCCCAGCCCCCTGCCACCGTCACACTGGCCGACCTCGTGGTGGCCGTCCGCCGGTTTCGTGACGACCGCGACTGGGCCCAGTTTCACACGCCGAAGAACCTGGCCGCAGCAACCGCCATCGAGGCGGCCGAGCTCCAGGAGCGGTTTCTGTGGAAGACCGACGCCGACGTCGATGAGGCTCTGGCCGACCCGGCCACGCTGGCCGGCGTGGCCGACGAGATCGCCGACGTCGTGATGTTTGCCATGCTCCTCGCCGACCGGCTGGGCATCGACCTGGCCGAGGCGATCAACGCCAAGCTTGCGGCCAACGAGCGGAAATACCCGGTCGAGCTCGCCCGCGGGAACGCCCGCAAGTACACGGAACTTCACGACGGCTGAGAGGGCAACGCACGGCTATTCAGCGGAGCAACGGTTCCAGGAATGCCCGGAGGCTCTGGATCAACTCGAGCCACTTGAAGCGTTCGCCAGCAGGCGCGGGCTCAAAGTTGTCGTAGCGGAACGTCGTCCCAAATTGCGTGAGTCGGTTGATCTCGGAGAGCCCCTCAGGAAACTGGATGCCGTTCTCCGCGAGCAATTCGATCAGAACGCGAAGATTGTGTGTCTTGGGGTAATCAACGCCTCGCGAGGCCAGCACGGCTTTGAGTATTTTCTCGGCGGCCTGCTGGGCATGAAACCCCAGCGTGTCGTCATCGACTTCCGGGTCATTCAAAAGCTTCTGAAGGACAAGTTCGTCCTGCTGAGCCTTCCGCAGAAGAACCTCTGGCCGGTCAGGTGGCATAGAGCACGCGGCCTTCCTTGCGGGCGGCACGCTCCACCGTACCCGGCTGCTCGGCCCGTTCCTCGAACTCGGCCTCGCTGACGAGCAGAATATCCACCGGCATGAGAATGCCCGCGAGCGCACGGTCGAGGGCGACCAGTTCCTCGTAACGATCCGCAACTTGGGGCTTGATCACGAGCAGATCGACGTCGCTTCGGTCGTCTGCGTCACCGCGGGCCTGCGACCCGAAGAGGATTATCTTCGTCGGCTGCGCGACCGCCACGAGCCGCTCGATGGCTGCTTGCATCTTTTCCGGCGTCGGTGCCCAGATCGGCGGATCTGCGGTGGCCATGGTGGTATCGTAATCCAGGGTCACGCGGCGGGCCACGTCAGCCAGACGGCCCGATTCACCGGCGGTTGGCCCCAAAGCCCGCCGCGAGAGACAATCATGCATCTGGAGCCATACATGCCCGCACCGCTGATCGTTTCAGATCCAACGGTCGAACTCATCCTGGAGGAACTTGCTGCGGGCACCTCGGCAAACGAACTGATCGCGGGCCATCTCGCACTGACGCCGCAGGCTATTTCGGCCGCCCTCCAGTTCGCCGAGGGCATTCGCAGGCCGCCTCACGCGGGGGCGTAGCCGGCGTCGGTGCGGCGGGCGTGGCCGAGGGCCACGAGCGTGTCGAGGATTTCTTCCACCCGTGGGGCCTTCGCGTTTTTGAAGTGCCGGGCCAGGTCGGCGGCCGACGCGATGCCCCCGTATGCCGCCAGCGCACCGCGCACGGCCCGCGTCTGCTCGGCCAGATCCTTGGGCCAGGGATGCTTCACGACGTTGCGCGGCTTCTCGGCGACGGGCTGTCGGGATTTCTTCGCAGCCGCCCTGCCACGACCTGGTTTGTTTTCGGCGGGCTCGCCCGGGGCTTCATCGTCGTCATCGGCCACGTCGATCTCTTGCTGCACGTCGCCGGTGCCGCCCTTGTTTTGAAACTCGGGCCGCAGCCAGCGGATCAGGCCCCGCTTTTCCTCGGCGGCCCGTTCGTGGTTCAGGGCCACGAGCCGCTCGAGGATCTCGTCGTCGGAAAGCGTCGCCGGCCAGCCGTAGGCGTCGAACACGGCCGCGTCGAGGTCGTCGTGGATCTTCTTCAGGACGCTCACGAGGCCATCGTCGTGGATTTTCTTTTCCTTGGCCGTGAGTTCCTCGTCCGTGCGGAGCTTTTCGAGGACGTTATACATCCCCGTGATCGTCAGCCCCGGATGCGCCGCCTGCTGCTTCTTGCGATGTGCGTCGAGCGCCTCGCCGAGTTCGCGGATGTTTTGTTTTTGTGCGTCGGTCGCGGCCGGAAATGGGAATGGGTCGAAGCAGGTTCCATTAGTCCAAGTCGGACGATCTTCTAGCGTCCCGCCAGTTCGTAGAGCCCACACAACGTGTATTCGACTCGACAGTACCGCCAGAGTTGCGGCATCGTTGTCCGCGATGGCAAACAAAGCACCATCCCACACGGCTGTTTCCGGGATGAAGACAAAAAAGCGGTGCTTAGCGGTGCGCAGTGTGACGATATATCGGCCGAGTCCTTTTATCGCGTCACGAATGACGGGACGCTCCCAGGCGAAACGCCACCATAGTTCCCGGATCGACTTACGCGAGTTCTTGTCACGCAACGGCTTCACATAGTCAATGCACCGCTGAAACGCTAGCGGATGCACCTCCGCAGACTGTGGTTCCGACAATGCAAAAAAATCAATCACTGGCCGGCCGTGCGTTCCGTTGAGGATGTCTTTTGCGTTAATGATCGTTCGCACGACCGGAACACCAGTGGTCGGCGACAACACTTCGCAATCTAGACCTGCGGTTTCGTAAAATCCGTCGCCTACAAGCCACACACCCTGCCCGCAGAGCCCTTGGTTGCTAAGTAGCCCATTCGTGGAAGTTGTCGCTGCGCCGCAGGTAAGGTCATCGTTGATCGCCCCCGTGACCGTTGCGACTTGAGCTACAAGATCGCCGTCCGACGTGGCCGTGCCCTCCTCCACGAATGCCAGGACCCCGGGACCAGAGCCTGCTTCTGCAACCGTCATCGCGATTCGAACTGCCGCGCCGTCAGTTTGATCGACCCATGGATGATCTGGAATCGCGAAACGTAGGCGAATCTGACTCGACGATGCGATCAGGTGCGGTGTCACAACTCGTCTGTTGAAGGTCTGGGTGATTGAATTCGTCGTGATTAGTCCGAATCGGCGCAAGGTCCCTGCTCTCGTCAGTTGGGCTGCCTTGTCCCACCAGTACATCACGTAATCGCCTGAATCAGGGACGTCTTTGTATGTGGCTCTTAGGGCTGTCGTGTACTCGTCGCCTAGCACCATCCGCATCCGCTTGTTGCCGATGAACGGCGGATTGCCCACCACGAAATCCGCCTTCGGCCACCTGGCCTTGCGAGGGTTCACATAGCGCTCGACAGCCACTCGCACAGTGTCGTCCGGCACGTCCTCGCCCGTCACCGGATGCTTCTTCGTCGTCACGCCATCCCAGCGGGTGACGGGCTTGCCCGACTCGTCGCGAACGAGTTCCTTTTTGTCGTACTCCAGCAGCGCATCGCGGCATTCGATGTTGCCGTAGGCCTGCAGAATCGGCTCCGAAAAGCTGTCGGGGCTCTTGCGGTCGCGGAGGTGCCACTGGAGCCAGCCGATCCAGAGCACGACTTCCGCGATCGCCACGGCGCGGGGATTGATCTCGATGCCCAGAAACTGCTGCGGATCGACCGTGCGCTCCATGTGTTCGAGGTCGGTTTGCGTCTCGCCGAGCTGCGCAAGCCAGTCGCGAGCCTCGGCCTCGATCTCCTTGAGCTTCACCATCGACACGTAGAGAAAATTCCCCGTGCCGCAGGCCGGGTCGAGCACCTTCGTGGCCGTGAGGCCGTCGAGGAATTTGCGGGCCTCCGCCCTGGCCTTGTCGAGCCGGCCGGCGTTGGCCTCCGCGAGGCTCGCCGCCCGCGCCGCCTCCCAGTCGTCGCGGACCGGCTCGATGATCGTGGGCACGACGAGCCGCTCCACATAGGCCCGCGGGGTGAAGTGGGCCCCGAGCTTGTGCCGCTCGCGCGGATCAAGCGCCCGCTCCAGAAGCGTTCCGAAGATCGCGGGCTCCACGTCCTTCCAGTCGGATTTGCCGGCGTCTATGAGCAGGCCGATTTCCTCGGTATCCAGCGGCAAGGGCTCGTACTCGCGGAAAATCGTCCCCTTGAACTGCTTGATCCGTGTGCGGAGCGCCGTCGAAAAGCCCCCCTGCCCCATCGTCTTCCAGACTTCCGAGACCAGCGGCACGAACTGTTCGGGGGAATCCTTCAGACTCTCCAAGAGGCTCGTGAACCCGCCGCGTGGCGTGAGGCAAACGTCTTCAGAGAAAAACGTGAACAGGCAGCGGATAAGAAACCATGCCACCTGCTCGGGCTCATACTTCTTGGCTTCGAGCCGCCGTGCAAGCACAGCGATCCGAGCGGCGATCTCACGGGTGACCTTCGCCGAATGGCGTGCCGGGTCGAGTGAGAGCGGGTCGAGCCACAAGGCGCGGAGCCGTTCCCGGAGGCTTTCCTCGCGGAGGTCGTCGAGCGCGAAGCGGTGGCTACGGGCGTCGGGGAACGCCGTGTAGACCTTCCCCAGCCGGGAAAAGTCGGCGTACAGCTCGAATGAGTGGCCGATGTCGATGACGAGCAGGAATGGCGGGTTGTCGTCGGGCAGGCCGCGGACGTAGTTTTCCGCCTGGCCGCGGGCCGCGATCATCGAGTCGTCCCAGCCGGCCGTGCCGCGGACGCTCGTGCCGCTCTTGCGGCGGGCCTTCGGCACGGCTGGATCCGCCACCGAAAGCGGATCCTTTTCCGGCCGGGCCACCGACTGCTTCGTCTCGCAGACGAACGCGCCCTTGCGATAGAGGTCGATGTATTTCGTGGTCGAGCGGCCGTCGGGCAGCGGAAACGTGACCGCCTTGTCAAACACATACGTATTCGCCGCCTCTTCGGCCACGCTCGGGTCGGGCCGCGGCAGTCCGAGCAGGTCGCAGAGTTCCGCGAGAAAGATCTGGTAGTTGGCCCGCTCTGCCCCGGAACTCGTCCCCCAGCGTGCGATGAAGGCCTCGACAGCGCCTTCCTCCGGTCCCCTGCCCTGCGCCGCCGCCGTCGTCGTGATGCTCTGCTCGCTGCCAGTCATGACGCCCAAGCGTACCCGCCCGGATTGGGGGCGTACACTCACCGCAGCGCCATCGCCGGGGGTGGCGGGCACGCGGGATTGATCCACTGGATCACGGCGGCCCAGTTCGCGCTCTCAGGGTCGTGCTGCAGGTAGCCCTCGATCGGCTTCACCATGCTCCAGCCGTCCTTCAAATGCGCCGAGAGCACGGGATCGGTGCGACTGCCCGCCACCACGTCGCGGACATACTCCGCGGCAGTCACGGAGCCGGCAACAGCACCGTATCCCGGCAGCCTGCTCGCGCCCACCATCCGCCACAGGTGCTCGTCGACCACGAGCCCACGGGTGGCGTCGGTGAGCGCATGGGCCAAGCCGTGGTGCTGGTGATCGGGGCTCACGAAGACATCGGCGCCATACAGCGTCGGGCCGGCGGAGTCGTGGTCGGCGAACGTGCCGCGGGCGGTGAGCACGTCCCAGGAGTCGTCGATGTGGTAGTCGGCCATTCGTAGCCGGAGGGTGAAATGCACGCCCACGGCCTCGCCGGTTGGGACATGCTCGGCGACGAACTGCCCCTGCGGAAAGACTGCCTGGTGCCTCGCCAATTCTTCGGCGGTGTAGGGTGCATCGTGGGGATACACGATTCGGCAGATCGCGCTGATCCGCGCGTAGTCGGCAGGCTGCATGAGCCGAATGCGGTAGTCACCGGACAGCATCAAGGATGCCTCGCTGAGGCCGGACGTCAGGCTGTCTGCATCTCGGCGAACACGCCCATGCGACGAAATTTCTCATACCGCGAGTCGACGAGCCTCTCGGCCGGGTGGGAGGCCAGTTCGCGGAGCGTTCGCACGAGGAACGTCTTGAGTTTCGTCGCCATCTGCCGCGGGTCACGGTGCGCTCCCCCCGGGGGTTCCTCGATCACCGCGTCGACCACGCCGAACTTCTTCAGGTCGCCCGACCGCATCCTCAGGGCCTGGGCCGCCTTGGCCTTGTGCTCGGCGCTCTTCCAGAGGATGCCGGCGCAGCCCTCGGGGCTGATGACGCTGTAGTAGGCATGCTCGAGCATCGCCACGCGGTCGCCGACACCGATTCCCAGCGCTCCGCCCGAGCCCCCTTCACCGATGACCACGCAGATCACGGGCACCGGCAGCGAGGCCATGAGAAACATGCTTTCGGCGATCACCTGGGCCTGGCCGCGTTCCTCGGCTCCCACGCCGGGGTAGGCGCCTGGCGTGTCGATGAGGCAGATGACGGGCAGGCCGTATTTGGCGGCGAGCCGCATCTTGCCCATTGCCTTGCGGTAGCCCTCCGGGTGGGCGCAGCCGAAGTGGCAGGCCTGTCGTTCGGTGAGAGTCTTGCCCTTTTGGTGGCCGATCACGAGCACCTTACGGCCGTCGAGCTTGGCGAAGCCGGTGAGCATGGCCGGGTCGTCCCCGAAGCATTTGTCGCCGTGGAGTTCGACGAACTCGTCGAACACGAGGGTGAGGTAGTCGCTGGTTTTGGGTCGATCGGGGTGTCGGGCCACCTCGACGGTCTGCCAGGGGTCGAGGCTTCCGAACACCTTTTTCTGCACGTCGACCAGTTCACGTTTCAGCCGGCGCAGCTGTTCTTGTTGTTGGGCGCCGACGGGCGCGGCTTCGAGGGCCGTGATCTGGTCTTCGATCTCGTAGATGGGCTTCTCGAGGGACAGTCGGTGCAGGCCGCGGGACATCGGGAACCTCGTGGAGAGTTCGGAAACGCCGCCGGGAATTTTCCCCATGGGGAAACCGTTGAGTCAATCGTCGTTTTCGGGGCCGGTCGCGAGGGTGCATTGCGGCAAGGAAACTACCCAACCGAATGCATCCGCTCGAAAAACCGGATCGTGCGAATCTGCTGGAGCACGTCCTTCATCGATTTCGGCCGCTCGGCCGGTTTCTTGCCCAGCATCTGCCGGAGCAGTTTGGTGATGGCCGTGGTGGCATTCTTGTTGAGGGCATCGGCGGCCGGAATCGGCGCCGAGACATGTTTGTTGAGCAGTTCGTTGGGGTTGGCTGCCGTGTAGGGCACCTTGCCGGTGAGCAGTTCGAAGAGCACGCAGCCGAGCGAGTAGATGTCGGCGCGGGCGTCGACCGCCTGGCCGCGGATCTGCTCCGGCGCCATGTAGCTCGGCGTTCCCCGCGCCGGGCCCGACCCGCCGAACAGCCGGCCCACGAGGCCGGGCCTCCGCGCGGCGATCGCGAAATCGATCACCTTCACCTGGCCGTCCGGCGCCGCGAGCACGTTTTCGGGCTTCACGTCGCGGTGCACCCAGCCCTTGGCATGCATGTGATCGAGCGCCAGGGCGATTTCGGTGACGATCCGCTGCAGCCGCGGCGCCATGAGCTCGATGCCCGCAGCGATCTGCTGCTTCAGGTTCGGGTGCGGGAAATACTCCATCACGAGATGCGGGAGGCCGCCGTCGTCGGCCAGCCGGTCGATGCGGATGAGCGTGGGGTGTGAAAGAGAGGAGGCCACCTCGAGTTCGTGTGCGAGGAGTTCTCGCTGGCCGGGATCCGCGGCCATCCCCGGCATGACCACCTTCACGGCCATCCGGGCGTTGCTCCGGGAGTCGATCGCCTCCCAGATCTGGCAGTGCTTGCCAACGCCGATCTGCTGGACGAGTTTCAGGCTGCCGAGTTGTGGGGGGAGGATGGCCATGCCGGCTCCGGGTCGAGAAGCGTGGATGCGAGGACGAGCCCCTGCGGCGGCGCGGTGGGGCCGGCCATCGGCCGGCTCTTCGCCTCGAGCACCTCGCGGAGCCACTCGGGCCGCCGCTTGCCGCAGCCGACCATCACGAGCGACCCCGCGATGATCCGCACCATGTTGTACAAGAAACCGTTTCCTTCCACTTCGATCCACACTTCCGACGCCGGGGCGTCGCCGGCCACGGTGGCGCGGCTGACCGCCGCCTCGAAAAGCGTGCGCACCCTCGAGAGACGCGTGGACGGCGTGGTCTCGAAAGACGTGAAGTCGTGCTCGCCCACGAGCGTTCCGGCGGCGGCCTGCATGGCGGCCACGTCGAGGCTCCCCCTCCACCGCCACACCAGATGCCGATCGAGCACCGGCCGCCAGGGGGCGTCGTGGATCCGGTAGCGGTAGCGCTTCCGCACGGCTGCCCGCACCGGATCGAAGGCGGCCGCCACCTCGCAGCCGGCGATCACCGTGATGTCGGCGGGCAGGCGCGCGTTGAGAGCCCGCACCCACACGTCGGCTCCGAGAGGGCTGGCCGTGGCGAAGCCGACGATCTGCGCAAGCGCGTGCACGCCGGCGTCGGTGCGGCTCGATCCCCGGGGGCGGAGTGACTCGCCGCTGATCGCCTGGATCGCGCCGGCCAACTCCCCCTGCACCGTCCGGCGGCCGGGCTGGGACTGCCAGCCCGAAAACCGCGTCCCCTCGTAGGCAAGCTTGAGGCAGATCGTGCGCTCGGCGGGGCCGGCGGTCATGCCCGCACCGTCTGCGCGCCCCCTGCCCTCGTCGTCGCCCGCTTCGCGAGATGCTCGGCGATCTGCACAGCGTTGGTGGCTGCTCCCTTCCGCAGGTTGTCCGACACGCACCACAGCGCGATGCCCGTGGGGCTGGAGCCATCCTCGCGGATCCGCCCCACGAAGACGTCGTCGTGGCCGCTGCTCGAGCGGGGCATGGGATACTGTTTCACATCGAGATCGTCGATGACGGTGATGCCGGGAAACGCCGCCAGCAGCCGCCGCGCCTCGGCGGCGGAGAGCTTCTTCTCCGTCTCGATGAGAATCGACTCGCTGTGGGCGTTGCCCACGGGCACGCGGACGCACGTGGCGCACACGCCGATCGACTCGTCGCCGAGGATCTTGCGGGTTTCGAGCACCATCTTCAGCTCCTCGCTCGTCGAGCCGCCGGGCCGCGGCGAGCCGATCTGCGGGATGAGGTTCGCGGCGATCGGATGCGGAAAGATCTCACGCGGCTCGGCCCGTTTGCCGAGCCATGCCGCGGTCGCTTCCTCCAGTTCGGAGGAGGCAGCCAGCCCCGCCCCGCTCACCGCCTGATACGTGCTCACGATCACCCGCTTCACCCGCGCGGCATCGTGGAGCGGCTTCATCACCATCACCATCTGCGTGGTGGAGCAGTTCGGGCTGGCGATGATGCCCCGGTGGGTGTCGATGGCCTCGGGGTTCACCTCGGGAATCACCAGGGGCACGGTGGGGGCCATCCTGTAGAAGGCGCTCTCGTCGACCACGACCGTGCCGCGCTCGACGGCCCACGGTACGAATTCAGCGGCCACCTCGTCGGGCGTGCTGCCGATGGCGACTTCCACGCCGGTGAACGAGTCGGGCGTGAGTTCCTCGACGGCGAACGTCTTGCCGGCCACCGTCAGCGGCGTGCCCGCCGATCGGCGGGAGGCCAGGAGTTTGATTCGCCGCGCGGGAAAATTCCGCTCCACGAGAAGGGAGACGATGATGCGGCCCACGGCGCCGGTGGCGCCGACCACTGCCAGCGTGTCGATCATGAAAACGCTCTCGAAGGTCTTGGTGAGTGATGGGAAGGAGAAACAACGGCCCGGAACACGGCGGCGGGCACGAACGCCAGATTCGCTACGATCATCGCCAGTCCGAACTCCATCATGCCCATGGCCAGGCCGATTCCCAAGTGCACCGCCACGGCCATCGCGAGAACCAGCGGTCGCGTGAGCCGCGGCCAGACCAGAGCCGGGTAGGAGACCTCCCAGAAGAGCGTCGCCAGCGTGATGGCGTTCGTGGCCAGGGGATGCCGGGCCAGCCAGGTGAGGTCGAGCGTGCGATACTGCGCGTTGGCGGCTGCTCCCCACAGGGCCGTGCCCTCCCACCAGCTCGCCCCCAGCAGCTTGCCGCCGCCGGAGAAGAAATAGACCACGCACAGCTGCACCTGCAGCAGCCGCAGCGCGAGGCCGGCCCGCGTGGAGCGGCCGGCGTTGGCAGTCGCGGGGGAGAGCCGCGCGTCGAGCGACAGCGCGGCCCCCGACGGGCCGATGGCCAACGGGATGAGCAGGAGGCCGAGGGTATCGTCGAAGCCGAACACGTTGAGCGGTGCCCGGTTCACCGCGCTCACGAGGCCCGCCAGCGACACCACCGTGGCCAGCGGCGTGAACAGGCCGACCGTGAGCATGACGGCGGCGGCGAGGGTGACGCCGCCCAGCACGCGCACGGCCATCGGCGAGCCGGCCGCGAAGTACCAGCTCCACTGCCACGGCTGGTCGTTGGATCGCCACACGTTTCCCGGTGCCTGCCAGCCGCCGATGCCGAAAAAGGCGTCGGCGTCGAGCAGCCAGACGAGGCTCGACCAGGCGAGGAGCAGCCCGGTGGTGATGCGGATCAACGCCAGCGGCAGCGGGTCGGCCGGCGTGAACCAGAACGCGTTCCAGGCATCGGCCCACGCGGAGAGCCAGTCGCGAACGATCCCGCCCTCCCCTGCTCCGCTCTCCCGACGGACGGACGACGTCATGGCGCGGCCTCCGCGGCGGCGTAGGTGCCCAGCGGCGTGAGAATGTCGTCCCCCGCCCTGCCCTCCACCACTTCCTCCGGCGTGGGAAGGTAGTGTTCGACGAGCACCAGCACCACCTGCGCTGCCCCTTCGCGGCGCAGCAGGTGGCCGGCGATGTCCCTCACGAGCGGTTGCCATTCGCGTGTCGCCTCGTCCCGGATCTCGGCCGGGGCGTCGGGCAGCGGCACGAGGCCGGCGAGTTTCTCCGGAAGCATGAACCGCCGGTGGTAGAGCAGCCGCGGCCAATCGGCGGCGGGGTCGGGAATCGTGCCCGTGCGGGTGCTGCCGTCGCGCAGGGTGGCCGTCCACTGGATCGAGTGCCCTGGGCCGGGGTCGGGCGCAAAGAAACGGTAGCCGTGGCCGAGAGACAGCCCGCCGATCAGCGGCCGAAACGGCTGGATGAGCACGTTGGCGAGCATGCTCGCGGGCGGCGGCCCGGCCAGCGGCGGCAGGATCACGGCGAGGAGATAGGCCACGATGAGCAGCGACGCCAAGCCTCGCAGCCACCGCGGCCAGGGGAAATCGGTATCCATGCGGCTACTGTAACAAGAAGCCGGATCGCGCGGCTCCGGGATCGGGGCCGGCCCGAGACACAAGCACCCGCGCGGCTTGGGCAACCGCGCGGGTGCTTTTCGGTCACGGATGGGCCAGGGATCGGCTCACCGCAGCGAGGCCGTGGCCTCGGCCGCTGCCGTCCGTCCGGCCGTGGGGTCGATCGACAATTCGACCGTGTCGCCCGCGGCGAGGTCGATCACCTTCGACGCGAAAACCTCACGGCCTTCGATCACCTGTGACACGCGGATCTCGTAGCCCTTCCACGTCTGGCCGGTGGCCAGCGTGCTCGTTTCGAACTGGCGGGTGTCACCGGTCGAACTCGTGGCATTGCCGGCGAGCCACACGGTGGCGTCGGCTGGCACGTGGAGCGTGAGCGTGGTCTTCGCCGCCTTCTTCACGACCGGCTCGGCCGTGTCGAACGACACCCGTGAGCCCTCGCCCGCAGCCAGCGCCACGACGCGGGTCTCTTCGGTGGTCTGGCCATCGCGGTCGACCGCCATCCGCACGACAAATTCATACTGCTTGCCGGCCTCGAGGCCGCGAGACACGTAGCGACGCAACTCACCCGTCGCTTTGGTCGCCGCGCCGTTCACGAAAATCTTCGCATTGGCCGGCACCTCGACGATGAGGAGCGCGGCGTCGGCGGGAATGCTCGTCGAATCGACCGCAGCCGGAGCCGCCGGAGGCACGACCGTTTCGACGCCCCCTTCGATCGTCCGGTACTGTTCCACCGGCATGCTCGACGACATGCCCGACATCGGCGTGTAGCCGCTCGAGTAGGCCGGCGACGCGTAGCCGCCGTACGAGCCACCCGAGGAACCACCGGAGCTGCCACCATACGAACCACCGGAGCTGCCACCCGACGAACCGCCGGAGCTGCCGCCCGACGAACCATGGCTGTGATGAAGCGATCGACGGTAGGCACGCATCGCTTTCTTCTGAGCGTGGTGCGAGCCCCAGCTGCCGCCTGACGATCCGCCGGACGAGCCGTATGAAGCGTAGGAGCTGTAGCTGCCGCCCGACGAACCGGACGACGCGTACGCGTAGCCGCCCGACGAGCCGCCGGAACTGCCGCCCGAGGAGCCCCCCGACGAGCCTCCCGAACTTCCGCCGGACGAGCCGTAGGCCGCGCGGTAGCGATGGTTCCAGCCGGCTTCCGCGTCGCACGCGGCCGCCGCGACTGCGGCAAAGGTGAACATCCCGACAATCTTCATCCAGCGACTCTCGACCAGCATGTCACTCTTCTCCGTGGCGATGGGCATCCAGGCAACGCGGGCAGGGGCGGTCCGCAGCAAAACATTTTTGCCGCGACGCTGTCCTTGAGACGCCAAAGATAGTTTGCCGGATAGGTAAATCAAGCAAGATGCGAGGGATTTACGGCCTGCAAAAGCAGGGCTATTCCGCCCTGGCCGCGATCGGGCGGCGGCCCGCCGGGGCCGGAAACCGGCTTTTCACCGCTATTCAGCGGGTTTATTCCGCCTTGCTGAAGTGATCTTCAGGTCATCGACTTCGAGCCGGCCAGTCGCCCCAAGCATCCCCACCTGGACGATCGCCTCCCTGGCCCACGGGGGTACGATCGCCGTCCCGCCGGCGTTTTTCCAGGGAAAGGTTCCCTGCCAGCGATCCCCGGCCTCCGGCACCATGGGCACATGGACCGACTTCGTCCGCTTCTCGTTGTAGAAGCGGACGCCCACCTGCGGCGTTTCCTGATCCGACAGCCCGTTGCGCAGGCTCTCGCCGCGTGCCGACAGCGTGATCGACACGCTGCGGACGACCCGGCCATCGACCGGGAATCCCTGGAACACGTGCGCGGGACGTCCGGGATGATCGTTGCGCAGACGCAGGAAGCGGTTGCCTTCGGGCGCGTCGTTGGCGGCAACGACTTCCATCTGGCGGCCGTAATACCATGCGGTCGGCACCGCCTCGTCGTCGAGCACGCGCTCGAAGCCGCCATTCGACAGCCGCGGCGCGGTGCCGTCGGGCTGCACTTCCCGCCCCTCCTCGGCGGCACCCGTCATCGGCACGAAGAGGCTCGGAACCAAGGCCTCGCGAGTCATCTGCCCCTCGCGCTTCGTGAGCAGCACGAGCGTCTGGTCGTAGCGCTCGCCGACGGGAATGATCATCCTGCCCCCTTCGGCCAGTTGGTCGACGAGCGGTTGGGGGATGTCTTCGGGCGAGCAGGTGACGATGATCTTGTCGAAGGGTGCGTGCTCCGGCCAGCCTGCAAAGCCGTCGCCGATGCGGGTGATCACGTTGCGGTAGCCGAGGCGGGCCAGCGTCTTGGCGGCCTTCGCGCCGAGTTCACGGTCGATCTCGATCGAATAGACCTTTCCCACCAGCGGCGAGAGGACCGCCGCCTGATAGCCGCTGCCCGTGCCGATCTCGAGCACGCGGTCGGTCGGCTTGGGCTCGAGTTTTTCCGTCATGAAGGCGACGACGAACGGCCCCGAGATGGTCTGTGCCCGGCCGATCGGCAGGGCCATGTCGAAGTAGGCCAGCGGCCGCTGCGCGGGGGTCACGAACTCGTGCCGCGGCACGAGCCGCATGGCCTCCAACACCCGCGGGTCAGACACGCCCCCGCCCGCGATGTCGTCGCGCACCATCCGCTCCCGGGCCGCGAGGAAAGGGTCTTCGGCCACGGCCGGAGCCGCCATGATGAGCCACGCCAGCGCAATCACCGACCCATGCCTCGGCATCATGGTTGGGGCACGATCCGCACCAAGTCGATCTCGAACACGAGCACTTCGTTGGGCTCGATCACCGGCGGCGATCCTTCCGCGCCATACCCCAGATGCGGCGGCACGTAGAGCTTCCACTTCGAGCCCACCTTCATCAGCGGCAGCGCCTCCTGCCAGCCGGGCACCACGCCGCGGATCGGAAAGGTGGCCGGCTCGTCCGCGGGGTCGGTGCCGTCGAACTCACGGCCGTCGAGGTGCGTGCCGCGGTAATGGGTCGACACGGTGTCGTCGAGCGCGGGCTGCGGGCCGGTGCCGGCGGCGAGAACCTCGTATTGCAGCCCGCTGGCGAGCGTGACCACGCCCGGCTTCTTGGCGTTGGCCGCGAGAAAATCGCGGGCCTTGGCCAGATTTGCCGCGGCAGCCTCCTGCATCCGTTTGGCAAACTCCTTCTCCCGTTCGCGCATCCTGGCATCGAAGGTCTCGAGCAGCTGGCCCACCTGCCCGGCGGGGAGCGCGGGCGCTGCGCCGCGCACGGCATCGGCGAGCCCACGCGCGAGGCCGTCGGGATCGACGTCGGGATGCTGCTCCTTGAAGTCGGCCGCGATGCGGCTGCCGATGCGCAGGCCCAGGGCGTAGCCCAGCTGGGAGGCGGGGGCGTCGAGGACCGGCCGGTCGCCGGCGGGCGAACGAGGCACCGGCACGGCTTCGGGCTCAGCGGCTGAAACCACCGCGGTGGCCGACCATGCGGCCATGGCGAACACGAGCAGTCTGCAACGGTTCATCCCCGAATCCTCCTGGGCATGGAACATCACGAATCATATCGCATCACGTGTGATCGGGCGGCCGCGGCGGCGGTGCGGTGGGACGGGCGAGCGTGCCGCGGGTGAGCTCGAGGAAGGCGGTTTCGAGGTTGGTCTCCTGCTCACGCATGGCGAGCAGGCGGTGCCCATCGGCGATGAGCCGCGCGGCGAGCGGCGAATGGTCGCTCACGCCCTCGGCAAGTTGCACCACCACGTCGCCATCGCGCACGGTGACGCCGGCCACTTCGGGGCATCGCTCCAGGCAGGCGGCCGCGGGTTCGGGCAGGCCCGCCACCCGGATGCGGATCACGGGGCGGCCGCGAACCTGGTTGAGCAGATCCTGCACGTTCCCAAAGGCGAGCAAGCGGCCATATTCGATGATCCCCACCCGGTTGCAGATGTCGGCCAGCTCCGGAAGGATATGGCTGGAGACGAGGATCGTCTTGCCCATGCCCTGGAGCCGCTTGAGCAGGTTGCGCATCTCGATACGGGCCCGCGGGTCGAGGCCGCTGGCCGGCTCGTCGAGCAGCAGCACCTGCGGATCGTGAAGCAGCACGCGGGCCAGCCCCAGCCGCTGCGTCATGCCGCGCGACAGGCTCGTCACCAATTCGTCGCGCTTGGCGGTGAGGTCGACCAATTCCAACGCCCGATCGGCCACGCGGCGGCGGTCCGCGCCCTTGATCCGGTAGGCTGCGGCGAAGAACTCCAGGTATTCGATCACCTGCATGTCGTCGTAGACGCCGAAGATGTCGGGCATGTAGCCGATGCAGCGTCGGATCTCGCGCGGGTTGGTGTAGATGGAGTGCCCGCAGACGTAGGCCTCGCCCCAGGTCGGCGCCAGGAGCGTGGAGAGAATGCGGATCGTGGTCGTCTTGCCCGCGCCATTGGGGCCGATGAACCCGAACAGGTCTCCCTGCTCGAGCTTCAGGTCGAGCGACTCGAGGGCGATGAAATCGCCGTACTTCTTCGTGAGATCGATGGTTTCGATCATGGTCGATCAGGGCTCGAACGCGAGGGCTGCTCCGCGGGGGCCGCCAACGGCATCACGATACGCCACACCGCCGGGTCCGACGACGGCGGCGGCACGGCGGCCGTCGCGTGGGGGGAAATCGTCCAGTCGATGCCGGCGGGGCCGGTGCCCACGAGGATCGCCCGATCGGCCTCGAGCAGCGGTGAAAGGTCGAGCCGGGCGAGCCGCCCGGGCTCCAGCGATGTGAAGCCGCTGCCTCCGGCGGCCGCGTGGAACCCGGCGACCTCCAGGATGCGGGCGACGTCGGTATCGGACGTGTCCCAACGGATGGCGACATCGCGATCCTTGGCCTGCGTGCGGCGGGTGAGCGACGCCGCGAGGGACCGCGGCCCGCGGCTGGCCGCCGGGTCGAAGGTGATGCCCGGCTCCAGCCGCCCCACGTCGTAGAGCCAGCCGGCATGCACGAGCACGCATCGCTCGAGCGGAAACGGCAGGTGGTGGGCGACCGTGCCGCGGAGCGTGCCCTGTGGCTCGCGGGCCAGCGAAGAGGTGACGGGCGCCGCGGGAAGCGTCGCCACCCAATCGGCCTCGAAGAGCCGGCTCGACGAGGCGGCGATCGGCACGCGCTCCAGGCGGGCCAGCGAGCCGGCGTAGCCGTAGGGCGCCGCGGCCAAGGATGGATGGGCGACCGGAGCGTCGGTGGCGCCGAGGCCGCGGCCGGAATCGGCCCACCAACTGATCGCCGTGTCGCCCGAGCCGGCCGCGAGCGCCGCGGGAGGGGCCGCCTTGATGTCGAGGGCGTCGTTGACGGGCGACCAGACCCCGGCCCAGCCCGTGCCACGGGCCAGCCGCGACACGCCGTCGATATCGACGACCGACGCGGCAGACCGCTGCCAGGCGCTGCCGTGCCAGCGGTGGCCGATGCCCCAGACCGCGGCGGCCAGGGCCGCCGCCAAGGCCGGCAGCGTGAGCCACGCCCGCCATGGCGGCGCCGCGCGGCACAACCACCAGCTCAACGGATAGATGCAGCCGATGATCGTGGCCCCGAGTAGTGCCACCAGTTCGAACGGCACTGGCCGCACCCCCGGAAAGCGATCGATCGCACGGCGCAACTGCCCGGCGAGATCGAGGACAAGACGGCTGGTCTCCCCCGCCCTGCCCGCCCCGGCCGTGGCCGCGCGGTTGGCCTGCAAGCCGAGAAGCTTGACGAGCAGCGTGTCGGCGCCCGGCCAGGTGCGGAACCCGGCGGCATCGAGGTCGAGGCCGATCCACGCGATCGTCCCCAAGCCGTGACTCCGGCGAACCACCAGCGGCGTGTCGGCCGCCGTCGGGCCGTCGTGCACATCGACCACGCCGTCGATCGAGCCGGGATCGTCGAAGAGCGGCACCTGCAGCCCGGCCACGGCCGACCTGTCGAGCGGCCGCGGGCTGTGGGCATAGGTTTCGATGGCCGCCAGCCGCCGCAGTGGGACCATCCGCGCCACCGTCGCGGGAAGCCACGCAGCCGCCGTGCCACCGGCCTTCGCGAGGGCTGCCGCACTGGCGCCGGCGAACAGCACGAGCCGGCCCCCGCGCCGCACCCATCCGTCGATTCCAGCCAGCCCGGCGTCATCGATGGTGGCGGCCTCGGCCCCGCAGATCACCATCGCATCCACGCCGTCGAACGACCGCGGGTCGGCCGCCGGCCCGGCGGCCGGTTCGTATCTGGTCACCCGCGGACGGCTGCCATCCGCGGACGACAGCAGCCGCGCCGCCCGGTCAATGCCCGGCAGGTCGCCGACCACCATGATCACCGCATCGGTCGCGGGCAGCGGCGGCCCGCAGGCCAGCGTCATCGCGCCGCCGGGAGAGGTTTCCACGAGAATCCTGCCCCGCGGCCGGCCGAAGCGGCCGATCACACGGGCAGTGGGACGGCCCGTGGGCGACGGCCCGACCGTGGCCGCCGGCAGCCGCACCCACTGTCCATCGGCATCCTCGATGCTCACGAACACCTCGCGGCCGCTCTCGGGCGCGGCGGTGTCAGCCGGCCACGCGATCGCGACCGGCGTCCACGAGCCGGTGCGGAAGTCGCCCGCCAGCCCGCCGTCGACCGCTGGTGCCACATCGTCGCCGGCCGCGGCGGCCGCCGTGAGAAGCGCCACGAGACTGATCAGGCAGGAGCGAATCATGGCTTTTCCGCATCCGGGCAGGTGCAGGCCAGTTGGCCGCACCCGGGGCAGCCCGTGCCGTATTTGCGGGCGATCGCCGCCTCCAGATCGACATCGGCCACGTTGGCGATCGTGGCGAGCCAGGCCAGCACGTCGGCGAATTCCAGCGACTGCTCCTCGTGCGATCCGCTGCGCAGGGCGGTTGCCAACTCGCCGATCTCCTCCGTGAGCCACATGAACGTGCCCTCGACGCCGCGGGCAGCGTCCTTGTCGTGGTACATGCGGCGGATGAGCGACTGGAATTCGCGGATCGTCATGCGTGGTTCCTGGAGGTGGGCGGAGCGAACCAAGGGTAGATCGCCGGCACGACGAAGGCCGTGAGCAGCGTCGAGGTGACGATGCCGCCGATGACGACCGTCGCCAAGGGCCGCTGGATTTCGGCACCGGCGCTGGTCGCCAGCGCCATCGGCAGAAAGCCGAGGCTGGCCACGAGGGCCGTCATCAGCACCGGACGGATGCGGGCGTCGGCCGTGACGACGGCGGCCTCGCGGGCGGAGAGCCCGCCCTGCCGGGCGTGTTCCGCCCCCGCCACCCATACCAGCCCGTTGAGCACCGCCACGCCGAACAGGGCCACGAATCCCACGCCGGCCGCGATCGAGAAGGGCATGCCGCGGATCGCGAGCGCCGCGATGCCCCCCGAGGCCGCCACCGGCACCGCGCAGAAGATGAGCGATGCCAGCCGCAATGACTTGAAGCTCGTGTAGAGCAACAGCGCGATCAGCCCGAGCACGACGGGCGTGATGAGGAGCAGCCGCCGGCTGGCCGAGAGCAGGTTTTCAAAGTCGCCTCCCCAGCCGATCGTGTAACCGGAGGGCAGCCTCACCTGCGCGTCGATCCGCCGCTGCGCCTCCTGGACGAAGCTGGCCACGTCGCGGCCACGGACATTGGCCGACACGAAGGTGCGGCGGCGCGAGTTCTCATGCTCGACTGATGGGGGGCTCTCGTCGATGCGGATGTCGGCGAGTTCGCCGAGCGGCACGGGCCGCCCGCCTGCCGCCTCGACCGGAATCTGTGGCACGAGTTCCTCGTTCTCCCGCCAGTCCCTGGGAAACTTCACCATCAGCGGGTAGCGGGGACGACCCTCGTAGATGTCGCCCGCGCGGATGCCTCCCATGGCCGACACCGTCTGCATCACGTCGATGCCGTCGATGCCGTGCCGGGCGAGCTGGTCCTGCCGCGCATTGATCCGCAGCGTGGGCACGTTGGCCTGCCAGTCGGCCCGCACGTCGGCCGCGCCAGGGATGCCGCGGAGCAGGCCCTCGATCTGCTTGCCGAGATCGCCGAGCGTGGCGAGGTCGTCGCCGTAGACGAGCACGGCGACGTCGGCCTTCACTCCGGCGACAAGCTCATCGACCCGCATCTCGATCGGTTGGCTGAAGCCGAAGTTGGCCCCCGGAACGGCGGCGGCGAGGGCGGCCGACATCCGCTCCACCAGCGCGTCGCGGCTCACGTCGGCCGGCCAACGGCTGCGCGGCTCCAGCATCACCCATACGTCGGTCTGCTGCACGCCCATGATGTCGTTGGCGATCTCGGGGCGGCCCGTCTTGCAGAACACCGTGCGGACCTCGGGGAAGTCGCCGAGCACCTTCTCGATCCGCGATGTCAGCGGCACGGAATCCTCGAGCGTGGCGCTCGGTAGGCGGACGACCTCGATGAGGATGTCGCCCTCGTCGAGCCGGGGCATGAACTCCGCTCCCAGCCGCAGGGCCACGGGCACGCTGGCGGCGACGAGGCCGGCTGCGACGAGCGAGATCACCACCGGATGGAACACGGCCAGGCGGGCCAGCGGCCGGTAGGCGCGATGGAAGAGCCGCATGATGAGAGGTTCATGCTCCTCCTCGCGGACGAGGGCCGTCGCCAGCACGGGCATCAGCGTGAGCGAGATCACCAGTGAGCCCGCGAGGGCGAAAAGCACGGTCAGGGCCATGGGCCGGAAGAGTTTTCCCTCCGTCCCCTCCAGGAAGAGGATCGGCAGGTAGACGATGGCGATGATCAGTTCACCGAACATCGTCGGACCGCGCACCTCGATGGCGGCGTCGCGGACGACGTCGACCTTCGTCGCCGTCGGCGGCGCGAGCCCCAGGCGGCGGACGCAGTTCTCCACCATGATCACCGAGCTGTCGACGACGAGGCCGAAATCGATCGCTCCCAGGCTCATCAGGCTCGCGGGGATGCCGACGGCCCACATCAGGTTGGCCGCGAACAGCATGGAGAGCGGGATGGCCAGCGACACGATGATTCCCGCGCGGATGTTGCCGAGCAGGGCGAGGAGCACGCCGATCACGAGCAGCCCCCCCTCGGCGAGGTTGTGGAGCACGGTGTCGAGCGTGCGAGCGATGAGGTCGGAGCGATCGTAGAGAATCTCCAGATCGACGCCCGGCGGCAGCGTCCGGCGAACTTCCGCGAGCTTCTCCTTGGCCGCCATCACCACGCGGCGGCTGTTTTCGCCGCGGATCATCATCACCATGCCGGTCACGATCTCGCCGCGGCCGTCGCGGGTGGCCGCCCCCTGGCGCACCAGCGGCGCGATCGTCACCGTGCCGATGTTGCGGATGAGCACGGGCACTCCGCCGGCCGGGCTGCGGACGATCACCTTCTCGATATCGGCGACCGATTGCAGCAGCGATTCGCCGCGGATGAACCGCTGCTCGCCGTTCTTGACGATGTAGCCACCTCCCGTGCTGGCGTTGTTGCGGCCGAGTGCTTCGAGCACCTCGGCCAGGGAAATGCCTTGCGACGACATCCGGTCGGGGTCGATCTGCACCTCGTAGCTCTTGGCGAAGCCGCCGTGGGAGTTGATGTCGGTGACGCCGGGCACCGTCCGCATCACCGGTGCGATCTCCCATTCGAGGATGCTCCGCAGATCCATCAGGCTCTTGCTCGTGCCCCTGCCCTTGAGCTCGAACTGCAGGATCTCGCCCAATGCCGTGGAGAGCGTGCCCAGCTGCGGGTCGGCGTCGGCCTGGGCCATGGCCGCCTTCGCCGCGGGCAGCCGTTCGGCCACGAGCTGCCGCGCGCGGAGGAGGTCGGTGCCCTCCCGGAACACGATCGTGACCAGCGAAATCCCCAGCCGGGAGATGCTGCGGACTTCCTCCACGTCGGGCAGGCCGCTGACGGCCAGTTCCACCGGGTAGGTGATGAGCCGCTCGACGTCGAGCGGCGGGAGCGTGCCCGCCTCGGTGACGACCTGCACCTGGATGTTGACCAGATCGGGAACGGCATCGACCGGGATCTGTGTGGCGGCATAGATGCCGCCCAGCGCCATGAGCACGAACATGGCGATGACCAGCGCCCGGTTGGCGAGCGACCACTCGATGACGCCTGTCAGCACGCGAGGATTCCTCTTCTCGAACGGGCGGCTGCGGCCGCGCTCAGCCCTCGTCCTCGAGCAGCAGCTCGCTCTTCAGCGTGA
>JBIIIP010000019.1:0-33600 GCA_044234625.1 Pirellulales bacterium | reverse complement strand
CACCATCTCGCCGGCCTCGAGCCCGCTCTTCACCTCGACGGTGTCGTCGCTCTCGGCCCCGGTCTCGATGTTGACCCGGCGGTAGCGGCCGTCGCCCTCGGGCACGAACACGAAGGCCTGCCCTTCGTGCCGCATGACGGCCGCCGCGGGCACGGCCAAGACGTCGCGGAGCTGTCCCTGCGGGAGGTCGACCCACACGAACATTCCCGGCTTGTAATGGGCATCGTCGTTTTTCAGCTCCGCCACCAGCGGCACGCTGCGCGATTCGGCCTCCACCGTCGCTCCCACGTGGCTGATGCGGGCGGTCGTGTTGTGCTCGGACGAGCCGGGCACGTTGACCTTCACTTCCTGGCCTTCCTCCACCTCGACCATGGTCCACTGCCGCTCGTGGATCTGCGCGCGGACCCACAGGGTGGCCGTGTCGGCGACGACGAACAGCCGGTCGCCGGTCGTCACCCGCTCGCCGCGGGTGACGAAGACGTCCTCCACAAGGCCGTCGAAGGGAGTACGAAGCACGAGCGTGCTCAGCCCGCCGGTCTCGATGCCGTCCGCGGCGGTGTCGGCCGGGCTGTCCACTGCCCCCCTTCCCCCATCGGCATCGAGCTTGCTGCCCACGAGGGTGCGGAGGTGTTCCCGCGAGATCTGCACGAGACGTTCAGCCTGCTCCAGCGCCGCCGTCGCCCGGTCGCGATCCTGCTGCGTGAGAAACCGCGCCTCCTCGCAGGCGGCCGTGAAGCTCGCCTGGGCTACTTCGAGATTGCTCGTCCGCTCCTCGATGATCCGCCCGGAGAGCACGCCCCCTTCGCCGAGTTGCTTCGTGCCGGCGTTCACCTTCTCCACGAAGATCAGCCGCGAATACGCGCCGAGGATCTTCTCCCGGTAGCCGCCGAGCACGCGGCCGTCGAACTGCTGCTCGACGGTCTCCAGCGGCGGGTGCGTGGAGAGCGTTTCGAGGAGGGCGGCCACGTTGTCGGCGATCGTGGCCGCCCAGTCGGCGGCCTTCTTCTCGATCTCGCGGTCCGCCTGCCGCTTCCGCACCTCATCGCGGGCGATGCCCACGTCGGGGCTCGACACCTCGGCCAGCGAGTCGCCCTTGCGAACCCTCTGCCGCACCTGCACGAAGACCCGCGACACGATGCCATCCACGGGAGAGGCGTAGTCGAGCCGGTAGCGGGCGTCGTAATCGAGCCGGCCGGGCACGGTGAGATGCTCGCGAATCTTCCGCGTCGCGACTTCCGCGAGCTCGATGTCCGTCGCGGCGGCGGTGCCCGGAGGCAGCTCGACGATCGCATCCGAGGCGGGGCCGTCGCCCGTCTGCGCGGCGGGCCGTGGCACGCCCGCATGCTCATCGACGCCGGCAAAATGGTGGGTCGAGAGCCACCACCACGCCAGGCCGCCCGCGGCGAGGCAGGCGGCGCCGACGAGGCTGCGGCGGGAGCGGGCCCACGAGGGGTGTCCGCCGGCTGCCGCGGAGTGGATGGATGAGGATGTCGCCATGGAAGATTCCGCTGCGTTCAGTGTACTCCGCCGCGGAACGTGCGGGCGAGACCGGCTCAGGTGTTGAACGGGGGAAAACGGCGGTACGATGCCATGATGCTCCGCCCGTGGAGCGGCGATTCGCAGCGGATCGATGCAGCGGGTCGTCAAGAGAGAGAAGCGGTTTCACATCCCAGGTCCCAGGGGCATCCATGTCCACCTCTCGAACGGTCCGTATCTTCGACACCACGCTTCGCGACGGCGAGCAATCGCCCGGTGCGAGCATGAACCTCACCGAGAAGATGGAGATCGCCCAAGCCCTGGTCGCGCTCGGCGTCGACATCATCGAAGCCGGCTTTCCCATCGCCTCGCCGGGCGATTTCGAGAGCGTCCGCAACATCGCGGGCGTCGTTTCCGGGGCCACGGTGTGCGGTCTGGCGCGGTGCAACGACACCGACATCGACCGTGCCTGGGAGGCGTTGGCCGGGGCACGGCAGCCGCGGATCCACGTGTTCCTCGCCACGAGCTCCATCCACCGCGAGTTCAAGTTGCGGATGAACGAAGACGAGGTCGTGGACCGGGCCGTCGCCGGCGTGAAGCGGGCGCGGTCGCTGTGCGCCGACATCGAGTTCTCGCCGGAGGACGCCGCCCGTACGGAGATCGATTTCCTGTGCCGCGTGGTGGAGGCGGTGATCGCCGCGGGGGCCACGACCGTGAACATCCCCGATACGGTCGGCTACGCCACGCCCACGCAGATGCACCGCGTGATCAAGAGCCTGCGGGACCGTGTGCCGAACATCGACAAGGCGGTGATCAGCGTCCACTGCCACGACGACCTTGGCCTTGCCGTCGCCAACAGCCTGGCGGCCGTCGAGGCGGGTGCCGGGCAGGTGGAATGCACGATCAACGGCATCGGTGAACGGGCGGGCAACTGCTCGCTCGAAGAGGTCGTGATGGCCCTGCGGACGCGGCAGGACTACTTCCATGTCGACACGCGGGTCGTCACGCAGAAGCTCGTGCCCACCAGCCGGCTGGTGGCCAACATCACCGGTATCCAGGTGCCGCGCAACAAGGCGATCGTGGGCCGCAACGCCTTCGCCCACGAGGCGGGCATCCACCAGGATGGCATGCTCAAGGAGCGGCGAACCTACGAGATCATGCGGCCCGAAGACGTGGGGCTGGAGCGGACCGATCTCGTGCTCGGCAAGCATAGCGGCCGCGCCGCGCTCGCCGACCGAGCCAAGGCGCTCGGCTACCAGCTCACGGCGGAGCATCTGCAGACGGTGTTCGAGCGGTTCAAGGCGTTGGCCGACCGCAAGAAGGAGATCTACGACGGCGACATCGCCGCCCTCTGCGAGCAGCAGTTTTCCGACTTGCCCGAGCAGTTTGTCTACGAGGGCTACACGCTGTCGTGCGCCAGTGGATCACTCCCCACGGTGACGCTGCGGGTGGTTCAGAACGGCGCGTCGCGGAGCGAGACGATTTCCGCCGGCGACGGACCGATCGACGGCATTTTCCTGGCGATCGAAAAGCTCACTGGCATCACGACCGTGTGCCGTGACTTCCGCGTGCAGGCGGTGACGGTGGGTAAGGACGCGCAGGCCGAGGTGACGGTGGAGCTCGAATATGCCGGCCAGCAGCAGCGCGGCCGGGGCGTGTCGACCGATTCCCTGGAGGCGTCGGCGAAGGCGTTTCTGGCGGCGATCAACCGCCTGGCCCTGGGCATCCAGCCGCGATTGCATCCACAGCGCGTGTAGCGGCTCGTGGAAGCGGCATCAGACGGCCTCCCTGCCCCGCTCGCCGGTGCGGATGCGCACGCATTCGTCCATGGGCAGCACGAAAATCTTTCCATCGCCGATCTCGCCGCGGTCGCCCGACCGCCCTCCCTTGACAATGGCGGCGATCGTGGGCTCGACGAAATCGTCATTCACGGCGATCTGCAGCTGCACCTTGCGAAGCAGATTCACGGCGATCTCGTGCCCACGGTAGGTCTCGGCGTGGCCGCGCTGCCGACCGAAGCCCTGCACGTCGAGCACGGTGAGGCGAAACACCTCCACCTCGGAGAGGGCCTGCTTGACGCTCTCGAGTTTGTTCGGCTGGATGATCGCGAGGATGAGTTTCATGGAGTCGCCTGGAAGCGGATCGTGCGGGCGAAACGATCGGCTGAGGAATCGACGCGGCTCCGCGCCGTCCGTCCATCCCCGTGACGCCCTTGTGAGGTGCAGCAATGATGGCAGACTGGCGCGATTTGGACAGGCCGGGGCCGGGAGAACGCACGGATTTTCATCCCCGCTCGCCGGGCACACGCCGACAGCAAGAATGCACAATCAGGATGCCCCGGCCTGGGCGAGCTAGGCGGAGTGCCCACCCAAGCCGTTGGGGCATCCTTCTGGCTTGTCGCCCGTCTACCTGCGGGCGCAGGAAACGAGCATGAACCTCCCGAAGGTTGCAAACGCCATGCCGAAGGATTTTTCGGCGAGCAAAGCGATTTTTTACGGATGATCGCGTGATTCTCGGGGATGCCGGCCCCCAGCTCGCATCGTTTCTGCGCATCCCGATGCCCATGATCGTGGCAGCCAGGCTGGCGAGGATCGGCGGGATGGTTTCAATGAACGGCATGAACACCACCTTCCTTGACCGGCTCGTGGGCCTCCCGCGCTCCTCACGGATCGCCGCGTTGGCCGAACTTCTTCCCGACAGCCTGCACCACGACAGCATCGCGGGCGTGGAAGCGCTCGGCGTGCGCGGGGGGCGGGCGAGCGGCCTCGCGCGGCTGGCGGCGATCGATCCGCAAGCTTATGCACGCACGCGGAATCACGTGGCGGGCGCGGTGACGAGGCTGTCGCCCTGGCTGCGGCATGGCGTGCTGTCGCTGGCGGAGGTCCGCGACGCGGCGCTGGCCGGTGTCGATGAGCCAGCCCACGCCGAGAAACTGATTTCCGAACTCGGCTGGCGCGACTATTGGCGGCAGGTGCATGCCGCCTTGGGCGACAGGATCCGCGCCCCGATCGAGCCGCCGGCGGCGCGGTCTCGTCTGAACACGGTCGACCGGATGCCCGATGACGTGCTCGACGGGCGCACCGGCATGGCCTGCATCGACGCCTTCGTGCGGCAGCTCCAGCGCACGGGATGGCTGCACAATCACGAGCGGATGTGGCTGGCCTCCTGGCTCGTGCACGTCCGCGGCGTCCGTTGGCAGGCGGGAGCCGGCTGGTTTCTGTCGCACCTGCTCGATGGCGATCCCGCCAGCAACCATCTTTCGTGGCAGTGGGTGGCGGGAACGTTTTCCGCGAAGCCCTATCTCTTCAATCGGGAAAATCTGGAGCGCTACACCGACGGCCTGCACTGCCGGGCATGCCCGGTCGCGGGCCACTGCGACGTGGAGGGATCCTATGAGGCGCTCGCGGAACGGCTGTTCGTCGATGCGGCTCCACCGCCACGGGCGCCGCTGCGGATTCCTCCCGCGGCGCCCTGGCGACTCGGCGCCGGCGACCCGGCGGGCCGTCCCCTCGTGTGGCTCACGCTCGACTCGCTGTCGGCGGCGAGCCCGGCCGCCGTCCGCCATCCCGGTGCGCCCCGGATCTTCGTGCTCGATCCCGCCTGGCTGGAAGCCGAGCGGCCGGCCCTCAAGCGATTGGCGTTCATCTTCGAGTGCCTCGCCGACATCGAGGGCGTGGAGGTGGCGATGGGCTCGCCGGCCGCGGTGCTGCCGGCGGCGGCCCGGCGCTCGAGGTGCACGCACGTCGCGGTCGCCGACACGCCGTGCCCGCGGGTGCGCGCCGCGGCCGCCGCCATCGCTGCGGACATGCCCGTGCAGGTGATCGAGGAACCGGTGTTCTGCGATCGCCGCCGCGTGCGCGACCTGGGGCGTTTTTCCCGCTTCTGGTCGCAGGTCAGCGCGTCGGCGCTCGTGCCCACGCGGCGGGAATGAGCCGCCGGCTGCCGCGCGACGCCACCGGCATCACAGCAGCCCCAGCGCCTCGACGAACCGCGCGAGCGTTTCCACAGGGATCGCGGCGTCGGGCCGCGGCGGAAGCATGCCCACGGCGTGGCCGGCTTCCGCGAGCCGACGCCGGTCGGCCTCCACGCGTGGCAGGGCGTCCGCGCCAGCGCCGAACACTATCCACCGTGCCTGGCCCGGCTCGGCCGGCTCCACCTTCGCCTGCCGCGGCAAGGCCGCGTCGAGCACCGCCACACCACGCACGCCGGGCCCCAGGGCTTCGGCCGCCAGCCAGGCGAATCCGCCGCCGGCTCCGCTGCCCGCCACGGCGACCCGGGACCGGTCGATTGCCCTGCGGCTGCGGAGCGAGTCGATGCTCCGCGCGACGCCGGCGATGTCGGCCCGGCTCCAGCGCTGCGGGTCGGCGGGCGTGGGGAGAATGACGGCCACTCCGTGGCGGTTGGCCATCTGCATCCAAGCCGCCGTGTCACCGGCGTTCATCTTGGGCTGCGGTGGCCGGAAATAGACGAGCACGCCGACGGGGTCGTCCTTGTCGCCGGCGGGAATCACCGCCTGTGGCGGCGTGGCGATCTCCGGCGCCTCGAGCTTCACCACCGTGGCCCCGAGCGGCGACTCGGGCCGGGCCGAAGGCGTCGCGGGGATCTCGGTGGGCATCCCCATCGTGACCAGCCGGTGCTGCGCCTGGCCTCCGGCCTGATTCTTCACCGTGAGCGTGACCGGCTGCCCGATGTCGACGCCGCCGAGAACGCCATCCAGCGCCATGCGCGAATCGATCACGACCGGGTCACCCGTTTCGCCCACCGTGATCGACTCCAGAATCGTGCCCGCCGCGATGCCCGCCTTTTCGGCCGGGCTGCCCGGCCAGACCCAACCGACGACGACTGGTTGCGGCGCATCGGATTTCGCGCGCGAGGCCGCCGAGCGCTGGGGAACGATGCCGATCACCGCGCGGTGCCAGGGGGGCAGCTTGTCGACGAGGGTGGCGCTCATGGCCACCCGCTCCGGGGTTGCGTCTTTGCGGGCCCGTTCGACGACCAGGTCGATCGCGTCGCCGGCATAGAGCGGCGCGATCGTGTGCCGCAGTTCCGCGATCCTTGCCACGGGCCGTCCGCTCGCCTCCACGATCGTGTCGCCGGGCCGCAGGCCAGCGGCGGCAGCCGGTGATCCAGCCCGCACCGTGGCGATGATGGGCGCGGCCGTGAACGCGTCTTGCGAGCGGTAGGTGATGCCGAGCAGTCCGGGCACGAGCACCGCGGCCTCCTTCAGGCGGGGCAGCACGCGGAGAATGTCGGCCAGGGGCACGGCAAACCCGATGCCGGAATCGTAGAGTTCCGTGCCGAGATTCATCCCGGCCGTGTCGGCCGGCAGCGGGGCGAGGATTCCGATCACCCGGCCCGCGATGTCGACGATGGGTCCGCCGTAGTTGGCCGGCGAGACCGACGCATCGGTCTGCACGGCCCGGCCCCAGGCCCGGCCTGTCGCCGACAACACTCCCACGGCCACGTTCGGCGTTCCCGGCCCCCAGGCTCGCCCCACGGCGATCGTCCATTGGCCGACGGCGAGATCCGCGGGGGGCACGGCCGCCCCGACCGCCGCCAACGGGAACGGTGGATCAACCTTGAGCAGCACGATGCCGCGGGCCACGTCGCGGCCCACGACCTTTCCCGCCGCGCGGGCCGCGTCGCCGCCGCCGGCCGGCTGGAGCACGACGATGGCCTGATCGAGGTCCCGCGGCACCGCAAAATCGGTGGCGATGATCCAGCCGTCGGCGCCGACCACGAGCCCGCTCGAGGGACCACTCGCCGGCGCGGCCTCGGATCCCGTCGACTCGGCGGACACGCCCCCGGCTTCGATCCGCACCACGGCCGGGGCCACCCGTGCCACCGCCGCGCGGAACGCCGCCTCCTCTTCAAGACCGAGGGGCACCGCCGCGCAGCCTTTTCGCGGCCCGAGGGAAGCGAGCATCGCGCTTGCCGCCAGGAACAACATGCCGTGCCGGAGCCGGGCGTTCATCACATTCATGGCGTCGGCTCCTCTGACGTGCCGACGGGCTGGCGCGGGGCCGTCGGCCGCGGCCCGAGATCGACGTCGAGTACCGCGTTGTCTCGCACGACCGACAGCCGCACCAAATCCCCTTCCGCGATGGCCGCGAGCGCCCGTTGCACGGCGGCCTGCGACTGCACCGCCCCGCCCGCCACCGCGATCACCAGATCATCGGGCCGCAGCCCGGCCCTGGCCGCCGGTGAATCGGGGAGCACCATGTCGATGAAGGGGGGCGTCTTGTCGAGGAGGTTCGGCACGAGCACGATTCCCAAAGGCTCGGTGTCGAACGCCACCGGCGGCCCGTCGGCCACCGCCGGCGGCACCGTGCCCGACACGATGTCGCGGTAGGCGCGGGCGAGTTCGCCGGCCGGGATCGCGTAATTGAGCCACGTGCCCGACGTCGCCTCGCGGAGCTCCTTGCCGAGCAGTCCGAGCAGCCGCCCCTGCCAATCGACGACCGCGCCGCCGGCCGACCCGGGATTGTTCGTCGAGCAATCGAGCACGTACACGTCTCCCTGAAAGGGAACCTCATACGCGCCGCGACGCGCAGCCAACGGCATCACCGCCGCAACCACGCCATGCTGGGCGCTCACCCGCTCATCCCCCACCGCCACGCCGAAGAGGTTGGAGAGGGCGAAGATCCGCGTGCCGATGGGCGCGGCATCGGCTTCAGCGAGGGCGAAGGCCGGCAGATCGGCGGCCTCGATCGTGAGCACGGCGAGATCACGACGGGGATCAGCCGCCAGGAGCGAAGCCTTGTAGCGGGTGCCGTCGTCGAGCACGCAGTCGATGTCTTCCGCGTCGAGCACGGTGCTCAGCACGGTGAGCACATGGCCATTCGGGGCCACGAGGATACCGGTCTGATAAGGCTCCAGGCCGCGCAGGCCGCCCGCGCCGTAAATCTTCACGACCTTCCGCGCCGCGGCGGCGATCGTGGTGTCCGGATCGCTCGCCCGGCCGGGAGGAGGCAATGCCATGGCAGCCGCGGCGAGCACGACGAGGATGGCGAACCGCGGGATCATGGTGCCGGCTCCGTGCCGAAGGTGACCGATTCGACGAGGAACGTGCCGAACGGCTCGCCGCCCCGCCGCACCTCCATCACCGCGGGCAAGCCGGCCGCCGCGGGATCGGGGAGGCTGCCGAAGAAGCGAATCTCGCACGGGGCCGCATCCGGCTGCGTCCACAGGTCGACGGCCACCACGCGACCGGCGGCGTCGACGGCGCAGCGGGCCTCGATGGCCGCGACCGCCGTCTCCAGCGTGTCGAGCAATTCCCGTCGGTCGGACGGGCCGGCGGCGGCCGCGGCGTTGAAACGCGGCGATCCGGGGTGCACGGGCACCGGCATCGTGCCCCAATAGTCGGTGCGGCCGATCTGTGCGAGGTCCTCCCGCAGCAGCCGGCGCAGGAGAAGCAGCGCGGCGAGCATGCCGCCGCTGCCGGGCGGATTCGGGGCGGTGTCGAGTTCCCCACGGGCGTCCACCCGCGTCGTGCCCGTGGGCAGGTCGATCACGCCCTCGTCATCGGAGAGGGAGATGCGAAACGTGCCGCCTTCGGCCAGCGTGCCAGCCAGCACCCACGCCCCGGCGCGATCGGATGTCGGCCGGACGGCGGCCAGCGCCCGGGCCACACGGTCGCGCTCGAGCACGTTGAAATGATGATTCGTGAAACCGGGGCGGGGCTCGTAGAGGCCGCGGAGGCTTTCGGGGATTTCCGGTGGTTTGGCCGCGTGTGGCTTCGGCTCCTCGGCCGGCGGTTGGGGGGAGAGTCCGGCGGCCGCGAGGCGGGCCAACTCGGCCGGCGCGTGCACGCCGGCGAGCCGCACGAGGATCTCGGCCCGGCGGCCTGAGCGACGATACACGAGCGGCACCTGCCATCCGGCCGGCAGGATGCCGAGCACGTTCTTGAAGGCATTCACCGTGCGGACGGGCCGAAAGTCGAGCGACACGACCTCGTCGTCGTAGCGGAGCCCCTGCCGGAAGGCATCCGACGTCTCCAGGATGTCGGAGACGACGACGCGGCCGTCTTCGCTCGTGGCCACCGTGGCGCCGAGCGTGGCGTGGTCGACGAGCCGGCCCGCGAAAAGCATGCCGAGAAAGTTGCGCAGCTGGTTGGACGAAATCGCATAGCCCACGCCCACGTTCACACGGCCACGCTTCTCGAACGACGCCCGGCCGTTCACGCCGATGATCCGCCCCACGGCATCGAAGAGCGCGCCGCCGGAATTGCCGGGGTTGATGGCCGCATCGACCTGCAGGCAGTCGGTGTATTCGAGGATCGTGCCGGCGGGAAACTGGTAGCGGTGCACTCCCGAGACGATGCCGGCGCTCACGGATGGCTGCAGGTTGGTGGCGAGGAGAAACGGGTTGCCGGCCGCGAAGCAAAAATCCCCCACCTCGACCGCGTCGCTGTCGGCCAGTTCGGCATAGGGGAAATCGTCACGGCCCACGAGCTTGATGAGGGCGACGTCGCCGGTCGGATCGAGGCCGACGACGACGGCATCGTAGATGTGGCCGTCGGCGAGCCCGCATTTCATCGCCGGGCCGGCCGGATCGACGACGTGAAAATTCGTCAGGGCAAAGCCATCGGCCGAGATGAGCACGCCCGATCCGCCCCCAGCCTCGCCGGCGAAGATCGACACAGCGGCGGCGGACGCCTGCGCCATCACGCCGATCCGCCGGGCCTGGGCCTCGAGCACCCCCGGCGGCACGTCCTCCGCCCTGGCAGCCGCTCCCCAGCCGCCGAGACAGGCAGCAAGAACGGTCGCATGCAGGCATGTGGTCGGAATGCGCATGGCCTTCATCTCGTCAGCACCGGATCGTGGAGCACGACCACGCCGGCCGCCGCGCCCGACGGCCCGAAATCGACCGAAAGATGAAGCCGGCGGCCTCCCGCCACCGGCAGCGGTCCCACGGCGACCCGTCCGTCGTTCCCCGCGGCGGCGTCGACGGGGCCGCGAAACACCTCGCGGTCGTCGATGGCGATGACGACCACCGGGCCGGTGTCCGACGGCGTCTTCACCGACAGGCTGGTGCGAAATTCGCGGCTCTCCGCTGGAATCCGCCACACCGCCTCCGTTCGCGGGCGAACCACCAGGTCGATGCCCTGGCCGCCTGCCGGCGCAGGCGTGGCCCGCGGCCTGAAATAGTCGGCCAGGCCCTCGATGTTTCCCAGCGCGCCGAAGAAGGGCTCGACCACGATCCGCTCCGGCGGGAGGGTCGCCACGCGAAGGGTGCGGCCCGAGGCGTAATCGATTTCCGCGAGCATCGCGGCGGGCAGTTTGAGGCCGTCGTCGATCACGAGGCCATCGGGCGTCCATGACACTGCCTTCGCGGCGATGTTCCCACCGTCGACCCGCACGCGAACACCCCCGGGCGGAGTGGGCTCGCGCAGCCATCGCAGGCCGATCACTTTGCCCCTGTTGACCGGAATCGTTTCCTCGTCGAGTTTCACCGTCACGCTGTCGGCGGTGATGCCGGTGATGGCGCATTGGACGAACTCGAAATCATCCCCCTTGCGGACGATGATCACGTCTGACTCCAGGTCGGGGGGCAGCCCCGCCTCCCAACGCCCTTCACCGGCGGCATCGTGCCAAGAGACCGACTGCACGCGGGCCATCGGCAACTCGATCGCTCCGGCCGGGTGGCTGACCGTGAGCGTGTCACCGCGCCACGCGATGTCGGTCCCGGCGACCGTCGAGCCGTCGGCGCAGGTCACCGTGAGGGTCGTCGGCGTCGTCTGGATATCGGCTCGCACCACGGCACGCACGGTGTCCACGGGAAGCGTGCGGGCCTCGCCATCGACCACCAGCCTGATTCCATCGGCATCCACCGCCTGCAACTGGCCGGTCACCGGACCACCCGTGGTGTCGACCGTGCAGGCCACATCCGCGGCCACCGGTCCGGGTGGCAGGGTCGCCATCACCGCCACGATTGCCCAGCCGCACGTCGTCGCCCTGCGGAAATGGCGGCGAATGATCCGGTGGCGGGGCATCGGCTTGTCTCTGGTGGGAGGGAAGACGGGTGCGGGAGAGGGCCCTACCGCTCGGCATTCCCCGTGGCGAGTCGCTTGAAATATTGTTCGATCGCTTCCCGGTAATGCGCCGGGAACTCGCGGCCGATCTGCTGCAACGCTTCCTCTCGCTCGTGGGGCGGCAGGTTGCCCCAGCCGTCGGAGCTGCCAATATCGCGGCTGCGGGCTTCACCCGGCCCCTTGCCACCGGCGATGCGGCTGTCGTCCATGGGGGTTCCGCCACTGCCGCCCGCACCACTGCCGCCGCCCGAGCCCTGGGAGGAAGACTGGCTCTGCTGGTCTTCGATTCTCTTGATCAGCTTGTCGAGCGACGCGATCACGCCATCCTGCACGCTGCGGGTCTTGGGGCCGGCGTGGCCGAGATCGAGCCGTCGGGTGATGTCGCGCATCCTCCGCGCGATGTGGTCGAGGGATTCATCCTCGAGCGCCGCCATGTCGGCCCGCAGCAGCCGCGCCATCCGCTCGTACCGCACCGGGATGCCACCGGACCGCTCCAGGAGACGGTCGAGATCCTCGAGCGCCGCATCGGATTCGAGCAGCCAGGCCCGGCAGGCGGCCCGATGAAAGAGCAGACCGGCCGGATCGATCGCGGTGCGCACGTCGAGCCCGTCGAGCAGCGGCACCGCCTCGTCGAACCGTTGCTGCCGCACACGGGCCCGCCCCAGCCACAGCCGCACGGTCTCGCGGGCGAAGGCAGCGGTGGCATCCGGCGGCGGAGATGGCTCGAAGAGCCATGCGGGGTCGGCCAGCGGGTCGTCGCGAAGCTTCGCGCCGCGGGGATCGAGCGCCGCAATCGATTCCATGGCGGCGTCCAACAGATCAGGAGGTGCGGACTTTTCGGCCGGCTGGTTCCATGGAGCCCGGGCCTTGGCACGGGCCTGGTCGTCCTTGTTCGGGTGGCCTTCGATCCAGGCCACGATCCGGCCGCGAGTGGCGGACGCGTCCGGCACGGCCCACGAAGGCGGCTGCTCCACGTCGATTTCGCCATGGACGGCCTGGCAAGCAGCGGCGATCACGACCGCACACACGGCCCCGAACCAGGGCTTCGGCCGGCTCATTGCCAAGGCTCCCGAGGCTGCGACAAGGCTCCATTGCATGGCTTCATCATACCCCAAGGGTTCGCGGGCGGCAGAAGGAATCCCGCGGCTGATCGTGCGCCGGGAAAACTCCCGTGGAACACACGGGCGAGCCGTCCGCCGGCGATCTCTTCCGGGAACCGGGTGCGATCGATGATCAGTTCGGTTCCGTCGTCATTCCGTGCGGCCCGTGACGATGTCGTGGGCGGCCTGCTGGATCGCCCGCTGCCTCTCCGCCAGCCGCTCGAGGGCCTGGCGCAGAGCCGGCTCATCGGCCTGTTCAGCCTCGGCGGCGATCAATTGCGAGAAGCGTTTCGTGCGGCCATTCACCCGCATCTGCAGGGAGCGAATCATCTTCAGTTCAGCGAGCTTGTCGACGAGCGGCTGCTCGCCCGGTTCGGCAGGTCGACCGCCGGACGGATTCTCCTTCTTCGCCTGCTGCTCGCGCTGGGCTCGTTCGAGGGCGGCGAGCATCTCCTCCAGGCTGGCGACGATGTCTCCGAGGATTCCTCGCGTGGTGCTCCCCACGTCGCCGCGCTGCAGCCGCGCGGCGGCTTGCAGGGAATCGTCGCGGATCTGCTCGAGCGCCTGGGGAATAGCGACAGCCGAGCCGTCGTCACGGACCAGTGCCAAAGCCTTGGTCGCGTCGTTGCCCACCGCCGTCTGCTCCCTGCCCAACCGCGCCGCCTCGAGTTCGCGTTCGCGGCCCGCCTGCCCGCCCGGTTCCGCAGCGAGTTTTTCGGCCCCTGCCAGCACGGCCCGTTCGGCGCGGAGCATGCCGCGGATCCGTGTTTCCAGTTGCACGAGTAGCCGTTCGACTTCCTCCTCGCGCATCTGGCGAAGAATCTCCTCCAGTTCGGCGCGGGCCGTCTCCAGTTCCTCGATCGCCTTTTCCTGCTCCTGGCGAGACTCTTTTCGACGGGACTCCTCCAACTGTTGCCGTGCCTTGCGCATCCGGTCTTCCGCAGCCTGCAGCCGCTTGCGGGTGCGCCGCGCCCGCGACGCTTCGTCGTCTCCCTGATCCTCGTCGCTTGGTTCGCCACCTCCGCCTTCGGCAGATTCTCCCTCTTCACCGGACTGACCTTCCTTGGACTGACCTTCCCCTTGCTCCTCTGCGGACGGCTTTTTTCCGGTGCCGTCGCCGTCCTTGGGAGCGGCTTCTTTCCCGTCCTGCTCGCTCTGGTCTGTCTCACGCGGCTCCATCCGCTTGGCAAAGCCGCCGATGTCGCCCGCCAGGCCGCGGGTCTCCTCGGCGAGCGCCTCCTCGCGGGCGGCCAGATCGTCGTCGTCGGCCCCCGCTTCGGTCGAGCCATCGATGTCGCGCTGCTTGGCGATCAGCTTTGCCACGCGGGCGATGAACCGTTTGACTTCATCCTTCGTCGACTTGAGCAGGGGATCGGCGTCACCCGCCTCGAGCAAGGCGAGCAGTTCCTTCAGTTTGTCGATCGCATCGGCCTGCGAGGTGCCCGCTTTGAGGAGTTTGTTTTCCTCGAGGAGCCGCACGATCGTGTCGAGGCGGTCGCCCATCTCCGCATCGCGGCCCTGTTCGAACACGTTCCGTAGCAGCGTGGCCCGCCGAGGATCGCTGGCCGCGAGCAGGTCGGCGAGGCGGAGGAAAGACCGCTCCAGTTCCCGGAACTGCCCGGCCAACTGCTGCTCCCGGAGGGCGAGCGACTCGCCCGCCGCCCGCGGCTCAGCGGTCGTCGTCCCCGGCATGCCGGCGGCCGCCACCGCGATGGCGATCTTCACCGCCAGCCCGCGGCACGCGGCAGCGATGAGCGGCCCGGTGCAGGCGCGCCACTGCGCGGGTGCGGCCTTCGACATCATGGCGTCTCCAGGGCTTCACGGGCCCGCTTCTTCTGCTGCTCGAGGGTCTCGGTGCGGATCTCCTCCTGCAGGCGAATCACGCCGCGCAGCCGCTCCACGACCTCGTTGAACGATTCCAACTCCATCATCATATCGAGCACGGTCCGCATCCTGGCGAGCGCGTCGTCGGCTTGCCGCACGAGAGCCTCCGGGTTGAAGGGCTTCCCGCCGCGGGCGGCATCGACGGCCCGCCGGCAGGCGGCCAGCAGGGCGGGCAGGTCGCGGGAGGCGATCGTGTCGAGGGGCGCGGCGATCTGCTGCTCCAGCCGCGCATCCAGCTCCGGCGTGAGGAGCTGATTGTTGTCGAGTTCGAGGCGGATGTCGCGGAAGGCGGCCGCGATTTCCTTCGTTTCTCCCGCCGCCCGCGCGGAGGCCTCGGCGAGCCGCCCGGCCTCCGACGCATCGGCCCCGGCCGTGACGGCGGCGAGGCGGTCCCTGGCCTGCGTGAGGTCGGCGATGGCCGCCTCGTAGCGGCGGCGGAGAATCACCTCCCGGGCCTCGAGCAGCGCGAGCAGATTCTCGGGGGCCACGACATCGAGCGACCATGTTTCGCTCGTCGCGCGATTCGGTCCCTCGGCCAGGGTGCAGCCATCGGTGGCCGTCACGTCGACCTCCACCCGTCGCCCCGGGGCCAGGGCCAGCGGCTCCAGCGGCACCACCTCCATCGCGGCCCCCGACAATTCGACGACCGCCGCCCCCGCGGAGAGGGCCCGGATCGGCCGTGTGTGTTCCGCGGCGGGGGGAGACGCGGCCTGCTGAGGACCTGCGCTGTCGGCGACGCGAAGCCTCACGGCTGCTTCCGCCAGGCCGTGGTCGTCGGAGATCGTCCCCTGCACGGGCAGGCGGGCCCGCGGGGTCACGGCCGAGGAGATGCCGAGCAGTTTCGTCGCCACGCGCGGTGGCTCATCGGGCACGGCCGCCAGCACGAAGGTGATCGGTTCGCGGTTGACGATGCCGTGCGTGTCGGTGAACCGCACCACGATGGCCTGTTCTCCGGCGATGTCACGGACGCGGCCCGTGAGCGACTGCGCCGGCGGATCGCCGCCGCCGAATCCAGCGAGGGGCATCTCGTCGCCGCCCGCGGAGATCACCATGTCGGCCGCGGCCAGGGGCTTCGTCGCCGTCACCGTGATCTCCACATTCGACCCGCGCGGCACGGGCACTTGCCTCGCGGGCGCGGCCGTCCGCACGCCGCCGCCGAGATAAGCGGGGAGCGTGGTGGTGATCGAGAGCGAGGCCAGCGCCGGCGGATCGATGGCTTCCAGCCGCAACCGCCGCAGCCGGGAGTCGCCGCCGCGGATTTCCAGGTCGATCGATTCCGAAACGGCCTTCAGCACGTGGCCGAACTGCTGGCCCGCGTCCGTCAGGCCGCCGCGGGTGCCCATCCGCTCCCACCGCCAGTTCCGCCCGCGGGATCCTGCCTGCCGCCAACGCAGGTCAACGACGTCGGGGATCTCGTGACCGGCCACCGCCCGCACGAGCACCTCCACGTCGGTGCCGCGGGCCACCATCCGCTTGCCGTCGGTGAATCCCTCGGCGACGAGAAGCACGCGCCGTGGCCAGGGCTCGTCTCCCAACAGGGCGATCCTCTTCACCCACCGCGCGGCCACGTCGGGCTGCCACGCGGCCGTGCCGACCACGGTCACCAGCGAGAGCGCCGCCGCCACCATGATTTGGCCGAGGCTGCGCCGGCGAAAAATCCGTTCCGCCCGGATGCTGCCTACGAGCGCGGCGGCCTCCGCGGCCGTGCGATCCAAAAGCCCGCGGTCGGCGGAGGTGTCGTCGGACCGGGCTTCGATCGCGGTGGAGAGACTGTCGCGAAACTCCGGGTGAGACCGCTCCACGGCCAGAGCCAACGAAGCGTCGTCGAGCGGCACGGCGAGGCGGGCTGCGATCTTCGTGGCCACGAGCCAGGCGAGGCCGGCCGCGCCCGCGAGGAGCAGCGCGGCCCGCGCCTGCCGCGGAGGCTCGCAGCACCAGTCGAGCAGCAGCGTCGCCCAGAAGAACACCGCCGCCCACAGGCCGATCATCGCCAGCGACTCGACCCACACCCACCTTCGCGTCTGGCGGCGCAGGGCATGCAGGGCCAGGCGCAGCCGGTGGATGTCGGCGGCAGCCGGTGGAGGCGACGGTGGCGAATCGAGCAGCGCTGGCATGGGGGAGTCAATCAGGCGAGGCGGGTGAGTCGGCGCACGATCCATTCACAGCACAAGAGCCCGACCCCCAGGCCGAGGAGCCAGGCATGGAGTCGACGCTTGAAGTCGGCATCGGGGGCGCCCGTTTCATAGTCGCGGCGCGAGCGATCGGCGAGCCGGTCCGCCAGCGTCCGGGCGTCGGCGGCGGTCCACGCGCTGTCGGCCAGAAACCGCGGCGTGCCTCCGGTTGCCAGCGCGATCTGCTCGAGAAGGCCCCGCTCCAGCCGCGGACGCTCCAGTTCCCTGTCGGGCAGCCGCGCCTGAATGCGCCGTGACAGCCGCTCCGCTCCGCCGAGGTCGACATCGATCAGCCACGATCCCTCGCGCGAGGCCACGAAGGCCCCCTGCACCGCGCCCCGTCGGCTGGGGTCGGCGACGAGCGGCACGCGGATCGTGTTTCCATCGGGCGCGGTCGCCGTGCAGGCGGCGGCCGCCGGCGCCGTCTCGCCATCGGGGCCGACCACCCGCACCACCACGCTCGATCCCACCGCGAAGCGGTCGCGTTCGACCAGCAGGCGGGCCCGCCGCGATCCGCGCAACAGCCTCCCCTGCGCCACATGGCGCACCAGTTGCGTAGCCACCCGCTCAAAGAGCGTGTCATCAAGGGCCCGCAGCCGCCACAGTTCGCCGCTGCCGAGATAGAACACGCTCCCCGAGCCGTAGAACTGGCCTGCCATGTGGATCGGCTCGGCATCGGCCGCCGCTCCCAGCTGCCGGGCCCGGGCATATACCGTGGCTCCCGGCTTGGCGACACGGGCGTCGAAACAGGAATAGACGCCGGGAAAATCTCCCCATACCGCCTGGCTGGCGATGCGGCTCGTGCCCAGCCAGAGAAACTCCGCATCCCGGCCGTCGCGCGTGAAGTCGAGCGGCATGGGCTCGGGAAACCCCGGCACATCGTCGATGGTCATGCGGGCGGCCGCACGCAACTCCACCGGGTGCAGGGTGCGGATCGTGGTCGAACGGGGATCGCTGAGCCAGGCATTCATGAAGACGCCGCCGGCGACGAGGATCAGCCCCCCCGACTCCCGGGCCACCCAGCGATCGAGCCGCGATTGTGTGGCCTCGTCGAGCCGCCGCCAGTCGTAGTCGAAGGCCACGATCACGTCGTAGGCGTCGAGTTCCTCGGCCGAGTCTGGAAACGCGGTGAGGATGCGCCGGGCATCCTGCGACACGCCTTCCGTCGCCGTGCCGAGCACGACGTCGACGGCGAAACTCTTGTCGCGTCCGAGCACGTTCCTCATGAACTGGTACTCGCGGGTCGGGCCTCCCGCCAGCAGGAGCACCTGCGTGACGCGATCCACGACCTCGATCTCGGTGACGTGCGCGTTGTCGGCGGCAGTGTGATCGGTCGCGGGCGGCGCAACACGCATCACCAGCGAGCGGCGGCCGGTGGCCTGCAGGCCGGGCACGTCGAACCGCGCGGCCACCAGCTCGCCATCGGCCGCGAGCCGCACCTCCGCGGTGTCGATGATCCGGCCTCGCCGGGCCGCCCCGTCCTGTGACGGCGTTTCGTCAGGAGAGAGTTCGGCGAGTTCGACCTTCACCGACTGGCCCGCGAATCCCTGGGCCTGCACATAGCCGGTCACCGCGAAACGGTCGCCGGGGAACACGCGGGCCGGGGCGATCAGGTCGGCCACGCGCACGTTCGACGGCAGCCGTTCCGAGCCGATGCCGATCGGGAAAACCGGCACGCCCGCCCTGGCGATGGCGGCCGCGGCTGCGGCCGGATCGACGCCGGCGTTGTTGGCGCCGTCGGAAAGCACGACCACCCCCGCGAGCACGCCACGCGGCTCGTCGTCGAGGACGCGCTTCAGCGCCTCGCCCAGCCGGGTCTCGAAGCCCCGGGCCGCGAGAGCCGTCTGCCATGGATCGCCGTCGGCCGCGGCAGGGCCGTCGGTCGCGTCGGTCGCGTCGCCGGGCGTTGCCGACACGGGCCGCACGCCGACCGGCTCGGCATCGGCATCGAAACGCCACACCGAGACTTCGTGCCGCGGCGCCAGCGCCTCGAGCAGGCCTCCCGCCGTGAGAACATCCACCGCCATCTGGCTGCGGGGCCGCACCGCCGTGTCGTCGGTCGTGTCGGCAAGGGTCATGCTCGCGCTGGAGTCGACGAGCACCGCCACCCGCGAAGGTGACACGATCTCATGCTCCGTGGTGCGTTCCAGGTCGAGGATGGCGGCGGCAATCGCCGCCACGGCCCCCAGCCGGAGCCCTGCCAGGATCGCGCCCACGCCGCGCGGCAATTCCATGGCGTCGCGCCGGTACATCCACACGATGAACGTCGCCAGCACGGCCAGCCCCAGCACCAATGCCGGCAGCTGCCACCAGGCCGTGAAGCCGTCGACCAAGCCGCTCGTGATGCGGTGCTGCACGGCGGCGGCGAGGAGCGGCGGCGGTGGCATGGCGACGGGCATTCAACAAACGTTTTCAGGAGGCCGAGCGGCGGGCGGGGTGGTAGCTGGCCGAATAGGCGAGCAGCTGTTCACCGACGAGCAGCAGCAGCAGCCCCACAAGCAGCGGCTGGAGCAACGAGACTCCGGCCAGGGCGTTGGCCGGGGGCTGGATGGCGTCGGCCGATTCGTACGAGAAGGGCACGCCCACGAGGAGCCTGCCGAGCGGCTCGCGGCCGACCCGCTCCAGGCGACCTTCGTCCGGATCGACGTTCACGGCGAACGATTTCAGGCGTTCGGTGCCGTCGAGCCGCGGCCAGCGGGCCGTGTAGATGCCGGCCGTGGGCGTGTCGGGCAGCGTGGCCGTCACCGCCCCGGTCTGGTCGGCCGTGCCGCTGATGTGCACGACGGTGCCCTGCGGCGGCACGCCGAAATCGACATCGATCGCATCGACGCCGGTCTCCAGCGGCACCTGCAGTTGCGCCCCGACCTCGAGCGCCGCGGCCTGGCGGCGGAGTCTGGCGAGATGGTTTTCCAGTTCCAGCATCACGACGACCCACGACGGATTGCCGCGGGCCCAGTTGTTCCACACGGGCGCGGCGGTGGTGAGCACGGCGACCGCGGTTCCCTCGCCGAACGGCTTTTCCAGCACGAGCGGCGCACCGGTGCGCAGGGACAACAGCCGCCGCAGACCGGCTTCCGGGGTCGGGGCGAACGTCCGTTCGACCGCCATGAAGCGATCAACCCGCACGGCATCCAGCAGCGGGTTGCGTTGTCCCGAGAGCACGGTCACCACCGGGTGCTCCTCGACCGACACGTCGGGCACGGCGGCGTCGCCGCTGGCCGGGCCGGGCAGCAGATCGACCGCCCCCGCCAGCGGCACGGGAAACAGCCCGCTGCCGTCGCGGTAGAGCGTCGTGTTCGTGGTGTCGGGCTTCGTGCGAGGGCCGCAGAAAAACACCACCCCTCCCCCGCCCTTCGCATAGGCCTCGAGCGCCGCTACTTCAGACTGTTCGAGGCGTTCGACGTCGAGCAGCCAGATGCCCACGAAGGGCTGGAGGTCGAGCGAGGCGAGGGCCCGCGGCGACTCGATCCGCGGGTTCAAGCCGGTCGGCGCCCCGGAGCCCGGGGCCAGGGCGGCGGCCACGTAGAAGGCGTCTCCCGCCCGCTGAGGAGCGTTGTCCGAGGAAGCGAGGCCACCGTCGATGAGGAGCACGTCGACGCGGTCAACCACGTCGACCACGGCGCTGCGGGCATTGTCGGCAGCCACCGCATCGGGCCCGAGCATGGCCTCGATGCCGTGGCTGCCGGGGGTCGTGAACGTGGCGTCGAACCGCTGGGTGGTCGAGTCCCCCGGGGCGATCGAACCGATCCGCACGCCCGGCCGGGTCGCGCCATCCTCGCGGAGTTCCACGGCCACGTCATGCACGGGACGGTCGCCGTGGTTCCTCACCTCCACCTCCAGGGGCACCACCACGCCGCTGGCCGTCACGCCACCGGCCGGCTCCAGGCGCTCGATGGAGAGGTTCGTGGCGGACGGAGCCGCGCAGTCGACCAGCCGCACCTGCGCGCCGGCGGCGGTGAGGCGGCGGAGCGTGTCGGCGAGATCGTCGGCAGCCTTCCACTCGCGGGTCCGGAAGTCGCTCACGACCCACACCACGCGGCCGGTATTCGAACCGCCACCGAGCACTTCGGCGGCCACCGCGAGCGGCGTCGCCGGCCCCGCATCGGTGGCCGAGAGCGGAAGTTCGGCGACCACGTCGCGGATCTGCGGGACGGTCTGCGGCGTGACGGGCTGCCGCGGCACGTCGAAGGCGGCGGTCGCCCGGGCGGCATCCGCACGCGACAGGCGGCTGAAGCGACCGACGGCCAGTTCCTGGCCGCCCGCCGTGACGGCCAGGTCGGCGACGATCCGCTCGGCCACACGCTTGCCGCGGTCGAACGCCGTGACGGGCGCCGCGGCATCCTCGGCGCCGGCCGAGGTGTCGCCCATCGAGTAGCTGTCGTCGAGCAGCACGACGTGGGCGGTGCGGCCGCCGCCGAACAGCCCCGCCAAGGCCGACCGCCACCGCGGGCCGGCCAGCGCCAGCACGATGCCGAGCACGGCCGCCGCGCGGAGGATCAGCAGGAGCAACTGCTTGAGCAGCACCCGCGTGCGGTACTTCCGCTGGCTGGCGAGGAGGAATTCCATCGCCGCCCATTCCACGCGCCGGTGCCGGAGGATCGTGATCAGGTGGATGATGATCGGCGCCGCGACCAGCGGCAGGCCCCACCACAACAGCGACTGAAAATCGAACGACGGCATGACGGGTGATTCCAGGCTGGCTACACGGCCATGCTGGCGCGACGGGAGAGAAACCTGACCAGCGCGGCATCGAGCGGCTCGCTGGTGCGGATCAGCGAGTAGTCGCAACGGGCGGCCGCCGCCTGCTTGCGGGCCGTGGCCAGGAATTCCTCGAGAGCCGCCAGGTAGCCGGCCCGCAGCGCCCGCGGGTTGCAGGCGATGAAGTCGCTCACCTCGAGGCCCTCGAACCGCGTGGGCCCGTCGAAGGGAAAGTCGAGCTCGTCGTCATCCATCACGTGCAGGAGCACGAGATCGTGGCCGCGGCGGCGCAGCAACTGCATGCCCTTGGCGACGCCCTCCCGGTCGCCGAGGAGGTCGGTGAGAATGATCACCAGCCCGCGGCGCGGCAGCGTCTCGGAGAGCGAGCGGAGCACCGGGAGGAAGGCCGTCGGCCTGGCGGCCCCTGCCGCATGGGTCTCCAGCACCTCGACGACGCCTGACAGCTGCGACCGTTTCATCCGTGCAGGCACGCTCGCGCGCACGGCCTCGTCGAAGAGGGTGCAGCCCACGGCGTCGCCGTGGGACAAGCCGAGCCATGCCAGGCTGGCGGCGAGCGTGGCGGCATAGTCGAATTTCGTGAGCACGGGGCCGGCGCCGGCGCGGGCGGCGCGGAGCGGCCGGTAATCCATGCTCGCGGAGCCATCGACCAGAAGCGTGACGCGGAGGTTCGTCTCCTCCTCGAATTCCTTGACGTACAGCCGGTCCTGCCGGCCCCACACTTTCCAGTCGACGCGGCGCAGATCGTCTCCGCGGACGTATTCGCGGTGCTGGAGAAACTCCACCGACTGCCCTTTGTAGGGGCTCTTGTGCAGGCCCGCGAGCACGCCTTCCACGACCGCGCGGGCCCGCAGCTCCAGCCGCGCGATCCGCGCGATCGCGTCAGGATGCAAAAATCGTCTGGAAGCGGGCGTCACGCGCGAGGTCGTCCTCTCTGGCCGGGGTGGTTTCGATGATGCGTTCGATGATCGCGTCGGGCGTCACGCCCTCGCTCTCGGCGGCGAAGCCGACGACGATCCGGTGCCGTAGCACGGGGGCCGCGAGGGCCTGGATGTCGTCCAGGCTCACATGGCTGCGGCCTTGGAGCACCGCCCGCGATTTCGCGCCGACGATGAGGAACTGAACGGCCCGCGGCCCCGCGCCCCAGGCGAGCTGGTCGGACACGAAGTCGGGCACGCCCCGTTCGCCGCGCCGCGTCTGCCGCACGAGGGCCAGGGCATAGCGGACGAGGTGGTCGCTGATGGGCACCTGCCGCACCGCCGCCTGGAGGGCGAGGATCTCGTGGGCGGCGAGCACGGGCCGGGCCTCCTCCAGCGGGGCCCCGGTCGTCCGCCGCGCGATCTCGAACTCCTCGTGAAACGACGGATACCGGACGAACACCTTGAACATGAAGCGGTCCTGTTGCGCTTCCGGCAGCGGGTAGGTGCCCTCCTGCTCGATCGGGTTCTGCGTGGCGAGCACGAAGAAGGGGTCGACGAGTGCATGGCGGGTGCGGCCCACGCTCACCTGCCGCTCCTGCATCGCCTCCAGGAGAGCCGCCTGCGTCTTCGGCGGCGTGCGGTTGATCTCGTCGGCGAGCACCACGTTGGCAAACAGCGGCCCTTCCAGAAACCGCAGCTGCCGGCTGCCGGAGGCCCGGTCTTCCTCCAGCACGTCGGTGCCGATGATGTCGGCCGGCATCAGGTCCGGGGTGAACTGGATGCGGCTGAACGACAGGTCGAGGCTCTTGGCCAGCGTGCTCACGAGGAGCGTCTTGGCCAGCCCCGGCACGCCCTCGAGCAGGCAGTGGCCCCGGCTGAACAGGCAGATGAGAAGCTCTTCGATGACCTGCTTCTGCCCGACGATCACCCGCGAGAGCTGGTCGAGGATGCGGTCGTGTGCCGCGTGGAGCCGTTCGATGGTGGAGGTGTCGGGCTGCGAGTGGGTCATGAAGAACTCCGCTGGGAAAAACGGGCGGCGATCACCGCTGGTAGATGGGCAGGGTGCCTTTGTCGAGCTGCAGGATCGTGAGGTTGGTGGCGGTGGTATAGACGTGGCCGATGTAGCCCTGCGGCCAGAAGACCGTTCCGCCCTCCTGCTGGGCCTCCGCCACGAGCCGCTTCTCGACGAGGTCGCGGTAGGAGGTCCATTTGCGGCCGCCCGCACGGTACATGACCTGGGCATAGTAGTAGTGGGCATAGTGCCAGTGGCCGAAGCCGCTGTTGTTGATGTTGCCGAGATGCTTTTCCGCGTAGCCGAGCATCCTCGGCACGTGCGTGTCGTCCTCCTCGCCGGCGTTGAACAGGCAGGCGATCGCCGCCGCGGAGATGGCCGGTCGGCCGCCGCCCCCCTTGGAGCTGTACTGCACGCCGCCATCGGGCATGGTGCACTTGTGGATGTAGGCGATCGCCTTGTCGATGATCTCGCGCGGCACGGGGATGCCGGCGTTGCGGCAGCCACGCAGGCCCTGCACCTGAGTGATCGTGGTCGAACCCTCGTCGAAGTCGTTGCCGTCCTTGGCGCTCACGTATCCCCAGCCGCCGTCCTTGGTCTGGGCGCGACCGGAAAACTCGACGGCCCGGTGGAGCACGCCGACGAGCTCCTCGCGGCGCCGCTCGTCCTCCTCCTCGCCGAGCACCTGCGAGAGAAAAAGCATGGAAAAGCCGTGGCCGTAGGTGTAGCGGTCGTCGGTCTTGGGATCGCCAATGAGGCCGTTCGGCCGGGCGCGGCTGACGAGGAAGTCGACGGACCGGCGGATCGGCTCGGCATACTTTCCCTGCGTCGTCGTCGAGCCTTCCATCAGGAGCGCCGTGCCGGCCATCGCCGTCATGGCCGTGGGATAACGGCTTTCGTTGGCGGCCCAGCTGCCGCGGCGCGACTGCTTCCGCACCAGCCATTCGAGCCCCTTCGACACAGTGCGCTCCACGGCGGGCTCGCTCGGTGCGGCGGTCGCGCGGTGCGGACGCAGGCAGAGCGTCACGAGGCACGCCAGCAACACGGCATGGAGGATGAACGGGCGGGATGCGACGGACGTGGCCATGGGGTTCCGATGTTCGACTGGCGGGCGGGAGTGGCCGTCAAAAGGGCATTGGCCAGGCCAGCGCCCTCTTGAACCAGTATTCCAGTTCCCCGGCAAAATCTCCAGAAACAGCCGTTTGCTCTCCGGCTTGGAAAGGGGGCTGGGGCGAGATCGGTTCCCCGGTGAACGAGAGCACGATGTCGGGCTCACCGCCGCCCACCGGTGCGATCGTGACCGAGTGGGTCTGCGGGTCGCCCATGACGTCGCAGCCGAAGAGCATGCCCTGGCGGATGGAGATGTTGTCGTCGGCGTACACGGCATGCCCGGTGCGTTTGTCGAGGCAGAGCACGCTTAGCCGAGCCCGCCCACTGCTCTTGACTGGCATCAGCCGCGCGAGAACCAGCACCGGCAGGTCGGCGGGCTGGTGCGCATCCACGCAATGCCGAAGCACCGTCGCCGGCACCTGCCACAGCACTTCCCCGCTGGTCCGCTCGACCGCCCAGATCGATCCACTCAGCCGCTCGCCGAAGAGCAGCGACTGCTGCTGGAGCGGTTGGACGTCGAGTTGCCCATTCATGCGGCCCGCTTCGGCTTCCGACTCCCTCCGCGAGACCGTCACGATATACCGATCCTGCCAGGGCACGACGGAGAGCCGGTGGCTGTTCGGCGGCATCTCCGGCAGCGTGACCGCGAAAGCGACGCGCCGCTCCGCCAGATCGATCAACGTGAGGCGGCCATGGGGCTCGAGGATGGCCAACGTCGCCGGGCCCGCGATGGCGGCCCGCGCCCGGCCCGAGTAGTGGCCCAACGTGACGCGTTCGCCCAGGGCCGCATCGACCGCTTCCAGCGAAACGGAAGCAGCGTTCGCGGCATCGCCGCCGGTCGGTTCGCCGGGCCGCCGGGCGCGAAGCGTGCGGCGGACGGCTGTTCCCTGGCTCATCACGAACAGGAACCGCCCATGCGCGAGGAGCAGCCGATCAGGATCGGGCATGTCGCCCGTGCGGAGCAGCCGGCCGTCGGCGGTCGAGAGCACAAGCATCTTTTGGCCGGAACCTTGCGGCGACACGCAGAGAAAATCGTCGTCGCCGAAGACCAGCGCATCGGACGGTGTTCGGTACCGCTCCCAGAGCACGGTGCCCGCGACGGGGTCGCGGTATTGCAGTGTGTTTCGCGCAACCACGGGCACGCCACCGGCGCGCACGCTCATGCGGGATGTGCCCAGCAAGCCCAGGCTGTCGTCGCCCCGATGCTCGTGATCGCGGCCACGCTGGCCGAGTTCGACATCCCATCCTCGCGGCACCCGATGGTGGTTGACACGGATCACGCGGGCCGAGTTCAGCGACGACTCCCACTCGTCATCGCTGCAGGACCAGAGCCGCCGGTGTTGGCCGGGGCCTTTTGCATCGTTCGCGGGCCGCGCCAGGTCGTAGGCGGTCGTCGTCGTTCCTGCCCGCACGACCACCACCCGGCCCACGAGGGAGGCATCGGGCGCCGACGCAGCGAACCGCATGCCCCACAAGCCGTTTTCGCTGACGTTCTCCTCCCCGAGCAGGCCACCAAGCCGGCGGCCCAGGCCGTCGCTGACGAGCAACCCCGGCTGGTGCATGTCGCACGTGATCCGGATGCCGGGGAGGAGCGGGTGGGCTGCGGAAGTGATCGGCAGGGGCACCACCCGCGGCCCGCGAACACCGCCATCCTCCGACGAGTGGCCGGTTCCGCGCCGCGACACCGTCACCCGGCCCAGCGGCCACGCGGCACCGCGGTCCCCGGCGGGGAGGCATTCGATGGACCGGCGCTCGGCGTCCAGAAGCGCCGCCGCCCGTTCGCGGTCGGCGGCGGCGCCGCTTCGCCGGAGTTCGATGAGAGTGAAATCCCGCTGCAGCACGGCGGCACGCACCGCGTCCTGGTTCTCGCCTGAGGAATCGATCCGCCGGTCCAATCGCCCCACCAGCGCCCAACCGGCGTCCACCGCGAGCGGATGGTTTCCGAAGCGCTCGATGAACGTGGCGAGTGACGCTTCGCCTTCAGGTCCCGGCAGGCGATCGGCAGCCTCCTTCCGGGCCGCCGCGTCGGCGTCGATCTCGCGTCCCAGTTCAGCCGGGGCCGCAGCCAGGAGGACGGCCAGCCTTCCGCGGATCCATCGGTCGGCGGTCATCGCCAGCATCCGGTCGGAGGCGTCTTGCACGAGCACCTGATCGCCGGCTTCCACCGGGAGGTCGAGCAGCCCGCGGACGGCCTCCCATGCCCCTGCCGAGTTGCCTGCGGCGAGGAGCGCATCGCAGGCCAGCCGCATGGCCTGGCCCGTCACCGCCGGGGAGGCCCGCAGGGAAAGGATGTCGCGCCACGTCCGGGCCGCGAAGGATTGGTCGCGGCCCATCGCAAACACCATCGCTTCGGCGAGCATGTCGGGTGGCACGCGCGTCGGCGCTGCCGCGACGGCCGCCTGGAGGCTGGCGATGCCGGCGGCCACGTCTCCTCGATCGAGCTGCACTTGGCCCCTCCACATCGCCGCCCAGGCGAGGCTTTCCTCGCCCGCCGCGGCAGCGGAGGCCGTTTCAATCTTCGCCTCCAGCGGTGTCAGTTGGTGGAAGACATCGAGCGAATCGACGCCCTGGGAGAGCACCTCGCCGCGGTAGGCGACGAGGTTGCCGGGCAATGATCCGCCCCGACCCACCGACCGACCCACGACGGCGCCGCTGGCAACGTCGATCTCGGCCACTTCCGGCGCATCGACTGGCACGAACAGCCTGGTCTCGGTCAGCAGGGGGCGGCCGCTGACCTTTCCGCCCTCTTCGATGATCGGTCGCGACCACGCAGGGCGGCCGCTGTCGATCGCCAGAGCCTCGACGCCCGCGCGGCCGACGACGATGACCTTGCCATCGACCACACCCGCCACCGCGAGCCCGTCGCCGCGCGGCTTCTTCCATACCACGCTCCCCGACCGCAGGTCGAGGCAGTGGAGTTCGGCCGATTCCCCGGGCGTGAGCAGCACGCGACCCGCCGCAAGCACGGGCACATGGTCGATCCACCGTCCGGGCGCGGGCGTCGCGGCTTGGCCGTCGCCGCCCGCTGCCTGAACCTGGATTTGCACCACGGCCCCGGGTCGTAGCACGCGCATGCCATTGGGCATGACCATCACCTGCTCATCGACCGTCTTCTGATAGTTGTAGGCCCACAGCAGCGTGCGCGTGGCGAGGTCGACGGCGACCACGGCCCCGGCTCCGGTCGGGCAGACGAGCACGCCCTCGGCAAACGACGGCGACAGCCCCGCCACGCGCCGCGGCCCGTTGCCGAGGTTCTCGATCCGTGCATCCTCGTCGAGTTCGGCCAGCGGCTGCGACCAGAGCGTTCGGCCGGAGCGGGCCTCGAGCGCGTCGAGCCGCACCTCGCCCGCTTCTTCGACGAGCACGAAGAGCTGCCCGCTCATCGGCAGCGGCGCGCCTAGGTACCACGGAGAGGATGCCGGCTTCTCCTCCTCAGCGTCGGCCACGGCGGCGGCGGCCGCCGGCAGGCGCCAGGCGACGGTGCCCTTGTCGGCCAGATCGTAGGCCACGAGCGAGTTGCCGCCCCCCCAGGAGGTGCCCGGGCCTTGGCCACCGAAGGGGTTGAAGTTCATCCCATTCATCATCATCGCCTGATCGCGAACGACGAGCGCGTCGGGGTGGCTCTCCACGGCGAACACGAGCCGCCCATCGCTGGAGAGCACGCCGCTGGTGGCATCATCGAACACCGGCGCCAGATCACGGTCCCGTTGATCGCCCGGGTTTGGGCCGTCGGCAGCGGCGGGCAAGGCGAGCACGGACGATGCGCCTCCCCCTGTTCGCAGCCAGAGCCGTTTTCCGGTGCTGAAGTCGATCGCCAAGAGACCCATCGGTGTGTGGACGACGACCGTGCCCCCGACGGCCAGCGGCGTGGCGGCGGGAAGGAGCGGGGCATCCTGATCGGCCGCCCGCTTGCGGCGCGACTCGAGCCAGCGGGCCTCCTCCGGATGCCGCGTCAGCGGCACGCGAAACCTCGGCACGAGCAGCGGCCGAGCGGCGGTGACGAGAGCGTTGCGGGCCGGCTCACCGCGGTGCATGGTCCATTCGTCGGCCGATCGTGGCGCGTTCATCGAGGGGCCTGCCAGGCCGGCCAGCCACTCGGCAGCTCCTCCCGCGGGAAAAGAGATCGCTACCTCGCGGCCGCCGATCCGCGCTGCGGTCGCCCCGCGCTTGCGGGCCTCCTCCACGATGGCCACCGCCGTGGCCTCGTCGCCCGCCCGCAGCCAAGCGATGGCCCGCATGATGGCCAGTGTTGTCTGCCATTCGGCCGACGGCGTGGCGGCAAGCCGGTCGAGCCATGCCGCCGCGGCGAGCGGCTGGCCCGCATCGAGCGCTTGGAGCGCGGCGAGCAGCGTTGCCTTCTGGCCGGCGGGCGTGTGCAGCCAGCGGTGGGCCACGGCGACGATCGCCTGCCCATCGCCGCTGCCGATGGCGTCCCGGAGCATGCGGTCGGCACGGGCGCGATACTGCAGCGAGTACGCCTCGGCTCCCGCCGCAGGAAGTTCCTGCACGAGCCGCCCCGCCTCCTCCTTCACGCTGCGCCACGTGCCCGCTTTCACGTCGGGCTGGAAAAAGAAATCACGATCCGCAGCGAGGATTTCGTCGAGCAGCGTGGCGGCGTCGCTCCACCGCGCGTCCTTGATGAGGCTGCGGGCGAGATCGAGTTGCCTCTCCTTGAGACGATCGGTGGGCAGGAAGACACTCGTCTCCGTCTGCTCCTCGTCGGCCTCGGTCAGATTGTCAGCCGCTGCGGCCGAATGGAGAACGGCTGCCGGGAGCGGCCCTATCGGGCCCGTGGCCAGGGCCGCCACGACCCCGAGCAGTGCCGCCGGTAGGCGTCCGCGTGACTGACCGGTGGAAAAGGGTGGCAGCCGCATGCTCACAATCCTCCATGAATCGTATCACGCTGCAAAAAACCGTCGTGCGCAGCCGGCGTTTTTTCGGCCAGGGACCGGTCAGGGAGGGTGTCCGTAGGGGTGCTCGAGGGCATCGGAGCCCATTTTTTGCGGCGGAACGCCTTTTTTCGGGTTGCAATTTCAATCCCAGAGCATCTAATCGGGCACGCCTTAGGTACTTGTTGCCGGGCTCCGGTTCGCGGTGGGGGTTCTGCCGCACGAAACACTTTGACTCGTGGAGGATTGGGATATGGCGAAAAAGTCGGGTAGCAAGCCGATGACGAAGACGGAGATCATGCGCAGCATCTCCGAGACGACGGGCCTGCAGAAGAAGGACGTCGTGGCCGTCATGGAAGCGCTGACGGACGAGATTCAAAAGGCGCTCAAGGGCGCCGGCATCGGGGTGTTTTCCATCCCGGGCCTGGTGAAGATCGAGCGGCGGAAGGTTCCGGCTCGGCCCGCTCAGAAGGGCGTGAAGAACCCGTTCACCGGTGAGCTGCAGGACCGCCCGGCCAAGCCGGCCAGCGTGAAGGTCCGCGTGCGGGCCCTCAAGAACCTCAAGGCGATGGTTTCCGGCTGATCGGCCGGCGGATTCCGCAGGAAACAAAAAGTGGGCGGGCGGCGTCGCGAGACGCCGCCCGCTTTTTTTGTCGTGCTGCGGATCGGCAGGCGAAGAAATGGACGGGGCCGGAATCGAACCGGCGACACACGGATTTTCAGTCCGTTGCTCTACCAACTGAGCTACCCGTCCGGAGGCCGCCATTGTTGACCGTGTCAACGCGGTGTCAACGCGTGGCCGTGGCGCCCGCGAACCGCGTCAGGAGCGGCGGCGGCCGAACGCGGCGAGAAACAGCACGGCGGCCGAAATGCCGAACGCGGCCCACCCCAGCGTCGTGGGCGAGGCATCGCCGAGGATTCCCCGGGCCACCGCGGGGTTGATTTGGCTGACAGCATGGATCGTGAACCCGAAGGCCGCGCCCATGGGCGCGGCGAGCAGCAGGCTCTGCAGGGCCGCCCGCAGCATCCGCCGGCCTTCGACGAGCCGCACGATCCCCGCGGCCGCGCGGCGGATTTGTCCCGTGGCCATCCGCGCCGCTCCCACGAAGCCTCGCGGCTGCCGCCCTTCCGGCCCCGCGTCGCCGCCGGCAGCCGAATGGGCACCCTCGTCAGCGGCGGCGCTGGTTTCCTCGGAGCCCCCGTCACGGATCGTTTCCAGCGGCGACCAGCCTTCGCTCACGGCAGGGTCGCCGAGCAGAAACCCGCTCGAGCCGCCGGTCGCGACGCTCGTCAGGGCCGACGTGGTTGCCGGGCCGACTCCTCCCGCCGTGCGCGGCTGCCGGGGCATGGGAAGGAGGCCCGCCGATGTCCACGGCCGCAGCATCCCGATCACCTCTACCGCGGAGTCGATGCGGTCTGTCGGCGATTTTTCCATCATCGCTTCGATCACCCGGGCGAACAGCGGGCTCACATGCGCCGCGAGCGATTGCACCGGCACCGGGTGTTCCTGGAGATGGCGGCGAGCCTTGTCCTTCCGGTCGCCGCCGGGAAAAGGCAGGCGGCCGCTGACGGCGAAGTAGAGAGTGCACCCCAGGCTGTAGATGTCGGCGGCCGGTCCGACGTTGTCGGGATCCCGGATCTGCTCCGGCGCCATGTAGTCGATCGTGCCCACGCAGCGGCCCAGCCGCATCGACTCGGCCTCGAACACCGATCCGGCAAGGCCGAGATCGAGCACCTTCACGCGGCCATCCCGCGCGACGAGCAGGTTGCCGGGTTTCATGTCGCGGTGCACCAGCCCCTGTTCGTGGGCGTAGGCCAGCGCGCGTGCCGCCTGGGAGATGACGATGGCCGCCCGGGGCTCGTCAAGCGGGCCATACTTCACGACCTGCCGCCGCAGATCGAGCCCCGCGACGTATTCCGTGACGAGGTAGTAGACGTTGCCATCGTGGCCGGCATCGAGCGCGCGGACGAGATTGTCGTGGTCGAGCCGCGCGAGCATGCGGATTTCCCGCTGGAAGGCCGCCTCCGTCTCGGGGGTCGATTTGGTCCGCGGCAGCACCTTCACGGCCACCACCCGACCCATCATCGCGTGTTCGGCCTTGAACACCTGCCCCATGCCGCCGCGGCCGATCTCGTCGAGGATCCGATACTGGCCGAGCGTGAACCGGCGACGGCCGAGCAGCAGCTGCTTGGCCTGGAAGGAGGTGATCCATTTCTTGCTGGCCGCGGCCTGGGCCAGGGCCTTGTCCCAGGCCGCGTGGTCGGCCTTTTCCTGGGCCGCTGCCGGGCCGCCGCGGGCTTCAGCCTCGAGGGCCGCAAACTGGGGTTCGGTGAGCAGGCCGCTGGCGATGGCCACGAAGCGAAACCGCGGCGGTGGACCGCTCTTCGGCGACCCACCGGCGTCGTTCGCGGTATCGGAGCGGTCGGCTGACATGGATTGGCTCGGCGCCCCCCTCCGCATGGGCGGTTCTCTGGCAGGATACTACCGCCCGGGGGCCTTGAACAGCATTGGAAAGCGATCCAGCCACGCCCGGGGCGGCGGTGATTCAAACTGCACCGGGGCGGTGGAAACGGGGTGCGTGAAGGCGAGCCGGGCGGCATGCAGGGCGATGCCGCCGGGAAATGGCAGGCGGGATCCGTAGAGCCGGTCGCCGGCGATCGGGCAGCCACGGCTGCCGAGCTGCACGCGCAGTTGATGGCGGCGGCCCGTGGAAGGCATGAGTTCCACGAGCGAGACCTCGCCGGCGCGCCTGATGACGCGGGCCCGCGTGTGGGCGGGCTGGGGCCGGCCCTGTGGCTCGTCGGCGCTCGGCCGGGCGACGTCGTCGTGCCACTCGACCCAGGTGTCGATCGCCGCGGGGAACCTTCCGCCACAAACGGCGAGGTAGGTCTTTTCCACCGTGCGGTCGCGGAATTGAGCGGCGAGGCCGGCTGCCGCGACCCGCGTCTTGGCCATCACCACCAGCCCCGACACGGGCGCATCGAGGCGGCTCACCACGCCGACGAACCGGCCGCGCGAGAGATGCGCCTGCACCTGCGTGAACAGGCTGGGCACCCCGCGCGGCGCGTGCGCGGTGGCCAGGCCGGCCGGCTTGACGGCCACGAGCAGGGCGTCATCCTCAAAGAGGATGTCCAGCCGCGGGGCGGACGGTCGAGATGAGGGAGACGGCATGGTGCCAGCGTCGCGTCGGAAGATCGTGCTTGCAAGCCGGTCCCCACGCCGGCTGGAGTTGGCCCAGGCTGCCGGATGGGACGTGCGGGTGGTGCCGCCGCCCGACGATGCCGAGGCGGCGGCCCCGCCGCGGGGCGGCGGCGAATCGCTGGTCGACTATGTGGTGCGTCTGGCCAGGGCCAAGGCCGAAGCCGTGGTCGCGACCGGGGTCGGAGGCGTGGTGCTGGCCTGCGACACGCTCAGCGAGGTCGACGGGGTGGCCCTCGGCAAGCCCGCCGACGCGGCGGACGCGTGGCGGATGCTGACCGCGCTCTCCGGCCGCGCCCACCGCGTGCTCACGGGCGTTTGCCTGTGGCAACGGCCGGAGGATGTCGCCCCCCGCCTCGGCCACGCGGAGAGCACCCTGGCCATGGATGAACTGTCGCAGGAATTCCTGGAGTGGTACATCGCCAGCGGCATGTGGCGAGGGAAGGCCGGTGCCTGCGGCTTTCAGGACGAACGGCTTCCCCTGCGGCTGATCGCCGGCAGTGCCTCGAATGTCGTCGGCCTGCCGCTGGAACTGGTCGAGGAAATGCTCGAGGGATGATCGGCGGCATCGCAGACCGATCGCGCTTCAGGATGGGGTGAAAAACAAACAGGCCCGCACGGCGTGTGGGCCGTGCGGGCCTGCGTTGTAAAAATCCGGCAATACCTACTCTCGCGCTTGTGGCACTACCATCGGCTCTGGAAGCTTAACTACCGTGTTCGGGATGGGAACGGGTGTTGCCTTCCAGATATGGTCACCGGAAATATCGGGTTCGCCGCCGAGGCGGCGAAATGTTCGGGGTCGTGGTAGTCGGCATGCCCTGATCCTCATGAAGGTTCAGGAGCACTCGATACGAGTGGTCAAGCATTCGTCCGTTAGTACCGGTTAGCTCAGTGCATTGCTGCACGTACACGTCCGGCCTATCAACCTGGTCGTCTTCCAGGGGACTTTCGGGTTTACACCCTTACGAAACCTGATCTTGGGGCGGGCTTCACGCTTATATGCTTTCAGCGTTTATCCGTTCCGTTCTTAGCTATCCAGCCGTGCCGCTAGCGCGACAACTGGAACACCAGAGGAACGTCCTTCCAAATC
>JBIIIP010000133.1:0-6173 GCA_044234625.1 Pirellulales bacterium | reverse complement strand
CCGAGCATCTCCTGCACGTGCCGCAGGTCGACGCCGCCGGCGACGAGGTGCGTGGCGAAGCTGTGCCGCAGCGTGTGCGGTCCGATGTCGGCAGGCACCCCGGCCCGGTCGGCATGGAAACGGACGATCTCCCAGATCCGCATGCGGGAGAGCCGGTTGCCCCGTGACGACACGATGGCCCACGCGTTCGCTCCCCCGGATCGCGCGGCGAACTGCCTGCGGGGTCCGTCGAGCCAGTGCCGCAGGGCAGCGATCGCCCGGCGGCCGAGCGGCACCACCCGCTCCTTGTTGCCCTTGCCACGGCACGTGCAGAATTGCTCGGCGAGGTGGATGTCGGTGAGGCGCATCGCCGAGACCTCCGATGCCCGGCAGCCCGTGGCATAGAGCAGTTCGAGCAGGGCCCGGTCGCGGACCCCGACGGGCGCCGCCGCATCGGGGCTCGCCAGCAGGCGGTCGACCTGGTCGGGGTTCAGCGCCCCGGGGAGCGTGTCGTCGCGGCGGCCGGCGGCGAGCAGATCGGCGGGGCTCTCCGCGACCAGCCCCTCGAGCTGGAGAAAGGCGTAGAAGGTGCGCAGCGTCGCCGCCTGGCGGGCGATGCTGGCCCGGGCCAGACCCCGGCTCTTGAGAAACCCGAGGTAGTCGCCCAAGTCGCGTACGCTGAATGCGGTCGGCTGGCGGCGGCCCACCCACTCGGTGAACGTCGCCAGGTCGCGGCGGTAGGCCGCGAGCGTGTTGTCGGCCAACGCCCTCTCGTGACGCACGTAGTCGAGGAACCGCCGGACCAGCGTGGAGGTGGAGCCGCTGTCAGGCTCCGCTGGGGAAGCGTCGCCCATGAGAATGGTGCGTGTCCGCGGCCGGCGGCCTGCCTGACGCCCAGGCGACGCTTTTTTTGCCATGCCCCCGCTTCCCCCTTCGTCGCCCGTCGTCTTTCGGCCTCGGCCCGCCCGTGTCCGATCAGGCGTCATAGCCAAGGTTGGGGGCGAGCCAACGCTCGGCCTCGCTCACCGCCATCCCCTTGCGGGCCGCATAGGCCTCGACCTGCTCGCGGGTGATGCGGTCCACAGCGAAATATCGGCTTTCCGGGTGGCCGAAATAGAGGCCGCTGACGCTCGCCGCCGGCATCATGGCACAGCTTTCCGTGAGCAGCATGCCGGCCGCGGAGCCGGCGTCGAGGAGCGTGAAAATGGACCGTTTTTCCGTGTGGTCCGGGCAGGCCGGGTAGCCGGGGGCCGGGCGGATGCCGCGGTAGTGTTCATCGATCACCTGCTCGGGGGTGAGTTGCTCCTCTGCCCCGAAGCCCCATTCCCGGCGCACCTTGGCGTGCAGCCACTCGGCGAATGCCTCTGCCAGCCTGTCGGCGAGCGCCTTCACCAGGATCGAGGAATAGTCGTCGTGCTGGCGGTCGAAGGACGCGGCCAGTTCGTCGCAGCCGTGGCCGGCGGTGCAGGCGAAGGCCCCGACGTAATCACGCCGGCCACTCTCCACGGGCGCCACGAAATCGGCCAGGGCGTGGAACACGCTCTGCCCCTGCCGCTCCCACTGCTGTCGCAGCGTGTGGAGGCGGCCGATCTCCGCCATCCGCGAGTCATCGGCGTAGAGGACGATGTCGTCGCCGACACTGTTGGCGGCGAAAAACCCATATACCCCCTTCGCCACGAGCGACCGGTTATGGACGATCCGCTCGAGGAGTGCGACGGCATCGGCATGCAGCTTCCTGGCTTCGGCCCCGACCACCGGGTCGGAGAAGATCGCCGGATACTTGCCCTTCAACTCCCACGACATGAAGAACGGCGACCAATCGATCCACGGGATCAGCTCGGCGAGAGGCACGTCGGCGAGGGTGCGCGCCCCGAGAAACTCCGGTGCGTCGATCCGCGTCGTCGCCCAGTCGGTGGTCCAGCGATTTGCGCAGGCAGTCGCATAGGGTACGAGCTTCGTCTCCTGGCGGCGGCGGAAATTCTCCACGTCGCGGGCCTGGGCCTGACGGTTGGCCTCCGCGAACGCCGTGCGGAGCGCAGGATTGATCAGCTTCTCGACCACCCCGGCGGCCCGCGAGGCGTCGTTCACATGGACCACGGATCCGGAATACTTGGGGGCGATCTTCACCGCGGTGTGCCGGGCGGAGGTCGTCGCACCGCCGATAAGCAGCGGCATCGAGAGGCCCTCGTGCTCGAACTCCTGTGCCACCTGCACCATCTCGTCGAGGCTCGGCGTGATCAGGCCCGAGAGCCCCACGACATCGACCTGGTTGCGGATCGCTTCCTCGATGATCTTCGTGCACGGCACCATCACGCCCAGGTCGACCACCTCGTAGCCGTTGCAGCCGAGGACGACACCGACGATGTTCTTGCCGATGTCGTGCACGTCGCCCTTCACGGTGGCCATCAGCACCTTGCCGCGCTTGGCCTGCTCGGTGCCGGCTGCCTTCCGCTCCTCTTCCATGTAGGGCAGGAGATGGTTGACCGCCCGCTTCATGACGCGGGCACTCTTCACCACCTGCGGCAGGAACATCTTCCCTTCGCCGAACAGGTCGCCGACCGTCTGCATCCCGCGCATCAGCGGGCCCTCGATGATCTCCAGGCTCGTCGCGTAGTGCTGCCGCGCCGCTTCCACGTCTTCCTCGACGTGATCCGCGATCCCCTTCACCAGGGCGTGGGCCAGGCGGCTCTCCACGTCGAGGCCGCGCCAGGAATCGGCCCGGGCTGTCTCGGCGGGGTCGCGGTCCTTCACGGTCTCGGAGAACTCGACCAGCCGTTCCGTGGCGTCGGGGCGGCGGTCGAAGAGCACGTCCTCGATCCGCAGTTTCAGTTCGGGCTCGATGTCCTCGTAGACCGCCAGTTGGCCGGCGTTCACGATGCCCATTTCCATGCCCGCGCGGATGGCATGGTAGAGAAAGCAGGAATGCATCGCCTCGCGGACGGCGTCGTTGCCGCGGAACGAGAACGAGATGTTGCTCACGCCGCCCGACACCTTCACCAGCGGCATGGCCTCCTTGATCCGCCGCGTGGCCTCGATGAAATTCAGCGCGTAGCGGTTGTGCTCCTCGATGCCGGTGGCGACCGTGAGGATGTTGGGGTCGAAGATGATGTCTTCGGGGGGGAAGCCGGCCTGCTCGGTGAGCAGCCGGTAGGCCCGCTGGCAGATCGCCACCCGCCGTTCGACGTCCGTGGCCTGCCCCTCCTCGTCGAACGCCATGACCACCACGGCCGCCCCGTGGCTGCGGACGACCCGCGCCTGCTCGAGGAACTTCTCCTCTCCCTCCTTGAGGCTGATCGAATTGACGATCCCCTTGCCCTGGATGCATTTGAGGCCCGCCTCGAGCACCTCGAATCGCGAGGAGTCGATCATGATCGGCACGCGGGAGATCTCCGGCTCGCTGGAGAGGAGCGTGAGGAACTTGGTCATCACCCGCACGCCGTCGAGCATCCCCTCATCGACGTTGATGTCGATGATGTTGGCGCCGTTCTCGACCTGCTGACGGGCGACCCCCAGGGCCTCCTCGTAGCGCTCCTCCTTGATGAGCCGGGCGAAGGCCCGCGAGCCGGTCACGTTCGTCCGCTCGCCGACGACCGTGAAGCTGCTCTCGGGCCGGATGTCGAGCATTTCCAGGCCGGAGTAGCGGGATCGACGCGGCGGATCCGCGGGCTTCCGCGGCGGGTAGTTCCGCATCACGTCGGCGATCGCCTTGATGTGCGCCGGCGTCGTGCCGCAGCAACCGCCCACGATGTTGAGCCAGCCGGCCTGGGCGAATTCCTCGAGCACGCTCGCCATCATCTCCGGCGTCTCGTCGAATCCCCCCAGCGCGTTCGGCAGGCCGGCGTTGGGATAGCAACTCACGAAGCGGGGCGTGATCCGCGACAGGTCGGCGACGTGGGTCCGCAGTTTCTCCGGGCCGAGCGCGCAGTTGATGCCGGCGCTGAGGAGGTCGACGTGGGAGATGCTCGTCCAGCAGGCCTCCACCGTCTGCGCGGAGAGCGTGCGGCCCCCCTCGAAGATGGTGAACGAGGCCATGACAGGGAGCTTCCGCCCCAGGTCGGCGAACACCTGTTCGATCGCGTACAGGCAGGCCTTGAGCACGAGCGTGTCGAAGGCCGTCTCCGCCAGGAGCAGATCGACACCGCCGTCGACGAGCGCCTCGATCTGCTCGCGATAGGCCGCCACCATCTGGTCGAACGTGACGTCGCGATGCCCCGGGTCGGCCACGTTGCCGGCGATCGAGAGCTGCTTGTTCGTGGGGCCGATCGAGCCAGCCACGAAGCGGGGCCGGTCGGGCGTCTTCGCGGTGGCCGCATCGGCCGCTTCGCGGGCCAGCCGGGCCGCCACGAGATTCATCTCCCGGGTGAGATGCTGCAGCCCGAAGTCGGCCAGCGCCACGCTCGTGGCGCCGAACGTGTTGGTCTCGACGATGTCGGAACCGGCCTCCAGGTAGGCGGCATGGATGCCGCGGATGGCGTCACCCTGGGTGAGCGTGAGGACGTCGATGCAGTTTTTCAGGTCGCGCGGGTGGTCGTGGAACCGGGAGCCGCGAAAGCCCTGCTCGTCGAGGGAGAGGGCGTGCACCATCGTGCCCATGGCCCCGTCCAGGATCGCGATCCGTTCGTGGAGCAGCGCGGGAAGGAGGTCGGAGCGAGGCGAACTGGCGGAGGTCGGCATCAGGCGTCGTGCAGGGGAAAAAAACAGGGAATTCCGTTTCCAGCCCTGAATCATAGGCGAATGGGCAGTTCAGGCATACTGCGCGGCCCGGCCATGGGCCGGAGCGTTCAAGGTTGCCCGGGAAAGGCGTCGATCGATGAACATGACGAGGTCCCGCTGATGGAAGTCATCGCCCGCTTTCCAGCCCTGCCGGATGACCGCGCCGTCAGCGGCGCAGCAGCCGCCGCGGAGCCGGATCCCGTTCCGGACACCACGCCGCGCGAACCCGGTGTCCGGGAAGCCCGGGCCGCCTCTTCGATCTCGCGCCGGCGCGTGCAGCCGGGCGTGGGATTTCCCTTCCGCTCGGTTCTCGTGCTCGCCGTCGTGGCGGTCGTGGCCTGGGCGCTGGCGCTGAAGAACGATGCCGCACGCCGCCAGGAGGCGCGGCTGGCGCAGGCGCCGTCGGGGAGCGTGCCTCGATGAATGCCGCGGAGCCATCCTGCACGGTGACGCCGCCGACGCGGCCATCGCTCGACCTGATCGACACCGCCTTCCTGGGCCGCCTGCAGCGACCGACGGCCGCAGCGCCGCGAGGAGAAACCGCTCCGGCCTTCGAGCCCGCCGAGGTGTCGCCCGACGCACCGCCGGCCCGCGAGACGGTGGAACTGGACACGATGGTCGCGCCGGACGCGGTGGTCGCGCCGGACGCGGTGGTCGCGCCGGACGCGGTGGTCGACCGACTCCTGCGGCTCGTGCCCGACGCTTGGGAGCGGGTCGCCGACCGCATCGAGGCGGCCGGGAAGCAGGGGCACCGCGTGATCGCGTTCGCCGGCGGCCGCCGCGGCGAGGGGCGGACCACGCTCGTGGCCGGTGTGGCCGCGACCTTGGCCGCCCGCGGGCGGACGGTGCGCCGCGTGACAATCCGGGAGCCATTGCCCCACCCGGCCGCAGACGGCGCGACGACGATCCTCGTCGATGCCGGTGTCTGGTTTCCTCCCGGCCCCCTGCGCATGGAGCGGATCGCCGCCTTGGCGCAGGGCTGCGACGCGGTCATCCTCGTGCGCCGCGCCGACGAGGCCCCCTGCCCTGCCCGCGGAGCGGCCCTCGCCCATGTCGGTGTGGCATGCCTGGGGGAAGTGGAGACGTTCGCCGACCCATGAACCGTTCCTTGTCGCCCACGCCCGTCCTGTCGACGGCCCAGCGGGCCGCCGTCGCAAAACTCTCCTACGCCCTCGAGACGGGCGGAGCGGTGGCCGTGCTCTGCGGACCGGCGGGGGTCGGCAAGTCGCTCGTCCTCGAAGCCTTGGTCCGCTGCCCGACGCTGCGCGGCCGAGCGGTGGAGGTCGTCTCACCAGCCGCCCTCGCCGATCGTCTCGCCACCGATGCCGCGCTGCCGGATGCCGTGCTCATCGACGAGGCGCACCTCGTGGCCGACGGGGAGCTTTCGCGGCTCGTCGCCACCTGCCGTTCACGCCTCCCGCGCGTCGGCATCGTGCTGGCCGGTGAAGGACGGCTGCTCACGCTCGTGGCGCGGGATGCCG
>JBIIIP010000069.1:0-16250 GCA_044234625.1 Pirellulales bacterium | reverse complement strand
GCTCGTCAGGCTGCGGGTGACGGTGCCGCCATTCTCACGCGACGAAACGCGGCTCCTCGTGGCGGCCCACATCGGGGCTGCTCTGCCGCCGGGAGACGACACCGGGGTGGCGGGCACGATCCACGAGATCGCCGGCGGGATACCCGGCCGTATCGTGCCATTGGCCGACCTCGCACGAACCGTCGCCGAGGGGAAGCCCGGCCGGCACCTCTCCGTCGATGACATCGAAGCCATCCACCGGCGTCTCGCCATCAACGCGGCGTGAGCGCAGCCGGCCGGGCCGCGAACGCCGCCGGGTCGAGGCCGGGCGGCTCGCCCGTAACCAGGTCGGCGATGAGCACGGCCGTGCCCGTTGATTGGTGCAGGCCGGCGCGGAAGTGGCCCGTGGCGATGAACGCGTTGCCCACCTCCGGCAGTCGCCCCACCGTGGGCAGGCCGTCCACCGACCCGGGCCGCAGGCCCGCCCATGACTGCTCGACAACGCCGGATGAAACGTCGGCGAGCAGCAGCCGAGCCACGTCGGCCAGCCGGTTGAGCCCGGTCGGGGTGGTGGCGGCGTCGAAGCCCGCATCCTCGAGCGTCGAGCCCACGAGCAGCCGGCCGTCGGGCCGGGGGACGAGGTACTCGAGGCCCAGGTTCACGACCCGTTGCAGCGGCGGTGCGGCAAAGCGGTAGAGGGCGATCTGCCCACGGATGGGCCGCGTGGGCAGATCCAGTCCAAACCAGCCGGCGATCTGGCCGGACCAGGCCCCCGCAGCCACCACGAAGGATTCGGCGCCGACCGTTTCACGCGAGCCGTCGCGGCGGGTCGTCACGATGCCGCGCACCGCGCCGCCCCGCACATCGAAGCCAGCGACGGTGGAATCGAGCGAAAGCTCCACGCCGCGGCACGTGCACGACCGCACGAGTGCTTCCAGATGACGGGGCGGCCGAATCTGCTGCTCGTCGGGAAGAAAGTAGGCCGCCGCAATCCCGCCGCGGGCGACGGCGGCCCCGAGCCCCGGCTCCACCGCCACGATGCCACGCTCGTCGAGCGGCTCGCAGCGGGCGCCTTTCCTCCGCCACTCGGCCACCTCCTCGTCGAGCCGCGAGCCTGCGTCCGCGGCGGCGACGTGCAGGCCGCCGCAGGCGATCAGCCCGTTGTCGATGCCTGTCTCCTCGTGGAGTTCTCGCGCCCATGCGCGGTGTAGTTCGTCGCTCCACGCCGTGAGCAGGTCGCCCGGTGACACCCCGGCAAAGCGGGGCGCCGGTGGGAAAATCCCAGCCGCCGCCCACGAGGCGGTGCGCTCGTGCGGCTCGCGGGCGACGACCCGTACCCGCAGGCCCCGCCCTGCCAATTCACGGGCGATCGACAGGCCGATGATTCCTCCACCGATGACGCAGCAGTCGTGCATGGGTCCTGGCGCAGGGTCGCGGAAATGGGTCAGGCGTTGGTGATCACCGCGGGCGTGTCGGCGATATTCACCCACACGTGCACGTGTGGCGCGCCGCGAAAGTGCCAGACGAATGCGGGGCCCTCGAGCCGCCAGTTGTCCCACACGCCGTCGCCACCGAGATCGTCCGTCGAAAAGAACGCCAGCCGGCAGGCATCCAGGCCCCCTTGGGCCGCTAGGCACGACCGCGACTCCGCCTGATCTTCCGTCCGGAACGGCTCCAGCAGGATCGCCAGCACGGCTTCCAACTCCCGCTTCTGGTCCGGCGACAGCTCCGACACGCGGTTGGCCGCCACGGCGCCAGCCGAACGGGCAAGGAAGTGGCGCCTCGACAGGGCGGGAGGATGGTGGAGGATCGGCATGGGGAGCCTCGTGGCGGAGCAATCCACCGTTTTCCGAAATCGTACGCCATCCGCGCAGCGGCCGCCATGTTCGCGTTCGCCCCTCTCCCCACGTGGGGACGGACCTCCGGTCTGTCCGTGCACCTGTGAGGACGCACTCCTGGGCGCAACTCGTTGACACTCGTCCGCAGCAAGTCGGGGCTGCCCACCCCCTCTCACCGGACGTTCGCTTCGGGCATCCCTGCCCTTCGCTCACTCGGAGGTGCCGGCGCTTCGCCCTCCGGGCTGCGCTTGCCACCTACGCCGCCTCGAGGGGACGGGCAGCCCCTCGCGTGTCCATGAATGGCAGCCTTCAACAACTTCGTGCTCCCGGGAGTGGCAGACTGGAGACCAAGTCTGCCAAGCGCTAGCGTGCCGACCGCGGCTGGCAGCTCGGGCAGAAGAAGGTCGATCGCTGCGCCTGCACGATCCGTTCGATGGTCGTGCCGCAGGCTCGGCAGGCGGTGCCCGCCAGGCCGTAGACCCGATGCCGCCGCTGGAAGCGACCGAGACGGCTCGTGGGCGTGCGGTAGAGTTCGTCGCCGATCGACGATCCCTCCAGCCGCACGGCCTCCGCGAGAAGGCCGCGGGCCGTGGCGGCGAGGCGGTCCCAGGTCGGCCTGCGCAGGCGGCGGCAGGGCGTGCGCGGGTGGATGCCACAGCGGTGGAGAATCTCCGCCGCGTAGATGTTGCCGATGCCCGCCACGGCCCGCTGGTCGAGCAGCGCCACCTTGATCGCGCGGCGCGACCGCGAGAGCCGTTCGTGAAGGGCATCTCCTCCGATCGACAGGCCATCGGGGCCGACCGCGTCGCCACAGGCGCGGGCGAGGCCGGCGGCATCGACGAGCCGCACCGTGCCCAGACCGCGCTGGTCCCAAAAGGTGAGCCCCTCCGGTGGCCGGCCCCGCCGCGGCTCGAAGTCGATGCGCACGCGCACGTGTTCGCTGCTCGGGGGGTCGCTGACGAGCAGCAGGCCCGTCATCCGCGGCTCGATCACGAGCCAGCGGCGTCCGGCTGCCCCGCTGCCCTCCGCTGCATCGATGGCGATGGCAACGCGTTTGCCATACCGCTCGACGGCCGCGATGCGGCCGCCGGCGAGCCGGGCCGCGACCAGCTCCGGCCGGGGGACGACGCGGATGGGCCGCACGCGGCCGCGGGGAAATGCCACGCCGGAAATCGTCCTTCCGGCCAGATGCGCGATGCCGCGACGCATCGTCTCGACTTCGGGCAGTTCGGGCATGGGCGGCGGCGGGGCCTGCGGGCTGCGACGGGGAACTCTGCGCATGGTAGCCCGACTCGATCAGGCTACAATCTCGGAAGTTCGCGTCCGTAGTCCGCGATCGCTTCCTTTGGCCCGCTGCAACGATGGCAACCGCCCCCACTTCGCCCGTGTCCGCCGTTCCTGACGCCCTCGGCCGCTTCGGCCGGTTTGGCGGTCGCTACGTGCCGGAGACGCTCTCGGCGGCACTCGACCAGCTGGAGCGGGCCTACGCCGACGCCCTCGCCGACCCGACGTTTTCCCACGAGCTCGACGCCTTGCTCGCGGCGTTCGTCGGCCGGCCCACGCCGCTGTTGTTCGCCGAGCGGCTCACGAAGCTCGCCGGTGGTGCCCAGATCTATTTCAAGCGTGAAGATCTCAGCCACACCGGCGCCCACAAGATCAACAACACGCTCGGCCAGGGCCTGCTGGCGATGCGGATGGGCAAGCGGCGGATCATCGCCGAGACCGGCGCCGGCCAGCATGGCGTGGCCACCGCCACGGCGTGTGCCCGGTTCGGGCTGGAGTGCGTGGTCTACATGGGGGCCGAAGACGTCCGCCGGCAGGCGCCCAACGTGCGCAACATGCGGTTCATGGGGGCCGAGGTGCGGCCGGTGGAAACCGGCTCGCGGACGCTCCGCGACGCCATCAACGAGGCGATGCGCGACTGGATGGGCTCCGTCGAGACAACGCATTACATCATCGGCTCCGTCGTGGGGCCGCACCCCTTCCCGCGGATCGTTCGCGACTTCCAGAGCGTGATCGGCCGGGAAGCGCTGGAGCAGTGCCGGCGGCAGTTCGGCCGGCTGCCCGATACCGTCGTCGCCTGCGTCGGCGGCGGCAGCAATGCGGCCGGCATGTTCCATCCGTTCGTCGACCATGCAGCGGTACGGCTCGTCGGCGTCGAGGCCGGGGGTCGCTCCGGAAAGCCGGGCGACCATGCGGCGAGCCTCAGCTACGGGAGCCCCGGCATCCTCCACGGCTCCTTGAGCTACGTGCTCCAAAACGAGGACGGGCAGACGTCGGACGTGCACTCCGTGTCGGCCGGCCTCGACTATCCCGGCGTCGGCCCCGAGCACAGCTACTGGCACGACACCGGCCGCGTGGAATACACGAGCGTGACCGACGACGAGGCCCTCGACGCGTTCGACACCGTCGCGCGGCGCGAAGGCATCCTGCCGGCGCTCGAGACGTCGCATGCTTTGGCGTGGGCGATGCGCGAGGCGGCCCGCCGGCCCGCCGACGAGATTCTCGTCGTCTGCCTCTCCGGGCGCGGCGACAAGGATGCCGCCGAGATTGCCCGCCTCCGCGGTCTCTCCGCCGATGGCGAGAAGTCCGCTTCATGACACGCTCCTCCGGCTCTCCATCGTCGACGGGCCTGGCCCGCATCGCCGCCCGGTTCGCCTCCAATGCCGCCGCCGGTCGCAAGGCGGTGGCGCCGTTCGTCACGGCCGGCGATCCCGACGCGGCGACGACGGCCGAAATCCTCGCGGCCGTCGATCGCGCCGGCGCCACCCTCATCGAGTTGGGAGTGCCCTACAGCGATCCGATCGCGGATGGCGCGGTGATCCAGGCGTCGTACGTGCGGGCCCTCGCCGGCGGCCTGTCGCTCGATCGCCTGTTCGCGATGATCAAGGATGCCACGCCACGGGTTACTGCGCCCGTGCTGGCGATGGTGAGCTATTCGATCATCTTCCGCCGGGGCATCGCCCGGTTCATCGATGAATCGCTGGCCGCCGGCCTGGCGGGCTTCGTCGTGCCCGATCTGCCGCTGGAGGAAGCCGACGATCTCGATGCGGCATGCCGGGCGGCAGGCTTGGCGCTCGTCCGGCTCGTGACGCCCACCACGCCGCCGGAGCGGGCGGCGCAGATCGCGGCGCGATCCACCGGATTTCTCTACTGCGTGTCGGTGGCTGGCGTGACTGGCGCCCGCACGGCCCTTCCCGACGGTCTCGCCGACCGCGTGCAGTGGCTGCGGACGAAGACGAACGTGCCGATCCTCGTGGGCTTCGGCATTTCCACGCCGGAGCAGGCCCGTGCGGTGGCTGCCGTGGCCGACGGCGTGATCGTGGGCTCGGCGCTCGTGCGGCTCGTCGCGGAGGCGGCGCGGGAAAACAAGAGCGACATGCTCGCGGGCGTCGACCGCTTCATTGCCGGCCTCGCCGCCGCCTGCGGCTGACGGTCGGCCTCGGGAGGCCTCGCCGCCCCGCTCTGCTGTGGCACCGCCGTGGGCCGGAAGGCTATAACGTGCGTAGAAGAAGAGGATGCCAGCACGTGCCCGGAGCAGGAATTCCGCTCCCGAACGAGCCGCCATGTTCTCCCCCCGCGACCCCGCCGATCTCGACCGATTCTTCCACGGCCTGGCCGAGCACGCCTTTCACGAGCGGCTGGGGGTGGTGGATCCACCGCTGGTCGATTATGTGGCCACGCTGCTCGTGCGGTTCATCCGCAGCGAAAGCCTCCGCGTTCTGCCGGGGGCCGTGCCGCAGGCCTGCGACGAGGTGGCACGGATGCTGGCGGTCGTGCAGTTCGACCCGCCCGACGTGGCCCGCGACGAATACCGCCACATCGGTGACTACACGCTCTTCTGGAGCGGCCTCTATCCGGAGGCGCTCCGCCGCTTCCAGCACCCGTCGCGGGCCGACCACCTGCTCGATTACCGCGAGGCCGGGAAGCAGGCGTATCGCCTGGCGGCGGCCCTGGAGCCGCAGGACGCCGCCGCGGCCCGGGCCCTCCTCGAGACCCTGAGCGAGGAATACGACGTCTGCGTCGCCGGGCTCGGCGAAGTCCGCCGCGCCTGGGATGCCGCGGCGTGACGACGGGATCAGCCGTCGTCGTCCACCAGCTGCGCCGTCCAGGGAGGAGCGAAGCCGGCCGACTCCACGGCGATGCCGCCGCGGACGAGCGCCGCGACCAGTTCCGACATGGGCAGCCGGCCGGTGGCATGACGGCATTCGACGGTGTCGGCATCGACGACCCGCGTGTCGATGCCGAGGCGGCGAAGCAGTGGCGCCGCGTCCTCGGCGGCGGCCGCGCAGCCGATGCGATACCGCCACCGCCGTCGTCCGTCGTCGAACGACTCGCGCACCGCCGGGCCGAAGCCGCGGAGCCGGCCGTCGGCGAGGATCGCCAGGTGCGTGAAAGAGCGCGGGTCGGCATCGTGATCCAGCGCCGCGACGACGGTCCGCCCACCGAGATGAAAGTCGAGGAACAGCCGCTCGATGGCCGACCGCTCCTCGTGGTCCAGCCCGCCGAAGGGGTCGTCGGCGACGAGCACTTCCGGGCCATGCAGAAGCGCGCGGCCGAAGAGGAGCCGTTTGGCCCGGCCGGCCGGGAGCGCGTCGAGGCCCGAGTCGCCCGCGATACCGGCCAGTTCGAGCGCCTGCGCCACCGCGGCCCGCAGCGGCTTGCCATGCAGGCCGGCCTCCCGGGCGAAGAGCTCCAGCCATTCGTCGGCCCGCACGCGTGGCCAGACCGGGGGCGTGGTCGGCACGTAGCCGATCCGCATCCGCACCTCGCGGGGGTCCGACCGCACCGAATGGCCGGCAACGCGGATGTCGCCCCGCGCCAGGGGCACGAGCGTTGCCAGGGCCTCGATGAGGGAAGACTTCCCCGCGGCGCCACGCCCGAGGACGGCCACGGAGTGGCCGGAGGCGATGGTGAACGTGACGCCATCGACCACGTGGCGGCCACCGCGCTCGATGGCGACGTCTGCGAAATCAATCATGGGGCGAGCCGGGCGGCCGTCATGGACAGGGCCACGAGCATTCCCTTGGCCTTGTTGAGCGTCTCCTCGAATTCGCTCTCGGGCACGCTGTCGGCGACGATTCCCGCCCCCGATTGCACGTAGGCCTTACCGTCGGCCACGACGATCGTCCGCAGGGCGATGCAGGTGTCCATCGCGCCGCAGAAGTCGATGTAGCCCACGGCGCCGGCGTAGGGGCCGCGACGCTGGGGCTCGAGCTCGTCGATGATCTGCATGGCGCGGATCTTCGGCGCTCCCGACACCGTGCCGGCCGGGAGGCAGGCGCGCAGCGCGTCGAAGGCCGTCCTGCCCTCCGCCAGGCGGCCGGTGACGTTGCTCGTGATGTGCATGACGTGGCTGTATCGCTCGATCACCATCACGTCGCTGAGGGCCACCGATCCGATGGCCGACACGCGGCCCACGTCGTTGCGGCCGAGGTCGATGAGCATGACGTGCTCGGCCCGCTCCTTGGGGTCGGCGAGCAGGGCCGCCGCGAGGGCGGCATCCTCGGCGGGGGTCGCCCCGCGCGGCCGCGTGCCGGCCAGCGGCCGCACCGTGATCTCGCCATCGACGACGCGGACCATGATCTCCGGCGAACTGCCGACGAGCGTCGCCCGGGGCGTGCGGAGGTAAAACATGAAGGGGCTCGGATTCACGACCCGCAGCGTGCGGTAGAGCTCGATCGCGGGGAGGTCGAAGGGCACCTCCAGCCGCCGGCTGAGCACGACCTGAAAGATGTCACCCGCGCGGATGTAGTCGATCGCCTTGTCGACGGCGGAAAGAAATGCCTGGCGCGGGAACGTCGACCGCGTGGCCTGCTCCAAGAATCCATCCGGCAGGGAGCGCGGCCCGATGTCGGCGGGGGGCGGCCAATCGCCGGGCTCCGCGAGCTGGTCGATCGTGGCGTCGATCCGGTGGCAGGCTTCGGCATGAGCGGCGGCGATGCCGGCGTCGGTCGCATCGTCGATGCGGGCCAGCACGACCACGTCAAACGACTTCGTCACGTTGTCGAAGACGATGAGCCGGTCGTAGAAGGCGAACGACAGGTCGGGAAGGTGCAGGTCGTCCGGCGGCGCGTCGGGCAGCCGCTCCACGTAGCGGACGGCATCGTAGGCCGCGAAGCCCACGGCTCCGGTGGTGAACGGCGGCAACTCCGCCAGCCGCGCCGGTCGGTAGGGCGCCATCCGCCGCTCAAGCTCGGCGAGCGGGTCGTCGGCTGCGAAGGTTTCCGGCTCCCGCCCCCGCCCTTCGATGCGGACCGTGTTGCCGAAGGCCTCGAAGCGGAGAAACGGGTCCGCCCCGAGGAAGCTGTAGCGGCCGACTTTCTCGCCGCCGACCACGCTCTCGAACAGACAGCCTCCCTCCCCCGCATCGATCCGGGCGAAAGCCGAGAGGGGCGTGAGTCCGTCGGCGAACAGCCGCCGGTAGACCGGCACGAGCCTGTGTGTCCGGGCGAGCGCGGCGAAGCGTGAAGCGTCGGGCAGGTGCGGCATACCGAAGGAGGATACCACCGCCGGCGGCGAAGCCGCTATGATGACTGGGGGCTGTGCACGTGCCCGGGCATTTTTTGGCGTGGTCGCGGTTTCATGAAGTGCCAACATTGTGATCGCCAGGCGGTCTTCCACATCACCGAATTGGAGGCGGGGGCCGTCCGCGAACTCCATCTCTGCGAGGACCATGCGCGGTCCTACCTCAACCAGTCGGAAGCGGCCGGCGGCGGTGAACCGTCGACCGAAGCCAAGGGGGGCGGGCTGACCGGGCCGTTGGGAGTGGGTCAGACGGCCGACGAACTGGCAATCCTCGACCAGAAGGCCTGCCCGATGTGCGGCACCACATTCTTCGAGTTTCGCAACCAGGGGCGGCTGGGCTGCCCGCACGACTACGTGCATTTCGAGAAGGAACTGGAGCCGTTGATCCTCAACATCCACGGGGCTGCGGAGCATGCCGGCCGCGTGCCCACGCAGGCGTCGGCCGGCGGCCCGCCCGTCCGCAGCACGGAGGAGTTGACGCAGGTGATCGGGCTCCGCCGAGACATGAAGGAGTCGATCGCCTGCGAGGATTATGAAAAGGCCAGGGACAACCGCGACCAGATCCGGTTGATCGAGGAGCGGTGGCTCGGCCCGCCTTTCGCGGGCGAGGGCCAGCCGGCGGTGCAGCCATGAAGATCGATGCCCTGACCGAATCCGTCGGCGAGTGGCTCCGCGGCACGGGCCCCGAATCCGACATCGTGATGAGCAGCCGGGTGCGGCTGGCCCGCAACTGCGCGCAGTTTCCTTTCGTCAGCCGCGCCACGGAGCAGGATCGGCTCGACATCGAGAGGTTTCTCAAGGAGCGGATCGCATCGGCACCGACGGGAGCGGGACTGGAATACATCGACGTCGGCCACCTCGAGCAGATCGATCGGCAGTTCCTCGTGGAGCGGCAACTCATCAGCCGCGAACATGCCGATGCCCAGGGCGCCCGCGGCGTGGCCATCGACGGCCGCGAGCAGGTGAGCCTGATGATCAACGAGGAAGACCACCTCCGCATCCAGTGCATGCACAGCGGCCTCGACCTCCACGGGGCGTTCGCCCAGATCAAGAAGGTGGACGAGGAGATCGACCGCGTCGTGCCGTATGCCTTCCATCCGCGCTGGGGCTATTTGACGGCCTGCCCCACGAATGTCGGCACGGGCATCCGCGTGAGCGTGATGCTGCATCTTCCCGCCCTGGTGATCACCAGGCAGATCGACAAGGTGTTTCGCAGCCTCCACAAGATTTCGCTGGCCGTTCGCGGGCTCTACGGGGAAGGGTCGCAGGCGATGGGCGACTTCTACCAGATTTCCAACCAGATCACGCTCGGGAAGACGGAGGAGGAACTCATCGAACAGGTGGGTGACGTGGTGCCCGTGCTCATCGACTACGAGCGGCGGGCGCGGGAATTTCTCGTCCGCGAGACCCAGCAGAACGTGCACGACCAGGTGAGCCGGGCCTATGGCATTCTCCGCACGGCGCAGACGATCAGCGCCGAGGAGACGATGCAGCTCCTGTCACGCGTGCGGATGGGGGTGCTCCTCGGGCTGATCGGCGACGTGAAGATCTCGGACATCAACGTGTTGCTGGTGCGCACGCAGCCGGCCCACCTGCAGAAGATCCGCGGCATCGAACTCGACAGCAACGACCGCAACATCGAGCGGGCCCGGTATCTGCGGCAGCACTTCGAGGGGGGCGAGCCGGACACGCGGGTGAGCCAGAACTGATTACACGAAAACCTCGCCATCCTGGCCTCGGTTTTCTTGGCGGGCTCCGCCCGCTGGTTTTAACCCGGCCCTCCGGGCCTAGTCGTTCCTCCCACGCAAGCCTCGCCATCGTGGCCTCGGCATGCTTGGCGGGCTCCGCCCGCTGGTGCTAACCCGGGCCTCCGGCCCTGGCGCGGTCGGGGTCGACGGAGAGTTTCGTGCGCAGGGCCTGCACGACCGGCCGCGGCACGAACCGCAGCAAGGCCGTGTCGTCCGCCAGCGGCGTGATCTGCTTCAGAAGCGACGACGAGATGTGCGAATACTGCGCATCCGCCATCAAAAACACCGTCTCAATCGCCGCATCCAACTTGCGGTTGGCCAGCGTCATCGTGAACTCCGCCTCGATGTCGGTGAGCGATCGCACGCCTCGCAACAACACGCTCGCCCCCTTCTCGCGGACGAATGCCACCGAGAGGCCGCCGAAAGACTCGACACGCACGTTGGGCAGATTGCCCACCGCAGCCTTGACCAGATCGACCCGCTCGACCAGCGAAAACATCGGGTGCTTGTCGGGATTGATGCCCACGCCAACCACGATGCCATCGAAGATCCGGCTGGCGCGTTCGATCACGTCCACGTGCCCGAGCGTGATCGGGTCGAACGACCCGGTGTAAACCGCGACCCGGGGCTGGGTGGAGGGGGGCTGGCTGGGCATGGAGCACTCTCCCGAGGCGGGAAGGATGGAGCCACCAGGATGGCGACCGCCATGGTTTTTCCGAAGATGATTATGGTATGACGCTCGTCCGGTTTGCAGTCTCGAGGGCCGAGTCGGTGACGAAAACGCTGCCGCTGTCCGGAATGATCATCGCTGGCCTGATCGGCGTCATCTTTTTGGCCGATCTGGCAGCCGGCTTCCCCTTTCAACGCGTGAGCATCGGCCTCGACGTGGGTTTCCTGGTCAGCGCCGTGATCGTCGGATACCTGAGCTGGACGCTCCTGGAAAAGGCCCGTCGCTGACCGCGCCCGTCAGGCGGCCCGCAGGATCGATCCCCGGGCGCCTGCCGCCGACCGGCCGGCGATGAGGGCGGGCAGGTCGGCGAGCGTCGCCGCCTGGAGGCTGCCCGCCCGGATGCGGCGTTGCGCCCAGGTGGCATGCCGCTCCAAGCGACTCTTCGCGGCCGCCCAGGATCCGCCCGAGCCGGCGCTCGCGTGGAGGATCGTCAGGCTGCCGTCCACGGGTCCCGCGCACCACGACTGGACACGGCCGAGCATCCCCTGGCTCCGCGCGGCGGTCGACACCTCCCACAGCCCCCACAACACGCTTCGGCAGGGCCAGCCCCGCGGCGCGGGCCGCCGGCTGCCGCGGGCGGCGTCGTTGAAGCCATCGGTGCAGATCGTCGCGATGCCTTCCTGCACGAGGACGTCACGGTGCGCCATCGGCTCGCTTCCCGGGAGCACCGCCACGGAAAGCCCGGGCCAGGCCTCACGGGCGGCCCGCACCGCGGTTCGCAGCGTCGTCTTCGCCTGGAGCCATGCAGGATCGAGGGCGAGAGCCGCCTCGTGGCGGGCCCCGGCCATGCCGAGCACACCCCGCGCGTCGCGGAGCGCGGGGAGGGCTTCCAACGCGCCGATCCACGTGACCACGGCGTCCGGCCCCGCCGACCGCAGCCACCCGGCGGCCTCGACGGCCGTCAGCCGCGGAGGAAAAGGGCACGTGATCACCACCGTGCCCGGCACGACTGTCCGCCCCATGATGACTCGCTCCCCGGCCCCTTCTGCCCCGCGCGGAACCGCCCACAGGCGACCGCCACCGACCGAAGAAGCATCGGTTTTTTTCCGCTGCGGCCGCGTGAAAAATCACCGCGGGTGCTGTTCAGCCGTCCCTTCGTTGCCTGCGGACGAGGGCGACCGTGCCTCGTGGGGCGACTGTGCGGCGTGCGCAAGTTCCCACGCCGCCAAGGCGTCCACGATTCCGCCCACGGTGGCCTCGGCAGCCTCCGCCGCCACCGCGCCGCCAAACCCGCGGACGGCCGCGGAGGTCAACGGGCTGATGCTGGCGATCCGCCAGCGGCCGAGCCGGTCGCCGAACAGGCCGCGGCAGGCCTCGGCCACGGCCGGGCTGGTGACGACGAGCCAATCGATCGGGCACGATTCGAGCAGGGAGCGGTCGCGCTCGTCGAGCGAGGTGATCGCCTCGCTCTGGTAGCCGACGACGTCGGTCACGGCATGTCCGGCGGCTTCGAGATCCCGCTTCAGCACGTCGCGTCCCCGCTCCGCGCGGACGATCAGCACCCGCGCGGCGCATCCGGCAGACGCGAGCACGGCGGCGAGACTCTCCGCTCGGAATTCATCGGGCACCAGATCGCACAACAGGCCCGCATCCTTCAGGGCCCGGGCCGTCGTGGGGCCGACGGCCGCAAGCCGCGCGGTTCCCAGCCAGCGGGCGTCGCGCCCCAGCGCCCGCAACCGCTCGAGGAAGGCGATGACCCCGTTGACGCTCGAGAACACGATCCAATCGAACTGGTCGGCATGCCCGACTGCGTCGTCGAGCGGCCCCCACGAGGTTGGTGGGAGGATGCGAATCGCGGGCACGTGCACGGCGGCAGCCCCCTTCTCGGCGAGCCGGGCCGCGAGATCGTCGCCCCGTCCGTCCGGCCGCGGGATGAGCACCGTCCGCCCGGCAAGCGGCCGGGCCAGCGACGGCCCCGTCCCCGTGCCTTGGGCCACCTCGCCCACGATGGCGACTGCCGGAGATCGCCACCGATGCTTCTCGAAGTCGGCGGCACAGTCCGCGAGCGTCGTCACGGCGATCTGCTGATCGGGCCACGAACAGCGGCTGACGACCGTCACGGGCGTGTCGGCGGGCTTGCCGGCGGCGATCAACTCCCGCGACCACTTCTCCGCCTGCTCGACCCCCATGTAGATCGCGAGCGTGCCCGGCAGGTGGGCCACCGATGCAAAATCGATGCCCGCCACCTTTTCGTCGGCCTCATGCCCCGTGAGCAGCGTGACGCTCGACGCCGCCGCCCGGCTGGTGAGCGGGATCGCGGCCGTGGCCGCCGCCGCGAGGGCCGCCGTCACCCCGGGCACGACCTCGTAGGGCAGCCCGGCGTCACGCAGCGGCTGCACCTCCTCGGCCATCCGTGCGAACACCGCCGGGTCGCCCCCCTTGAGCCGCACCACCGTCCGGCCCTCACGGGCGAGTTCGACGAGCAGCCGGCCGACCGCAGCGCCGGGATCGACCCCTGCGCCGGTATCGCGGGGCACGGGGACGCGTTGGGCCGTGCCGACCAGTCCATCGAGCAGTTCCCGAGGTACGAGCGCGTCGTGCACGACGACGTCGGCGTGCCGCAGCCACGTGGCGGCCCGGACGGTCATCAGATCGGGGCTTCCCGGACCCGCCCCCACGAACACCACGCGGCCTCGCGCACGCTTCTCGGAATGGTGAGGCATGGCGTCGGGTTGAGCGACCGCCGCGGATGCGGCAGCCGGTTTGAGGGGGCGGCTGTCGATCACTACACTTCCAGTAACATCGTCTTCTTCGGCACGCATCCACACGGGCACGCACGGCCACCCATGACGACCGAGTCTACACCGGCTTCCTCCGGCGGCGGCGCCCCCCCTGCCGTCGCGAGCGGATCGCAGGTGTCTCCAGCGGAGCGGGCCCGCCTGCAGAAGTGCTTCCAGACGGGCACGCAAAACGCCGCCACCAACGTCGACTACGCCATCGAGATGTTCGGCATCTGCGTGGCCGGCGACCTCGGCAACGCGATCTACCTGCAGAGCCTGATGGCCATGCTCAGGAAGAAGCATGGCATCCGGAAAGGGGTCGGGCTGGGATCGCTGTGGTCAGCCGGGGCGCGGGCCGGGCTGAAGAAACTGGCCACCAACGCCCAGTGGCGCGAACTGCTCAAGCAGGGGCTGCAGACATTGAAGTCGTCGCCGAACGACACCGGCACGCTCCTCGCGATGGCCGACGCCTGCGGACAGCTGCAGTTCTACGAGACGCAGCGCGTGTACCTGAAATGCGCGCTCGACGCGGCCCCGACCGACCCCGAGGTCAACCGCCATTGCGCCAAGTTCCTCGCCGACCATGGTGAATTCGACCAGGCGATCGCCTGTTGGGTGCGGGTGTCGAACCTCAAGGGGATGGGCGAGGAGTCCCAGCGGGAGATTGCCCGCCTTCAAGTCGAGAAGACGATCGTGGCCGGACACGGCATGACCGGGCGGCCGGGCACGACCGCCAGGCCGGCCGCGGCGGCAGCCACGGCTTCGGGCGGCACCGAGCCGCCACCCGCGCCGGGAAATCGGGCGGCGGAGCTCGAGGAGACGATTCGGCAAAACCCCGCCGTGATCGAGCCCTACCTGGAGCTCGCCGACATTCTCGAACGCGACCGGACGGCGGAGGAAGCGGAGCGGCTGCTGCATCGCGCGCTCGCCGCGTCGGGCAACGACCTGAAGGTCCGCGAGCATCTGGAGGATCGACAGCTCCGCTGGGCGCGGCACCGCGTCCACATCGCCGAGAAGCGTGTCGAGGCTGACGACAACGAAACGACCCGCGCGACCCTCGAGCAATTGAAGGCAACGCAGCTCAAGCAGGAAATCGACGTCTATTCGGCCCGCTCGGAGCGGTATCCGGAAAACCTGACCTGGCGGTACGAACTTGCGATGCGGCTCAAGGCCGCCGGAAGTCATGCCGAAGCCATCCGGCACTTCCAGGAAGTGCAGCAGGACGTGCGCCGCCGAGGGGCCGTCTCGCTGGAGCTCGGCGAATGTTTCCAGAAGATCAAGCAGTATCCCTTGGCGATGCGAAACTATCAGACCGCCGTCGATACGCTCACCGATCGGGAACTGGACCTCCGCAAGCGGGCCCTCTACCGCGCGGGTGTCCTGGCGGCCGGCATGGCCGACGTCGATGCCGCACAAAAATACCTCTCCATCCTCGCCGGACTCGACTTTGGCTACCGGGACGTGGCCCAACGTCTGGACAAGCTCGCCGCGCTCGGCGATAAAGGGAAGGAAGAATCGTGATGCCGCGGGCGGCGGCCCCGGTCATCGTTTCCCCGCCTGATCATCCCTCGCCATCTGATTGAAGGATCCGGAATGCCCCACTCGGCCAGCGCCAAGAAACGTCATCGGCAGAATCTTCGCAACCGCGAGCGCAACCGCGCGACCAAGTCGGAGATCAAGACCAACGTCCGCAAGGTCTTGGAATCGATCTCCGGCGGGGATGTCGCCGCTGGCAAGGATCATCTCCGGGCGGTCGCCAAGACGGTCGACCAGGCGGCGGCGAAGCACACGATTCATCGCAACCGCGCCGCACGGATCAAGTCGCGGCTCTCCGCCCGCCTCAAGGCCGCTTCGGCAGGCGGCGGTGCGAAAGCCAAGGGCTGATCACCACTCGATCGCCGCCCCGTCGAACACCGGCCCTTCCACGCAGGTCCGCCGGTAGTCCCAGCCGCCCGCGGCGTCGCGGACACGGGCCACGCACGTGAAGCAGATGCCGACGCCGCAGGCCATCGGCGCCTCGAGCGAGACATCGCAGCCGACGCCACGGGCCGCGGCCCAGCGGGTGACGGCCGCCATCATCGGCTCCGGGCCACAGCAGGCGACGTGCAGCGAGCCCGCGGCCTGCGCGCTGCGCGGCTCCACCACGGCGTCGAGGAGATCGACCACCGTGCCCCGGGTGCCGGCGGAGCCGTCGAGCGTGGCCAGGTGGACGTCCATGCCGGCTCGGCGAAAGTCGTCGACGTCGCCGAACAGGCTTGCGTGGCGGGCGCCCCAGCAGAACGTCACCCTCTTGGCTCGCGGCGCGGATCGCGGCGGCCTACCGTAGCGGGCGTCGCCGAGCCGCTCGCGGCCGAGGGCCAAAAGAGCCGTGTGGCCGATGCCGCCCGCCACCAACACCAGGTGATCGACGGCCGGCGGGGAAAACCCGTTGCCCAGCGGCCCCCAGAGCACCACCTCGTCGCCGACCGGCACGTCTTTCAGGGCCGTGGTGAACCTGCCGTGCACGAGGTAGACGAAGTCGGCCTCACGGCCGTCGGCGGACGTGTCGTAGAACGCGAGCGGACGGGCGAGGAGCGGGTCGCAACGGTGCGGAATCCGCACCATGGCGAACTGGCCGGGCACGGCGCGTGGGGCGATCGTCGGGCACTCGACGCGGAGCCGGTAGGTGTGCTCGGCGATCCGGGCGTGGGAAACGATTCGGGCCGAC
>JBIIIP010000100.1:0-11204 GCA_044234625.1 Pirellulales bacterium | reverse complement strand
GGAGCCCACGCTCACGCTGGGAAACTCCGTCGTGAACGGCGGCAGGAGCGCGTCGGTGATCGTGGCGCCTGCATAGCCCGACGCGAAGACGGCCGTGCCGGTGGAGGTCGGCAGCAGGTCGTCCAGCCAGTTCGTATCGCCCGCCGCCGTCGGCGATGTCTGCCAGACTCCCGTGCCGGAAATGACGCCGCCACCGTCCCACGTGGTCGTCTGGCCGCGGGCTGGCACGGCGAGCAGAGCCAGCAGCATGCCGCAGCCACATGCGACGCCGCGCAGCACCGCGCGAAGCCGCGATACGGCCGAACGATCAGCGGCACCGTTCGTCGCGACTGCTTTCATGGACACGACCATGGAACCGCCTCGATTCGCGCGGATGCAGAACCCCGGCCCAGTCGACACTGTCGGATTCTCCCGCCCTCTTCGCAAATAATAGCCCCGAGATTGACCAACCGCCTCGTCCATCCGGAGGACCGGGATCAAAAGATTTTTGGACCCGCCACCCTGCTCCGGCCTGTGGATGAGTCACGAATTACAGGGCGTTTCTCAACCTTTCAGCCAACCGGCCGACGGTGGGAATACGCTCGCCGGGATCCCACAGTTCACCGCCTCAAGGTTTTCCAGGCAAAAGCCTGGGGGACCTGAGGCCCGAGGGGTGGCGGCGATTTTCAGCCCCCAAGTGGCGACGCGCGCGCCCTCCCTGCCGTGGCGACAGACCTCCGGTCTGTCGAACTATTTAGTCACAGACCGGAGGTCTATGCCACGTGTCCCAACCGTGGCGGCGGGCCGGCGGAGCGATTCGAGATAGGCGAGCATGTCGGCCGCCTGCCCGGCCGTGAGATCGCGGAACTGGTGCTCCGGCATCAGCGACATCGGCGACGGATCCAACTCGTCGACATCCCCGGCGGCGAACTCCTGGGCCTTCCCCTCCGCATCGCGAAGCACGATACGGCTCTCGTTCCGCTCCACCAACAAGCCCGTGACGACGCGCCCGTCGGCAAGCTGCGCCAGCCACGACCTGTATTGCGGATCGATCTTTTTGGAGGGATGGAGGATCGCCTCGAGAATCTGCCCGCGATCCAGCCGCGCGGCAATGTCGGCGAACGACGGCCCCAGCTCGCGGCCCACCTCCTCCGCCACATGGCAGGTGCGGCACTGCGCGGCCGACGACTCGCGGAAGAGCGTTCGCCCGCGGCCGGCATCCCCCGCCAGCGACAGAACCTCCGCCGGGTCGATATCCGTGCCCAGCCGGCGCACGCGGTCCGCCGGGGGAACATGCGCCTCGAAGAGCGCCGCCGTGACCGGGTCGGGATGCTGTCGGGCCGCCGCGATCACCTCGGCGCGCATCACCGGCGGAAGCCGGCCCTCGAGCAGCGCCCGCGAAAACATCACGGCCGCGCTCGTCGACTCGAGCCCCTTCTTGATCAATTCCAGCCGTTCCTTCGCCAACGCCTTCCGCCGCGCGTCGGCCCCCGCGGCGAGCGCCCGGTCGGCCGCCGCGAAATCGTCGTCGTTGGGATCAACGCGGCCCGCCCGGGCCGCCCGCGCCCGCGCGATCCGCCACCGCTGCCGCAGCGCATCGCCCCGCTCGGCCACGAGCGCCGCGTCGGCGTCGAGCGCGAGCAATTTCTTCACGGTCTGCTCCTCGGCAAACCACGGCGTCAGGCCGATGATCCAGTCGTGGATCACCGCCAAGCCCTCGGCGTCAACGACGGACGAGCCAATGTGGGGCATCCTGCCCGAGCCGGGCGTCGCCATCCGGTAATACAGCGCGGAGCGATAGGGATCGCCGGGCGCGACGATGTGGGCATCCTCGATGCCGAAGCCGCCGAGCCGCGGCCGCACGCCGATCGCTTCCATGCCGGTCAACGCCAGCTCGTGGTTGAGCCACGCCGAGTTGGAGCCGCCGCCGCCGAAACGGTGGCAGTGGCCGCAGTTGACATGCAGGTAGCTGCGGCCGCGGTCCTCGATCGACGCGGTCGCATCGCGCGGATCGGCGAGCCGCGGGAGCGCGTCCTCCGGCCCCGGCCATTGCTCCTTGCCGAAGGGACCGTCGGCGGGGTCCGCCGGCAGCGGCTCGTCTTTCACCAGCCCGATCCGCCGGAACCGCGCGAGCTGGTTCTCCACCGTGCCGCCGCGGCTGATCTCGCGGTTGATCTGCGGCACGTTGAACGCCAGCGTGTTTTCCGCCCACGGGTTGTGGCAGCGGACGCACTCGGCCCGGCTGTGAAACACCCACTGCTGATGGCGGACGCCTTCGGGGGCTTCGCTGTCGGCCACGGTGAGGTCGATCCGCTTGCCGGCCGAGGGCACGAGTTGGGCGTCGGTCTGAGCGTCGTTCCAGGCATACGTGTAGCCGCGCCACGACCGCCCGTCGAAGTGCAGGATCTGCGTCTCGATCCGACGGGCCGTCTCGGGTCGGCCACGCTCCATCTCCATCGAGATCGTCTTCGCCAGCACGGTGTCGGCCGGGAAATGCAGCATCCGGGAAAACTGCGAGCCGGCGATCGGCTGCGGCTTCGCATACAGCCCGATGGCCGCGTCGCCGGGCACGGCGACGTGCCGCACGGCGGTGGCATGGTCGGCCCAGGCCTCCGCCTGGATCGCGAACGGCACCACGCCCGGCATCGGCGCGAGCGTCGCGACATCGGCGAAGAGGCCCGTCTTGGCGAGCGTGTCGGGGAAGGGGGCGCGGGCTTGGGTGGCGTCGTTGCGCACGAACTCGTGGATCGTGCCGTCGTCGTAATCGAGCACGAGCAGCTCGCCGTCTTCGCGCTCGCCGAAGGCCACCACCCGCAACGTCGGCTCCACGATATCGCGGATGCCGGCCAGGTCGGGCCGCTGGGCATCGACGGCCCAGATCCGCCGCGTCTCCCAGTCGCCGAACACGTATTTCCCCTCCAGCTCCGGCAGACGGCTACCGCGATAGACGTGGCCCCCGGTGATCGAGGCGGCATCGGCATGGGTGAGCTCGATGGTGGGTGGCACGACCGGCGTGGGACCGACGGGCCAGTCGGTGTGCAAGGGCTCGCTGCCGTCCTTCACGCTCCAGCCGAAGTTGTCGCCCGGCTTCACCTTGTCGATCCACTCCCGCATCTCGAAGCCCACGTCGCCAGTCCACAACTCGCCCGTCTGCCGGTCGAAACTGAATTTCCAGGGATTGCGCAGGCCGTAGGCCCAGATCTCGCCGCGGGCGTTCTCGAACTTCACGAGCGGGTTGTCGGGAGGGATCGCGTAGGGGCGATCCCCTTCGGAACGGTTGACGTCGATCCGCAGGATCGATGCCAGCAGGTCGCTCACGTCCTGGCCGGTTTTATGGCTGTCGGGCGGCACCGGCGCGGCGGCGTCGCCCGTCGATATATAGAGATGGCCATCGGGGCCGAACGCCACGCAGCCCCCCTGGTGGCCGCCGGGCCTCCACGTGAGCACCACGACCTCGCTCTCGGGATCGCACCGGGGCGGATCCCCCGGCAAGACCGTGAGCCGCACCACGCGGGCGCCGTCCTGCACGATCGGCTGGTCCTTGTCCCAGCACTGCCGATTCGTGGCGAAGTCGGGATGGAAGGCGATTCCATACAGGCCGACCAGGGCGAGCGGCTTGTCGGGCCCGCGGCCCATCCGCCGCTGGAGTCGCGCGACGAGGTCGGAAACATCGATCACCGGATCCGCCGCGCGGCACTCGGGATCATCGGGAAACGACCAAACGCGACCACTCTCCTCCGTCACGAAGAGCCGCCCACCCGGCCCGGCGACGATGGCCGTGGGATGATCGAACTTCAGATGCGGATACGCGAGCCGCGTCTTCAGCGGCGGCGGCGGATCGGGCGAGCCACGGACGGTTGACGCCGTCCACGGGGTTCGCTTTTCCACCGCGGTCGCCAGCGGCACGACCAGGCAGGCCGCAACCGCTGCAGCCGCAGCGAGCCACATCCCCCAAAAACGCGACAACTTGGCCATGACCGCCATGTGCTTGGATGCGGGGTCGCGGGAAATCCTTGACTCCCTTAACTATAGCCCCCGCCCCGGGGCTCGCCCATGGCGGCGGGCGGGGGCTCTGGAGTGTTGCAAAAGCCGTGCTGAAAACATTGCAAAATGCCAGTTAGAATCGTTTCATAAGGACGACTGCTGGTCGATGAGGAGGCTTCGTCATCGCTGGAATATGACATAAATGCCATGCCAGCTTCTTAACAATCCCGCGTCGTCGAAGCGGAACTGCGGCTCCGGCTGGTGTCCGCCGGGGCCGTCGTAATCGAAGGGCCGAAGGCCTGCGGAAAGACCGCCACCGCCCAAACGCTGGCGGCGAGCGTCGTCATGCTCGATGTGGACGAGCAGGCACGCCGAGTGGCCGATATCGAGCCGTCCCTGGTACTCGAAGGAAATACGCCGCGGCTCATCGATGCATGGCAGGTCGTCCCCTCGATCTGGAATCAAGTCCGGCGGGCAGTGGACGCCCGCGGGCAGTCGGGCCAATTCATCCTGACCGGTTCCGCGGTTCCCGCCGACGACATCACCCGGCACACCGGCGCCGGCAGGCTCGCGCGGGTGCGCATGCGACCGATGTCGCTCTTTGAGGTCGGTCGCAGCACCGGTGTGAATTCGGTCGCGGCGTTGCTCGACGGCAGGTGTTCGAAGTCCCCGGATACCGGGCTTTCAATTCCCGGGATCGCCGAGTTGATCGCAGTCGGTGGCTGGCCCGGAAATCTCGGCAAGACGCCCGCCGAGGCGCTCGGTGCGGTTCGCAGCTACATCGACGAAATACGCCGTGCCGATATCAGCCGGGTCGATGGAGTGCGCCGGGATCCGACAAAGATCGGCAGGCTGCTTCGATCATTGGCTCGCAACGAATCGACGTCTGCGACAGCAGCGACGATTGCGGCCGATGCCCGCTCGGGAGATGCCGCAATCGGTGACGATACGGTTCGCGGATATCTCGACGCTCTCGAGCAGCTCATGATCGTGGAAAATCAACCGGCTTGGGCGCCCCACCTGCGATCGCGATCGAGGCTCAGGCGGGGGCCGAAACGTCGCTTCGTCGATCCTTCACTGGCCGTGGCAAGCCTGCGGGCCTCGCCCGAGCGACTGCTCTCCGACATGGAACTGTTCGGCTTGTTATTCGAGTCGCTCGTGATTCGTTATCTGCGGGTGTACGCCCAGGCCTCCGATGCCGATGTTTTTCATCACCGCGACAACACCGGACTGGAAGTCGATGCGATCGTGGAAGCTCGCGATGGTCGGTGGGGCGCCTTCGAGGTGAAGATGGGGCAGTCCGCGATTGACGAGGCAAGCGAAACGCTGCGGCGATTCGCCGAACGGATCGACACGAAGAAGTGCGGCGAGCCTGCCGTGCTTGCCGTAATCACGGGCAATGGATTCGGATACGTGCGCCGCGACGGTGTCGCCGTCATCCCGATCGGAAGCTTGGGCCCATGAGTGGGGAAAAAGGCCATGGATGGCTTTTTCCACGGACGGTCAGGGCTGGCCGACCCGCAACAAGCCGAGGTCGAAGGCCCGGGCCACCACGGCCGTCCGGTCGGTCACGCCGAGTTTGGTCATGAGCCCGCGGAGATGGGTTTTCACGGTCAGGTCGGAAATCGCCAGCCGCCGGCCGATCTCGACGTTCGACAGCCCATGCCGGAGCAGCATGAGCACGTCGCGCTCCCGCGCCGTGAGCAGTTTCGACACCTCACGATCGGGGCCCAGCAGCCGTCCGCGGCGAACCTGGGTGCGGCCGGCATACACCTCGCGAATCGCCGCGGCGATCTCCCGGGCGTCGCACTGCTTGGTCACGTAGCCGCCCACACCCGCCCGCTCGGCGCGGACGGCGTCGACGCCATTCTCCGATGACGAGAGCATCACGATGCGGGCCTCCGGATCGATCCGCTGGATCTTCTTGGCCGTCTCGACGCCGTCCATCACCGGCATGATCAGGTCGATGAGACCCACGTCGGGGCGGCACGCCGGCCACTCGGCGACCGCCTGCTTCCCGCTGGCCACCTCCGCCACGACGGCCAGATCCTCTTCCATCGCGAGCAGCCGCGCGAGCCCCTGCCTGATGACCGGATGGTCGTCGACCACCATCACGCGGATCGTCGGCTTGTTCTTCATGCGGCAGACTCCGTGGAGATATCATCCGTCCAAGACAACGCCGGGGCGTGCCCCGGCATCGGCACCTTCACCGTCACCGTCGTGCCGCGGCCGACCGCGGTGTCGAGAGTGAACGTGCCGTTGAGCAACTCCGCCCGCTCCCGCATCCCCTGGATGCCGAAGTGCCCGGCCATCGGCCCCGTCGCGTGGGAGGGCACGAAGCCGCAGCCATCGTCGGCGATGGAGATCTCAGCCGCCGCCCCGTCCGCGGCGAACGCGACACTGATCACCACGTTCGCCGCCTTGCCGTGATGCATGGCGTTGAGCAGCGCTTCCTGGACGATGAACATCAGCTGCCTGGCCACCGTCTCGTGAACCGCCACCGGAGCCCCCGTCACGAGCACGTCGATCTTCACCCCCTGGCCGGCGGCGAGCAGCCGCGCCATGTCGCCCACCGCGTCGGCGAACGGCTGCCGCGGATCGGGCATCGACCGCAGCGACCAGACCGTGCTCCGCAGCTGCCGCGAGGCATGGCCCACGAGCGACTGGGCCACGCGAATGTGTTCGGGCGCGGCCGACGGCACCGCGGCGGCATCGGACGCGCAGCACTGCAGCTGATACCCGATGCCCGTGATCGTCTGCAGGAGCGTGTCGTGGAGATCGGCCGCAATCCGCCCGCGCTCGCGGAGCGTGACCTCGTATTCGTCGCTCGCCCTCCGCCGCGCCATCGCCTCCGCCACCGCCAGCGCCGACTGCCGCCTTACCTCGCGGCGGAGCGCGGCGACCCAGGCCAACGACACGGCGACGCCCCCCGCCAGCACGAGGGCCAGGCCCGTCAGCCGCGCGGGCGACCAGAAGGAGGCCGGCTCGACCACGCGCACGTCGGTGGGAGAGCGAACGAGGAGTCGCATCGCATCGACCGTCTGCACGGGCCAGCGGTCGGTGTCGAACCGCCACGACACCTCGCCGATCCCGGTGACGGCCAGCACGCTGCCGGGCTGCAGATCACGGACACCGGAAAACACTTCCGGAGAAACGACCGCGTTGATCTGCGCTTCATCGGCCGCCAGCGTCAGCTCGCCGCCTTCAGGAGTCGTCCGCACGTCCAAGAGCGAGGCCTCGATCTGCACGAGCCGGCTACCGGCTGGGGGGAAGGATGAGACGAAGGGCTTCTGGAGCCTGATCGGCGCAGGCGCCGCCACGCTGGCGTTTTTTCGCACCACGGCATCGGTCAGGCCCACCTCTGGCCCGCGCCACGCGAGAAAACCGGCCACCTCCACCTCGTCACCCGGTCGCAGCCGCTCGGGCGACTCCGTCTCCACGCGGACGCCGGCCCAACCACCCTCGAGAAACACCAGCCGGCCCGGCACGGCGTGGGCGACAACGCCCTTCGTGCGCAGCCGGTGCCCCGGCCGCAGCCCCAAATGCTGCCGTGAGAGCATGCTGATGGGGAGGAACGGCGCCGCGAAAGCCGGCCCCGCGGGCGGCTCGACCACCGTGAACCATTCGGGGAGCGACACATTCACCTGCGGCTCGAAGGAGCCGCCGCGGGTGCTGGGCCTCGACACGGACGGGCCGGCGACCCGCACCACGGCATCGACGAGCCTGTCGGTGAGACCTGCGATGGAGGCGTTCTCTTCCCCGAGGCCCAGCGCCTGGGCGAGCACCGTTTTCGAGACGAACACGGAGAATCGCCGCGCATCGGCCTCCAAAATGATCCGCCAATAGCCATCGGAATCGAGGATGCGATGGACGACGCCGGAGAACTCCACGACCATGCAGCTGTCGGCCCCGCCGAAGAAACGCCCCGCATCGGTCTTGCGAACCGCGGGCAGCCTGCCGGGCCCGTGGTTCACGACCTCGCGCGGCCACAATCCCGGCGCGATGAACGGAATCGACGCAAGCCCGATGACTTCGACCTCGTTGCCCAGTTCGATGCCAGCCGGCGATTCGGGCTTCGCCCACAGGCCCATCTGTGCCGCCGCGGCAAAGTCGACGACGATGCCGCCGGTTTCGTCCTGGATGACGATCTTGGCTTCGCCGCGAAACGTGACGACGCCGCGCACGCGAACCGGCAGGGTGGAACCCAAGGCCTCGGCGGGCAGCCTCTGCACGTCGATGATGCGCTGCAGCGGCAATTCGGGCTCCGGGGAAGCAGCCACCGATGCGGGGGGCAGGCAGGCCGCAGGCAGCGCAAGGCCCAGCCACACGAGCACGCCGCAAGCGGCTGCATGGTTCGGTCGCATGCACCGATGACGTCTTATGAACATGAGGTATCGCAACTTCCCCATTCAACACGCCCAGCAGGCAATGGTACCGGCCCGCTGGATCAGCCTGAGGGCCGTGTCGGGGAAAACCATCATCCCCAGGTCTGCCGCCACCGGCATCCTGCTCTCGGAGGATTTGACTGATTCTCGCCCCACGTCTAGTCTCGGTTAAAACTGCGGAGATTGTCCGTTGACTCGGGAATCCTGACGGTCAGCGAATCCTCCTTCCTCCGGGAAAATCCAATGCGACCCGAAGTCAGTTCTCCGCTCCGTGGCAAACACAGCATCGCATCGTTTCTTGTGATCGGAGCCTTGCTCGCCGTTGGCCGCGGCACGGTGGCCGGCGATGAACCGCAGGCCGCACCGATTCCGCCCGATGCCAAAGTGACGATGGAAGATGTGCGTCCGTTGCAGGCCGAATACTTCAACTTCGCCAGGATTCGTCCCGTGGGAACGCCCGGCATCGATTCGCGCGATATCGCAGCCGACTTCGTCTCCGGGCGGAAGCCCGATGCCATAGCGCCGCTCGAATCCACGAGCATCGATTTCCCGCCCGGCTTCGAGGGCGTCGTCGTCGCGGCGCAAGACTCAACGCTGGGGGAATTCCTGAAGGGTGACGACGGCGACACGGAGGGCCCGCTCGCCGCCACGATGAGTTCGCGAAACATTTTCGTGTTCAGGGGGTTCATTGAGGTGCCGCAGGCGGGCACATTCTCGTTTCGCATCCCTGCCGACGACGGCGCGGAAATCTCGATCGGCGGAGTGGTCGTGCATTCCCACAACCAAGGCGGATGGTACGGCCCGCAGAATGCCGGGTACATGGGGCGGGCAGAGTTTTCCGAGGCCGGCATCTATCCCGTCGAGGTTCTCTATTGGGACAAGGCCCGCGATGCCGGCATCGAAGTCTATTCCGACGTGAATCCAGCGGGCGAGGCCCGCGATTTGGGGGGCGGTGTGTCGCTCGTGCTGCTGCCGGTTCTGACGGGGCCAGCGGGCAAGGCCTCGGCCAACTGACATCCGACGGCTTGCGGCTCGATCCGGCGGCGGCCGTTCTTGGATTTCGTGCATGACAGCAACCTCCAAGCGTCGTTTGAAGAAAGCCTGCGCCGTCCTGTGCGTAGTCCCGTGGGCGGCCCTGTGGGTGGCGTCGAGCGGTGACGCGCGAGCGGCGGACCAACTCGCGGCCCATCGGCTCGACCACGTGACCGCCTATCCCACGGCGGCCGTCACCACGCGGCCGATCACGGTCGACGGCGACCTCGGCGAATGGCGGGCCGAGGCGTTTCAGACGATCTTTCAGGACCCGGACAGCCGCGACCTCCGGGCCTGCCGCTTTGCGCTCGCCTACGGAGACGAGGGCTTGTTCGTTGCCATGGACGTGACCGACGATTCGCCGCTGCAAAACGAGATCAATCCGCTGGGCGATCCGTTTCGCGGCTGGCGGGGCGACGCCATGCAGATGCGCTTCCAGACGCCCAACGGGAAGTTTTCTCACTGGACGTGGTGGCAGTTCACGGAGCGGGAACTGCCCGCGGTGGATGTGCGCCACGGCACCGACTTCACCGAGCCCGTGACGCTGACGGGCGCCGACTCCCGGCTGAAGTACGCGGCCCGCCCCGGCGGTTACACATTTGAACTGCTCATGCCGTGGGATCTCCTCCGGGCACGGGCCGACGCGGGGGCCTCGTGGCGCACCGTCGTCGAGCCGCACTTCAGCATTTTCGCTGACGAGGTGGCCGCCTTTTCCGACTGCATCACTCGCGAAGAGAACGCGATGTACAAGCGGCCGCATCTGTGGGGCGAGCTGCGGTTCGCCTCCGCGGTGGATGCGGCTGCGCGGCTGGCCGAGCAGGTCGCAGTGGAGCGCAAACGCGACCGCATGGGCCGGGCCGACGCGCCCTCCTGGGGTCTGCCCGTGCCCGTCATCAATCCCGCAGAAGGTTTCATGAGCCTGGCGATCACCGATGCCGCGGGCCGGAGCGTGCGGACCCTGCTGGCCAAGGCGCGGCGGCCGCGCGGTGAAGCGACGGAGTATTGGGACGGTCTCGACGACGACGGCAACGCCGTCGCGCCGGGCCGCTACCGTGTGAAGGCTCTCACGCACCCGGGGATCACTCCCCGCTTCGTGACCAGCGTGATGAATGCCGGCACGCCCCCATGGATCACCGCGGATGGCCGCGGCAGTTGGGGCGGAGACCACGGCAATCCGGTCTCGGCCGCCGCGGGGCCCGACGGCCAGGCATTCCTCCTGTGGACGAGTGGGGAAGCCGGCTTCGCGCTGATCGGCGTCGATGCCGAGGGCCGCAAACAATGGGGCTACAAGTTGCCATTCGGAGGCCACTACATCGCGGTCGCCTACGACGGTGGCCGCGTCTACACCGCCTCGTCGGGCGGCATTCTCGTGAACAACGCCTCCACCGGCGGTTCGACCACGTTTCCGGGCGACCGCGTCGACCTGAAGGTGGGCGACTGGCCGAACGCTGGCAGCGGCGTGGCCGGTCTCGCCGCCGGCCCCGAGGCCCTCTATGTGTCTGTGGCGAAGCCCGGAAAAATCATCGCCCTCGACAAAAAGTCGTTCGCGCCCGTGAAGTCGTGGGATCTGCCCGGCGCGGGCCACCTCGCCTACGACGCCGCGCGGAAGCGGCTCTACGCCGTGGCGGCCGGGCGGGTGCATGCCGTCGATCCCGCCGGCGAAGCGCCACCGCGGCCCTTCATCACAGAGGGCCTCGACGCAGCCACAGGCATCGCGGTCGATGGGCAGGGCCGCGTGTACGTGGCCTGTCAGGGAGATCGCCAGTGCGTGGTGGTGCACGACACCGAGGGCAGGCCGCTTCGCACGATCGGCAAGGAGGGAGG
>JBIIIP010000086.1:0-13110 GCA_044234625.1 Pirellulales bacterium | reverse complement strand
TGCTGCGTCCGGCAGGCATCTGCATCGACACCCGCGACCGGCTGTGGGTGGCCGAAGACGACGCCATGCCCCGCCGGATCAGTCAGTGGAACGCGGCCTCGGGGGAGTTTCTGCGCGAGTTCTTCGGCGCCGCCGCCTACGCCGTGATGATGGCGGCCGACCCGGAGAAGCCGGAGCACGTGTATCTGCACAACTGCCGATTCATCGTCGACTATGACGCGGGCACCTCGCGGCCCGATGCCACCATCTACCGCGCGGGCACGGGCCCCTCGCCGCTGCCGGGCAGCGAGGCGGGCTATGGCTTCATGGGGGCGACCTTCACGATCAGCCGGTTTGCCGGCAAGCCGTTCGCCTCCAACGGCCACGGGGGCGTGTTCGCCTGGGGCGACGCCGAGTTCGCGCCGCTGCTGAAGGTCGAAGGCAAAGGCAACAACGTCTTCCAGTTCGGCGGCACGTTCTTCCCCGACGCGACGCTGATCCGCGACAGGAAGCTGTTCCAGCCGCGGGGCCTGTCGCCGTCGGGCGCCCCCGACTATCCGACCGCCGCCGAGGCCCCGCCCATCGTCACCGGAACAGGGCCGATGACGAAATATTCCAACTGGATGGATGTCTGGCCGTCGCTGGCCAGCGGCTGGTCGGACTATTACGCCATCGCCAGCCTGCCCGACACGAAGTTCGGCGGCATTCCGGATGGTGGCGGCGGCGACGGCATCTTCCGCTTCAACCGCGCGGGCGACATCCTCTGGCGGTATCCGAACGTGAAGGTGTTCTATGCGATCAAGGACCAGCGGCTGGCAGGTCCGGGCGACCTCATGGGGGCCGTGCGGATCGCCGGCGAGGCCGCCATGCCGCCGGAGCAGGGAGGCGAGATCGTGTGCATCGGCTGCTACCGCGGCTACTACGGCCTGCTCTCCGATGACGGGCTGTTCATCGACAAGATTTCCGAGGACAAGGGCAAGGGGCTGCCCCCCGGCTTCGACACCTTCTTCATCGAGAACTTCTCCGGCTTCTTCTTCAAGCACCCGCGGACGGGGAAGGTGTATCTCTTCTGCGGCGACGTGGATGCCCGCATCCTGGAGATCCAGGGGCTGGAAAACGTCCGCCGCTTCGACGGCGGCACGGTCGAACTGACCGCGGCCGAAGCCACGCGGCTGGCGGCGGCGCGGGCCGCGAACCACGACGCCGAGCCGGCGGGCCCGACGACCCTCCGGATCGCGCACGTCGCCGGACCGCCCGCGGCGGATGCAGCCGCGTTTCCCGCAGCCGCGATGCAGCGCATCGAACTCGACGAGAAGGCTTCGGCGGCGGTGGGGCTCTGCGCCGACGATGCCCACCTCTACACGCTCTACCGCGTGGACGATCCCAGCCCGTGGAAAAACGGGGCCACCGACTGGAAGATGGTGTTCAAGGGGGGCGATGCCGTCGATCTGCAGCTTGGCCGCGCGGACGGCACGGGAGTGGTGCGGCTCTTCGTCGCGCCCCACGGCACCGCGGGCGATGCCGTCGCCGTGGCCATGTGGCCGCAGACTCCCGCGGGCATGCCGGCCAGCCCGGAGACCTACGAATCACCCGTCGGCCGGGAGTCGTTCGGTCGCGTGGCAAAACTCGCCGGCATCGCGCCGCAACTGGCCCGCACGCCATCGGGGTATGTGCTCGTCGTCGCCGTGCCGTGGGCGGAGTTGGGGATGAAGCCGCCGGCCAAGGGGGAACAACTGCGGGGCGACATGGGAGTGTTGTTTTCCGACCCGTCGGGATCGCGGACGATCCGCCGACGTTATCTTTTCAATACTGAAACGGCGATCGTCGACGACGTGCCCAGCGAGGTGCGGCTCGCGCCGCAGCGCTGGGGCGGCATCGAGGTCGGCTCTCCGTGATATTTTTCATGCGCGCGGCAGCGGTGATATTCAGCGTGGTGTCGGCCTGCATGGCGACCGCCCGTGGCGCTGAGCCCTCCGCACCGGCCACGATCACCTACTCGCTCGACCGCCCCGGCAAGGTGGCGATCGCCATCGACGACGAGCAGGGCAACCGCGTGCGCAACCTCTTCGCCACCGTCGAGCGGGCAGCGGGCGAGCACGCCGAGCCGTGGGACGGCCTCGACGACGCCGGCAGGCCGGTGGCCCCGGGCACCTACCGCTACAAGGCCGCGGTCACGCCGCCGCTCGGCCTGATCTACGAGTTCACGATCTACAACCCGGGCAAGCCGCCGTGGTGGACGGTCGACAGCGGCGAACCGCGACTGCGGCCAGGCGGTTGGGCGAGCGACCATGCTGCCCCGAAGGACGTGGCGGCCGTCGGCGACGTGATGTTCATCGGCAGCCCCGTGGCCGAAAGTGGCCACAGCATCTTCGCCGTCGATCTGGCCGGCGAGAAGCTCTGGGGTGCCCGCTGGCTGGACCTCTGCGGCGCGTCCTGCGTGGCCAGCGACGGCCGGCATGCCTACATCGCCGGCGAGGGGGGCTGGATCGGCAAGGAGACCCGCGTCTATCGCATCCATCCGCAGACCTTCAAGACCAAGCTCGTGATGCGGCAGAGCCATACCACCGGCCTTGGCGGCAGAGGCGGCGGGCTCTGCGGACTGGCAGCCCGCGAAGGCCTCGTGTATGCCGCCTTCGACGGGCCGCTCACCGATTGCACGGCAGCCCGCATTCCCGCCGCGGCGCTCGACTCATCCGCCACCACACTGGCCGGGCTCCCGGCCAACCAAGCGGCCGGCATTCTCGGCCTCATCGAGCCGCGGCAGCCGTGGATCACCTGGCCATTGCCCGCAGATACGGCTCAGCCTCTGCGGATCGCGTGGAATGAACCGCAGCAGATCGGCACGATTCTCTCACCGCACGCGCTGGAAGTGGCGGCGCTCGCTGCCGATGCCACCTACCCGGGCGACCCGGCGAAGGACGCGGATTGGGTGCCGCTCCAAGCCGACCTCTCGAACCCCGCCTTCAAGGTCTACACCGCTCCCGGCGGCATCAAGACACGGGCGCTGCGCGTGCGCGTGCTCGACGCCGTCGAGCCCTGGAAGGTGACGGCGGCCCAAGCACCATACGCGGCCGGCACCGACCCGCCGAAGCGGTTTGCGGGCCTCCGGATGATGGAGCCTGGATTCAGGAGCGTGGGGGGAACGCCACAGGTCACCGTTTCGGCGGGCGAGGTGGTGGCTGGGGGCGGCTGGGAGAACGTGCAACACGCCGACATCAGCCCCAACGCGCCGGCGATCTACACAATGCAACTCGGCGGACGACGGGCGATCAGGGCGTTGGCGGTGCGCGACCCATTCTTCCTGGCCGCGGAGGTCGAGGTGCAACGCGACCCCGGCGGCCCGTGGGAGCGGTGCGGCCGACTGCAGAACAAGTTCCTCTACCGGGAGCCGTTCGGCTGCATCACCGCCGATTTCGCAAAGCCGCGGAGCGTGAGTGGCGTGCGGATCGTGGTCACCGAGCCGGCCGTGGACCAGAATGCCGACGTCAAAAAACGGACGGGCCAGGCCCGCACGACCTGCGGCCTGGGGGGCGTGATCCTGCTGGGCACCGGCCCCGACGATCCAGCTGTGCCTCCCGATCTTGGCCGGCGGATTGCCGTGTACGACGGAGCGAGCCGGCGCCTCGTGCGCGAGATCCCCGTGCCATCACTGGGCAACCTCGGCTTCGGCGCAGACGGACGGCTGCTGGCGGTGAGCGACAACCAGGTGGTGGTGTTGAACACCGACACCGGCGAGACCACGCCGCTGATCACCGACCACCTCACGGAAGCCGGCGACCTCGCGTGCAGCACCCAGGGCGATATTTTCGTCTCCGATCCCGGCGAGCATGTCGTGAAGCGGTTCGCCGCCGACGGCAGTTTCATCGGCAGCGTCGGCGAGCCGGGCGGCCTTGCCGTCGGCCCCTACGACCCGCGGCACATGTCGCGTCCGCTGGGCCTCGCGTTCGACTCGACCGGCCGGCTGTGGGTGGCGGAGAACGAGAGTTACCCGAAGAAGGTGTCGGTGTGGAAACTCGACGGGCCCCAGCCCGCGCTCGATCGTTTCTTCATCGGTGCCGCCCCGTATGGCGGCGGCATGACGCACATCGATCCCCGCCAGCCCCAGCGGTTTTTCTTCGAGACGATGGAGTTTGAGGTCGACTGGACCACCGGCAAGGATCGAATCAAGAACATCCTCTCCCGGGGCACGATGTATGATCGGCCGATCTACGTCGGCGACCGTCTCTACCTCGTCGCCGAGCCGCACGGCTTCTACACCTGGTATCACGGCTGTATGGAGGTGGCACTCTACCGCGATGACCGCGCGGTGCCCGTGGCCGCCGCCGGTAAGGCGGAGGAATGGAGCCCGCTGCAGCGGGAAGACATCCGCGCCGCCCTGGGCAATCCACCGCTCGCCGGCCGGGCCTTTGTGTGGTCCGACCTCGACGCCGACGGCGCACCGCAAGCCGACGAGATTCAACTCGGCCCCGAAGGCCTGAAGATCGAATACGCCTGGGGGCAGAACGTGGGCTTCGACCTCGCCCTGCAGTTTCCAAATCTCTGCCTCGCGCCGGTGGAAATTCGTGGCGACGGCGTGCCGATCTATTCGTTCGCCCACACCCGGCCCACGCCAGAGGCCATGGGCGACGCGCGGTGGCTGAACGGACACAAGTATCACGCCCTGGGGCTCACCCGCGACGACCGCATCATCGAGGTCGGCCCCGTGATCGGCGTGCAGCCCCGCAGCGGCGGACCGCGGTGGGCCTACCCCGAGGGCAACAACGCCTGCTACGGCGTGAACTCCAACAAAAATTCCCCGCCGATCGCGCCGGGAGTCATCGTGGGATCGCTGGAGGTGATGGGCCAAGGGTCGCTGCCGAACCTGGGCGACTTCTTTGCCGTGCAGACCAACCGCGGGCAGGTCTACATCTTCACGACCGACGGCTTGTTCGTGGCCCAGCTCTTCCACGACAACCGCGAGGGCACCGGGGGCTTCAATTTTCCCGAGGCGAAGCGGGGCATGAGCGTGGCCCGGGCATCGCTCCAGCAGGAGCACTTCGGCGGCGCGCTGTCGCAGGTCGACGACGGCCGCGTTTTTCTCGTCGTCGGCCACAACCACAACAGCGTGGTGCGCGTCGACGGGCTGACGGGGATCGAGCGGTTCGCCGGCAGCGTGACGCTCGGGCCGCGGGCGACCGCTGCCCCCGGAGCCGCGGCGCAGACCGCGGCGCGGGCCGGCAAAGAGCTCCGTATCAGCCGCGGTACGGCCAGCGTCGATGGCGACCTCTCCGACTGGCAGGCCGCCGACTTCGTGGCGATCGAGGGGAATGCCGGCCACGTCGGCCGGGGAGCGCTCCGCTCCGACGGCACGAACCTGTTGTGTGCCTTCGACGTGCAGGGCCGCGACGACCTCGTGAACGGCGGGGACGAGCCGAAGATGCTCTTCCGCTCCGGTGACTCGGTCGACGTGCAACTCGGCCCCGACCGCGCGGCCGACGCGGCGCCGGCCCCGGGCGACGTGCGGCTCGTGATCACCAGGCTGCAGGGGAAGCCGATCGCCGTGCTCTATCGCTACGCCGTGCCCGGCACGCCGGATGACAAGAAACACACCTTCGCGTCGCCCGTCGGCGAGGTGAAGGTGGACGCGATCGACGTTCTCGACACGGCCGACATCGCCATCACCAAGCGGCCCGGAGGCTATTCCGTCGAGGCGGCCTTCCCCTGGAAGACGTTCGGTGCGACGCCGGGGCCGCAGACGCGGCTGCGGTGCGACCTCGGGATTCTCTTCGCCAATGAGTCGGGCTCGGGCATCTCCGAACGCGTACACTGGTCGAACAAGGAGACGGGCACGGTGTCGGACGTGCCCGAGGAAATCCGGCTCAAGCCGCATCTCTGGGGCACCGCCATCGTCGAATAGACGGTGGTTGCCCCGCTTGGGGCACCGTTCCGGGCCCCGCGGAGCACCTGCGATATGCCGATGAGGCCGATCGATCTCGAGCGCCGCATCACGCTCGTTCCCGGCTGCATGCCCGGCCTCGGTCGGCCGAGCCTCCATGCGTCGCTCGTTGTTTCCCTCCCAGCCACGTCGGCAGAAGAGCAGGTGGCGCGGCTCGACGCAGCGTTTCTGCCCTTGCTGGGAACCGCACCGGCGACGGAGCCGCAGGCCGCCGCGTTGCCGCAGGGCATCGTCGCCCCGCTGGACCGGCTTCTTGCGTGGAACCAGCGCGTGCAGCAGGCTGGTGGCTGGCCAACGACCACCGCCGGCTTCGTTTCCGAGAAGCCGGCCGACGCACCGAGCATCGCCTGCCGCCACCTGATCGCCGTGCCCATCCTCGACGGCTGCGAGCACGAAGCCGGCGATGCCCTGAGGTGGGTGGTCGATGTCGCATCCGCGGCACTCGCCGACCAGGCCACCACGTCCTTCGCCACGCGGCTCGCCCCGCTCCTCGCGCGGCTGCGGGCCGTCGCCCCCCAGGGCATGAACACGCTCCGCTTCCTCGAGGCGGCCGACCGCCGCGGCATCCCCTGGCGACGCGTGTGCGGCAACGTCTACCAGTTCGGCAACGCCGCCGCTGCCCACTGGCTCGACAGTTCTGCCACCGAACAATCGGCATGGATCGCGGCTTCGCTCGCCCGCGACAAATACGCTGCGTCCGTGGTGCTGCGGCGGGCCGGCCTGCCCGTGCCGGATCACGAGGTCGTGGCGACGATCGACGACGCCGTGATGGCGGCGGGCCGGATCGGCTACCCGGTCGTGGTGAAGCCGGTGGACCGCGACGGAGGCAAGGGTGTGGCGGTGGACCTCGATTCTCCCGCCGCCGTCCGCGCCGCCGCCGCCGCCGTCCTCCGGCTTTCGCGGGGCGTGCTCGTGGAGCGGTTCGTGCCGGGCACCGATTACCGGCTGCAGGTGCACCGCGGCGAGGTGATCTGGGCCTCCCAACGCACGCCGGGGGGCGTGACGGGCGACGGCGTGCACTCCGTGGCCACGCTCCTCGAACGCCTCAACGCCGATCCCAAGCGGGATCCGACCGCGGTCGCGACGCTCCTCAAGCAGATCCCGCTCGACGAGGAAGCCCGCGAACTTTTGGCGCGGCAGGGCCTCACTCCCGATGCCGTGCCCGAGGCCGGCCGGTTCGTGCGGCTGCGACGGGCCGCCAACGTGGCCATGGGCGGCACCGCCGAGGGCGTGCTGGATCGCGTGCATCCCGACAACCGCGAACTGGCCGTGCGCGCCGCGGAGGCCCTGCGGCTCGATCTCGCCGGCATCGATCTCATCATCCCCGACATCGCGCGGTCGTGGCTCGAAGGCGGCGCCGGGATCTGCGAGGTGAACGCCCAGCCGCAACTCTGGCCGACCCTTCCCGAACTGATCCTCAAGCGGCTCATCCGCGGCACGGGCCGCATTCCTGTCACCGTGGTGGTGGGCACGCCCGAGCAGGCGCCATGGGCCGCCGCGTTTGCCGCGGCATTGACCGCTCGTGGCGAGCCCACCGGATGGGTCTCGCGGTCGGGGGCCACTCTCGGGGCCACGACGATCATGCCGGGGCCGCTCGACCTGTTCGTCGGCGGCGAGGCGGTGTTTTTCGACCGCCGCGTGCGCGGGGTGATCCTGTTCGTCGAAGACGACCGCGTGCTGCGCACGGGCCTGCCGTGCGATCGCTGCGACCGGCTCGTGCTCGTGGGCGGCCCGGCCCACGCGGCCGCCTGGCCGGCGTGGCTCGGCGTGGCAAGGTTTCTCGCGGCGATGTGCGCCGGGGATATCGTCGTGCGCGACGACGATCCGCGGTGGCGGCCCTTGGCGGCCATGCTCCCCGGACGGCGGCTCACGCCCCTTCCCATCGCCGAAATCAACCGGATGATGGGGCGGCCCCACGTGGCATAGACCTCTGGTCTGTGATGCCCCAACGTGGCATAGCAGACTGTGGAACAAGTCTGCCTGAGCAGGATGCGCTAGCCGTCGACCCAGAAAACCCTCGGCGTTTTTTGCGGTCGACCAAGTGGAAAAAGGCCATGGATGGCTTTTTCCACGGACAGATAGACCTCTGGTCTGTGACTAAATATCTCGACAGACCGGAGGTCTGTCACCACGGTTGGGAGGGCGCGCGCGTCGCCACGGTTGGGGAGAGGTCTGTCACCACGGTCGGCAACTCGCACCCCTTGCTCTCGCCGACATCGAGCGGATGATGATCTCTCCCCCGGAACTGCACTGACTGATGGAACCCCTCCCCTCCACCGCCCGCCGGCTCGATCCCGACGCGATCGCCCCTTTTCTTTCCCCCTACCTCACCGCCGGCCGCCGCGCGGAAACATGGGCCATCCGCGAGGTCGAGATCGACGGCGACCGCCTCCGGGCGGTGGTGGGAATGACATCGACGTTCGTCTCGCCCACCGATGCCGGCGGCTTCCACCTCACGGCCTTCTCGACGCTGGAATTCGTGTCGCAACTGGTGATCATCCACGCCCACGTGTGGGCGGGGCTCGACCGCAAGACCCGCGAGGGCTGGCTTCTGGAAACATCCATCCGCACGGCCAACGCGATCCGCGATCCCGACCATATCGAGGTGGGCCTCGTCTCGAAGTCGATCCGCAAGATCGGGGAGAGCATCCTCGGCAACTTCGAATTCACCGTCGCCGACCGGCATGGAGGATCGTTCACGGGCCGGCTGAAGGCCTTTCTCGCCTGACCATCCGCGCAAACGCTCACGCCCGCGGCCCGAGCCGCACGGGCAGCGTCTGGAGCGCCCGGAAAAACGAGTTGCGCCGCCACCGTGGTTTACCGGCGGGCTCCATCCGTGGAAACGCGGCCAGCAGCTTGGAAAGCGCGATCCGGGCTTCCGTGCGGGCGAGCGTTTTGCCGAGGCAGGCGTAGCCGCCGCTGCCGAAGGCGAGATGCGGGTTGGGATCGCGGGCGCTGTCGAATCGCTCCCCGTCGGCGAAGACCTCCTCGTCGCGATTGGCCGAGCCGATGATGGCCCCCACCTGGTCGCCAGGCTCGAGCGCATGCCCGCCGATCACGACCGGCGCCGCGACGGTGCGAAACGTCGTCCGCTGCGCCGGGCTCTCGTAGCGCAGCATCTCCTCGACGGCCGTGGGCCAAAGCTCGGGATGGGCCACCAGCCGCTCCCGCTGGGCGGGGTCGCCGAGCAGGAGCCAGACTCCGCTGGCGATCAGGCTGATCGTGGTCTCGTGGCCGGCGAAGGCGAGCAGGCCGATCATGGCGAGGAGCTCCTCGTGCGTCATCGCGCCCTCGTCGCGGACCGCGACGAGCCGGCGGATGGCCGCGTCGGGAGCGAGTTCGCCGACATGGGCGATGCGATGCTCGAGGTAGTCGTGGAATCGCCGGAGGCCCGCGGCCCGCGCGGGCTGGTTGCCCGGCTCGCCCGCGAGCAGCGAGTCGAAGCCGGCCGAGAAGACCAGCGCGCTCGAGCGAATCACCGGCATGTCGGCATCAGGAAGCCCGAGCACCCGCGCGATCACCAGCAGCGGCAGCGGCTCGGCGAAGTCGGCCACGAGGTCGCAGGTGTCGCGGCCGGCCAGCCGCGCGACGAGGCCGTCGGCGCATCCCTGCAGCACCGGCTCGAGCGCGAGCACGGCCGCGTCGGAAAACCATGGCGCCACCAGCCGCCGCAGCCGCGCATGGTCGGCGCCGTCGCGAACGAGCATGTGGCGGTCGAAAAACGTGCCCTGGCCGGGCGGCCGCACGCGGCTGATGTCCTTGGAGAGGTGCGTCACGTCCTGCAGGATCGCCAGGGTGTCGGCATAGCGGCTGAAGAGCCACACCCCCGCCGTGCGCGACTCGGCCTGGTCATGAGGCAGCCAGGCCGGTCGCCCGGCATCGCGGAGCGCCCGATACGTCGGATAGGGATCGCGCAGGAACATCTCACGCCACGCGGGGGAGGCGGGATCGAAGCCGGCGATGGGCGCGGATGGGGGCACGGGATTACAACCAGAGGCATGCTTTATAACGAAGGATACCTCCCCGGTGGCCGGGGCATCGGGCCGCTGTTCTTCCGCTCGTGGACGCCCCCGGCACGGACAAGCTCCGTGTTTTACCTCCACGGCGTGGGGGGCAACTCAGCCGACTGCCGGCGGCTCGCCGAGCGGCTCATCACCATCGGCTGCGGCACGATCGCGATCGACATGCCCGGCAACGGCTTTTCGCCCCCCAGCGGCCTGCCGCGGCCGGAGCGGTTCGTGGCCCAGCTGCGGTTCGTGCGCGGCCTGCTCGCCGACTGCGCCGCCGAGCGCACGGCGCTCGTCTGCGATTCCGGCGGCGCGCTGCTCGGCCTATCGCTCGTGCACGCGCTCCGCGGCCAGCCGGCCGCCGCGGCCATGCCGATCGTGTTCGCGGAGGCCGTCTTCGGCCACGACTCCGAAACCCAGCGATTCATCGAGTCGTGCATGCGGTTCTACTCGCAAAGCTACCCGAGCCTGGAAGCAGCGCTCGCCGCCTGGAATGCCTCCGGGCTCGGCGTGGTGGCCTTCGACTCCGACAGTGACAAGCGGGATTTCGTCGCCGGCCTGCTCCGCCCCGACGGCCGCACGCTGGTGGCCCGCGGCGACGTGTCACGGCTTCGGGAGATCGCCCGCAGCAACGATTTCGAATTGCTCGCCGGCAAATCGCCACTCGCCAACCCGGCCCTCTTCCTGTGGGCCGACGGCAGCCGGCTGGCCGCGAAGTACGAAGCCCCTGCCCGGAACGTGTTTCCCCACGCGATCGTGCACCTCGCCAAGCAGGCCGGGCATCCGCTGCCGATCGTCCGCGAAACCGAACTGCAAGCCGTCGCGACCTTCCTCGCGCGGCACCTCCGCGGAGCCGGCGCCGCCTGACAGCATCGGCCGCGCGGCTGCGCGGCCATGCGCCATGGAAAGCAACCTATGCCCGCATCACTCGCCCACACCGGCTGGCGATTCGACCATTCGTATGCCCGCCTGCCTCCCGTGCTCTTCGACCGCGTGACGCCCACGCCAGTGGCCGCTCCCGCGATGGCGATCTTCAACGCGCCGTTGGCCATCGAGCTGGGGCTCGATCCCGCGATCCTCGAGCGGCAGGCCGCCGTGTTCGCGGGCAACGAGCTGCCACCGGGCGCCGAGCCGATCGCCCAGGCCTATGCCGGCCACCAGTTCGGCCATTTCACGAATCTCGGCGACGGCCGGGCGATCCTCCTCGGCGAGCAGATCACGCCGACGGGCGGCCGGGTGGACGTGCAACTGAAGGGATCGGGCCGCACCCGCTATTCGCGAAGCGGCGACGGGCGGGCCGCGCTCGGACCGATGCTCCGCGAATACGTGATCAGCGAGGCGATGCACGCTCTGGGCATCCCCACGACCCGCAGCCTGGCCGTGGCCGCGACGGGCGAGACGGTGCTCCGCGCCGCCCCGCTGCCGGGCGCCGTGCTCACACGGATCGCGGCCAGCCATATCCGCGTGGGCACGTTCGAGTATGCGGCGGCGGTCGGTGAGCCGGGCCTCCTGCAGGCGCTCTTTGGCTACACGCTCGCCCGGCACGATCCCGAACTCGCCGCGGCCGACGATCCGGCCGTGGCCTTCCTCGACGCGGTCGTCGACCGCCAGGCGGCGCTCGTAGCCCGCTGGCTCCTCGCAGGCTTCGTGCACGGCGTGATGAACACCGACAACATGGCCGTGTCGGGCGAGACGATCGATTACGGCCCGTGCGCGTTTCTCGACGTCTACGATCCGGCCACGGTGTTCAGCTCGATCGACCAGCAGGGCCGCTATGCCTACGCCAACCAGCCGACGATCGCCCACTGGAATCTCGCCCGCCTCGCCGAGAGCCTCCTGCCGCTGGTGCGCGGCGACGAGGAGACGGCCGTCGGCACGCTGCGCGGCGTGCTGGGCACGTTTCCGGAACGCTTCGCGCGGGCTCATCTCGCCGGCGCCCGGGCCAAGCTCGGCCTCGTCGCGGCGGAGGCCGGCGACGAGGAGCTTTTCGCCGGGCTTCTCCGCTGGATGAACGACACGCGGGCCGATTTCACAGCCACGTTCGCCCGCCTCGCGGGCCTCGCCGAGATGGACGGCGACGAAGCCTGCGGTGACCGGGCATTTCACGAATGGTGCGCCGCCTGGCGGGCGCGGCTGGCGCGGGAGCCGGGCCCACGGTCTGCCGCCGCGGCACGGATGCGGCGTGTGAACCCGGTGGTGATCCCGCGGAATCATCGCGTCGAGGAGGCATTGGCCGCAGCCGAGGCCGGCGACCTGGCCCCGCTGCACCGCCTCGTCGCCGCGGTCCGCGATCCTTTCCGCGAGACGCCGGACAACGAGCCCTATCGCGCCGGCCCTCCGGCCGGCTGCGGCCCCTACCGCACCTTCTGCGGCACTTGACGATCGCGGCCTTCACGGGAAGACGCGGCCTGGCGGACTTCTTCGTCACAGACCGGAGGTCTATGCCACTCTCTCCCACGTGGGGACGGACCTCCGGTCTGTCCATGCCCATGCGACGGCTCCCTCCTAGGCGCATCGAGTTGACACTCGTCCGCAGCAAGTCGGCGCAGCCGTCTACACCTTCACGCTCGCATTTTTACCGCGGCGTTCACGGAGCCTCAGGGCAATTTGGTACGCAGCGTCGCCCGGTCGAGGCCGAGAAGCTTGGCGGCCGCCGTGCGGTTGCCGCCGGTCTGGGCCATGGCCTCGGCCACGAGCGCCGTTTCCACCAGGCTTACGAGCCGGTCGCGGAGATCGGCGGCCGTTGGAGAGCCGACGGTTTCCCGCAGCCAGGCCCGTACGGCACGATTCACCATCTCGTCGGCCGATCCGCCCGCCGCCGACGCGGCCGACTCCGGCGGCAGATGCTCCGGACGCAGTTCCCCGCCCCGGGCCATCACGGCGGCGAATTCGATGGCGTGCTTCAATTCGCGGACGTTCCCCGGCCAGGCCCGCTTCGTCACCGCCGCCAGAAACTCGGCCGTCGGTGCCGCTGCGGCCGCTGGCGCCTCGCGAAGAAAGGCCTCCACCAGCACGGGCAGGTCGTCGGGCCGTGCGGCCAGCGGCGGCATCTCGATGGGAAACCCCCGCAGCCGATGGTGGAAGTCGTGGCGGAACGTGCCGGCCGCGATCGCCGCCGCCAGATCGCGGTTGGTGGCGGCGATCACGCGCACATCCACCCGCCGCGTGTCGGCGCAGCCCACGCGCACG
>JBIIIP010000023.1:0-31369 GCA_044234625.1 Pirellulales bacterium | reverse complement strand
TCCGGCGTTTGATCTCCTTGTTGAGCCGCTCGAGACCGTTGGTCGTTCGGAGTCGCCGCCGGTGGGCGGCGGGGATCCGCAGGACGGTGAGGGCCTCGGGAACGTTCTCTTCGAGTCAGGCGGCGAGTTCGGGCATGGGCTTCTGGTAGCGGGCGGTGATGTCGCGAAGGCGCCGCTCTGCCTCGGCAGGCTCGTCCGCGTCGAAGACGCGGCGGAGGTCGGCGGCGACCTCCGCCTTCATGGCGACCTTGGGCACATGTGCCATGGCGTTCTGCATGAGATGGAACTGGCAGCGTTGCCAGGGCACCCCGGTGAGGACAGCCTGCCGGGCGGCCTTGAGTTTGGCGTGGTCGTCACTGACGACCAGCTTGATGCCCCGCATGCCACGATCGACAAGGCTTTGAAGGAAGGATCGCCAGTGCGTCTCAGCCTCGCTGAGTTGCACACTGCAACCGAGGATGCTCCGCTTACCGTCGGGGCCGATGCCGATGGCCGTGAGGAGTGCGCAGGGCACAATCGCCCCGTCGTGGCGGACTTTTTCGTAGCGGGCATCGAGGATGAGGTAGGTGATCTCGCCGATCGGCCGATTCCGCCAGGCCCCGAGCTGCTCGTCGAGTTCGGCCGCTGCCCGGCTCACCCGCGTGGAGGTGATGTCCAGGCCGCAGAGTTCCTGGACGATGGCCGTCACCTTCCGGGTGCTGACGCCCTGGACGTACATCTCGGCGACGGCGAGCGTCATCGCCCGTTCGCTGCGGACGCCCCGTGCGAGCGACTGGGGATAGAACGGCCCCGTTCTCGTCGCGGTAGCCACGCGTCTGGGGGATCCGCAGGGAGACCTGGCCGACGCGGGTCTTGAGAGTCTTCGGCTTGAATCCGTTGGCGTAGCCTTGACGGTCGCCGGTTCGCTGATGAGACTCGGCCTTGAACACCTGCTCTCGCTCGATCTGCATGGCGTGATTCATGAGCGTGGCGAGGGCGGATGCCATGGCGGCTGGACCGTGCTCAATGAGCAGGGCCGTGAGGTCGTCGATCGCCGGACATTCATCTTGGTGGGTCATCGCAGGTTCCTTGGATGAGTTGAAGTACTTCCAGGAAAGCCTCGATGACCCACCTCTTCAACTCGGGCCGCCGTTGGGTGGCCGCCCTCGTCTCGCTACGCTCGACTCGGTCAGCCACCCAACGGCGATTTACAGAAAGAATGTTGCACTAACCGTCGATCGGAAAGCCACCTCAAGACGGCGAGGGAAAACTTCGTCTACCTCAAGAACAAGTTGTGTGTGGCTTTAAGAAACGTTCCGCGCCCCGTGATTATCAGGGTGGAAAACACGCTCACTTCGTTGTCTCAGGCTGCCGCCGAGCGTGGCAGCCTGAGGAAAGTGTTCTTGAAAACAAATGACAAGACAAAGTTCGTGGTGCGGCCGGGCGAACGCGTCAGGCCATGGGGAACTGCACCGCTGCCGCCGCCGCACGAAGCTCTTTGGGAAGAGGGAAGTAAACCTCCTCATCACGGATCGTGCGCTCCTCGACCGAGGCCCCATAACGCGACCGTAGCCACTCGACGCAGTCTTGCACCACGCTCTCCGGCGCGCTGGCTCCGGCCGTGATCAAAACCGTCTCCCTTCCTGCGAACCAGGCCGGGTCGATCTCGTCCGCCCCGTCGATCAAGTAGGCAGGGATGTCGCTATCCCGGGCAAGCTCCGCCAGCCGTTGGCTGTTGGAACTGTTCTGGCTGCCGAGAACGAGCACGATGTCGGCATCGTCGGACAGCATCCGCACAGCCTCCTGGCGATTTTGCGTGGCATAGCAAATGTCGTCCTTCGGCGGGCCGACGATCTGCGGAAAGCGATCCTTCAAGCGGGCGATGATCCGCGAGGCATCGTCGACAGACAGCGTGGTCTGCGTGAGATAGGCCAGCTTGTCGCCCGGGCCGAACGGCAACGAATCGACGTCTTCCACCGTCTCCACCAGGCTGAATGCATCCGGCGCCTGGCCCATCGTGCCGATCACCTCGTCGTGGCCCTCATGCCCGATCAGCATGATGTGATAGCCGGCCTTCGCGTATTTGATCGCCTCGAGGTGAACTTTCGTCACCAGCGGGCACGTGGCGTCGATCGCCCGCAGGCGGCGTGCCGCTGCCACGCGACGGACTTCCGGGGCCACGCCGTGGGCGGAAAACAACAGAACAGAGCTTTCGGGTACCTCGTCCACAGTGTTGACGAAGACCGCTCCCTCGCGGGTGAAGCGGTCGACGACGTGCTTGTTGTGCACGATCTCGTGAAACACGTAGACCGGCGTGCCGTAGAGGCGAATCGCGGTCTCGAGCGTCTCGATCGCCATGTTGACGCCGGCACAAAAACCGCGCGGGCTGGCAAGCAGTATTTTCATGAACTTCGGCTCATTGTCCGGGTGGCTCGGTCAGTTCGGCCGGATGCAGTACAACGGTATGCGGAGCCGGACCTGACCCGCAATACGGTCAAGCACTTATCGTAGTGGAGCCCTCTTTCGTCGACCAGACGAGCCGCCGATGTCACTCCACCTGTATACGACTCCACGATCCTCGGCCGCGCCACAGCCGGCCCAACGCGATCAGCCTGCATGGTCGATCACGCCGGTGCCTCGAACGTGCAGCTTGGCCGAAGCGGAGGCGTTTTGCCGGGCGGTGGCCAGCCGGCATTACGAGAATTTCACCGTTGCCACGCGGCTCGTGCCTCGGCGGCTCCGCCAGCATCTGGCCAATGTCTATGCTTTCGCCCGGTGGAGCGACGATCTTGCCGATGAGTCGCCTTCGGCCGCCGCGGCGCTTGCCGCGCTCGCCGCCTGGCGGCAACGCCTGGAAAAGTGTTTTGCCGGCGAGCCCGATCACCCGGTTTTCGTCGCCTTGGCCGACACCGTGCAGAGGGCGGCCCTCACGATGGAGCCTTTCTCCGCGCTCCTCGACGCCTTCGAGCAGGATCAAACCACCACCCGCTACGAGACCCGCCCCGCCCTGCTCGATTACTGCCGGCGCTCGGCCGATCCCGTCGGCCGCATCGTGTTGGCGCTCGAGGAATGCCGTGACCCCCAACTCGTCAGGCTGTCGGACTCGATCTGCACGGGGCTGCAGCTCTTGAATTTTTGGCAGGACCTGAACCGCGACCGCCTTGCCGGACGGATTTATCTGCCTGCCGAAGACATGCGGCGTCGGGGAGTCGACGAGACGACGCTCGACGCCGGGCACGCGTCTCCGGCGCTCATCGGCCTGATCCGTGAGGAGGTGGACTGGGCACGGGAATGCCTGCACCGCGGCCAGCCGCTCGAGCGGCTGGCGCCGCCCGCCCTCCGCCCCGCCATCGGGCTCTTCATCCGCGGCGGCCTGGCCATCGCGGACGGCATCGAGCGGGTCGGCTTCGACACGCTCGCCGTGCGGCCGACGGTGGGCCGCGCCACCAAGCTCAGGCTGGTGGCGCAGGCATGGTGGGGCGCGCTGACGACGCGGCCATGGAGGTCGGCATGACCGACCTGGCTGCCGACTACCAGTATTGCACGACGCTGCTGGGCCGATCGCGGTCGAACTTCGCCTTTCCCATCCGCCTCCTCCCAGCGGGTAAACGCCTGGGCACCACGGCGCTGTACGCCTTCTGCCGCAAGGCGGACGATCTGGTCGATGACGAGCCCGACATCGCCACGGCCAGACACTCGGTCGATGCCCTGCAGGATGATCTTTCCGCCGCGCTCGGCGGCGGTTGTTCCTCGGATCCGGTCGTGCGGGCAGTCGTCGATACGGTGCGTCGCTTCGCCGTGCCCGCCGGTTACCTCCACGACATCCTCGATGGCGTGCGAATGGACCTCGACCGACACGCCTACCAGACCTTCGAAGAGCTTCGCGGCTATTGCCAGCGGGTGGCCAGCGCCGTTGGCCTGGCCGCCATCCACGTGTGGGGTTTCCGCGCGCCGGCCGCGCTCGCCGCCGCCGATGCCTGTGGGCTGGCATTTCAACTGACGAATATCCTCCGCGACATCCCCGAAGACTTGGCTCGTGGCCGGCTGTATCTGCCTGCCGCCGACCTGGCGGCGAACGGTTGTTCGGCGGCCGACCTCCAGGCGGGGAGGATCGGCCCGGAGTTCGGTCGGCTGGCGGCCGCGCTGGTGCACCGCGCGGAGAACTTCTACGACGAGGCCCGGCGATTGGACGCTCATCTCTCGACCGACGGGAAGACCGTGTATCGGGCCATGTTCGGCGTGTACGGTGGCCTCCTCGACGGCGTGCGGCATGCCGGCGCCGCGATCTTCACACGGAGGGTCCGGCCTCCCACCCCTGTGCTTCTCGCCAAGGGCTTGGCCACCCTCGCGCTGGGCACGGCGAAATGGCGGTGGCTTTCATGAGCGCGAAGGCGGACGCCTCGCGGCCGCACGTCGTCGTCGTCGGTGGCGGCCTCGCCGGATTGGCGGCGGCGGCCGCGATGGTGGATGCGGACGTGCGCGTGACGGTGTTGGAGGCTCGACGCCGCGTCGGTGGCCGGGCCGCTTCTTTCGAGGACCCGCTGCAGGGCGGGCTCGTGGACGCTTGCCAGCACGTGGCGATGGGCTGCTGCACGAATTTTCTCGATCTTTGCGGCCGCGTCGGGCTGGCCGATGCCCTGCGCCGCGACCGCACCTTGTGGTTCATCACGCCCGATGGCGGACGGGCGGCATGCACGCCGGCACGCTGGCTGCCCGCTCCCCTGCACCTGGCACCGCTGCTCGCGGGAATGCGGCATTTCTCGCTTGCCGAAAAAGTGTCGCTGGCCAGGGGAATGCTCCGCCTGGCCAGATGGCGGACGGGCGAGCTGCGGGAGCCCGCCACCGCGGCAGCCTGGCTCGCGGCGATCGGGCAACCGGCACGCGTGGTCGAGTTTTTCTGGCGGCCTGTGCTCGAAAGCGCGCTGGGCGAGGCAATCGATCTGGTGAGCGTGGAGGCGGCACGAAAAGTGGCCGTGGACGGGTTTTTGGCGCATCGCGAAGCGGCGGACGTGTTCGTGCCGCGCGAGCCGCTGGGCGTGCTTTTCGGCGAGCGGCTCGCGGAATGGCTCACCGCGCGCGGAGTCGAACTGCGAACGGGCGTGGCTGCGACCGCGATCGACCGCGATGGTGGAGGAGTGGTTTGCCGCGTGCGCTGCGGTGCCGATGCGATCGCCTGTGATGCAGCCATCGTCGCGGTGCCTTGGCGACAGGCCGCGCGGCTCCTGCCGGACGTCGTCACCGACGTCGACGAGCAGCTCGTCGGCTCCCCGATCACGGCCGTGCATTTGTGGTTCGACAAGCCGGTCATCGACCTGCCGCATGCAGTCTTTCTGGGATGTACGTCGCAGTGGGTGTTTCGGGACGAGGGCTCCGCTCGCGGAAACGACGGCTATTGCCAGGTGGTGATCAGCGCGTCTCGCGGCCTCTACGGCGGCGACCGGAAGAAACTTCTGAATGCTGTGATCCACGATCTGGAGGTGGCATTCCCGGCGGCTCGCCAGGCCACGCTGCTGGAATCGCGGATCGTCACCGATCCCACGGCCGTGCTGTCGGTTCGCCCGGGAGTGGAAGCCGTGCGGCCGGCGGCGACGGTGGCCGGCGGCAACCTGTTTCTGGCCGGAGATTGGACCGCCACCGGCTGGCCCTCCACCATGGAGGGCGCTGTGCGCAGCGGCCGGTTGGCCGCCCATGCCGCCGGCCGGGCCATGGCCCGGCCGGTGGCAGGACTCACCGCCGACCTGCCCAAGGGCTGGATCGTCAGGTGGCTGGCGGGTTCGTAGCGGGCTGCGCGGCCACCAGATCGACAAGCGCCGCGGCGAGCGTCTTGCCGTCAACCACGGCGTTTTCGTAGAGCCGCCACATGTCGAGCGCCGCGGACGGCCTGCGGCCGATCGCCCCCAGGGCCGTGCCCAGCCGCCGCAGCGACGACTGGGGCCGGACGAGCCTGGCCACCTCGCGCGGCAGGTCTTGGCCGGCATCGTCCGACACCACGCGAACCGACGCACACGGCAGCCCCTCGCGGCTCGCCTCCACCGCCACGGCGTGGGTCTCCATGTCGACGATTTCCGCACCGGTGGCCGTGAAGAGATCGCGCTTGGCCTCGACGCCGTCGACGATGCGATCGACTGTGAGGATCGTGAGCGCTTTGTGCGTGCTGCCTGTCGCCAAGGAAACAGCCTCGGCCCCCTGCTCGACGATCGATCGGGAGGATTGCACGGCTTTCCCGCGCGGCAGCGTCGGCGCGAGGCCACCGGCGAATCCCGCGCTGACAACCAGCCGCGGGTGATGGCCTTGGATCAGCAGGCGGGCGGCTCGAGCCGCCCGCTCACGCCCCACGCCGCCGACGCACCAGACCACCCCACGGCCGCTCACCTCGCCCTGATGCACCACCGCTCCATCCGCTTCGAAGGTTTGCACCGACGCGGCCCGGCGCTCGAAGGCATCCGCCTCCAGGGCAACTGCAAACACGATCGCCACGTCGCACCGTGGCCGAAGGCTCGGCTGCTCGTCGGTCATTCCCACTCGATCGTGGCAGGCGGCTTCGACGAGATGTCGTACACCACCCGATTGATGCCCCGGACTTCGTTGATGATGCGGGTCGACATCCGGGCCAGCACCTCGTAGGGCAGGTGGCTCCAGTCGGCGGTCATGAAGTCTTCGGTCTCGACAGCCCGCACGGCGAGCACGTCGTCGTAGGTGCGTGCGTCTCCCATCACACCCACGCTCTGCACCGGCAGCAGAACGGCGAATCCCTGCGACACCTTCCGCATCAACCCTGCCCGCTCGATCTCCTCCAGCACGATCGCATCGGCCTCGCGCAGCTTGTCGAGCCGCGGCTTCGTCACCTCGCCCAGGCAACGGACGGCCAGGCCGGGTCCGGGAAACGGATGCCGCCACACGATCCGCTCCGGCAGGCCGAGCTGCAGGCCGAGCTGGCGGACCTCGTCCTTGAAGAGATCGCGGAGCGGTTCGATGAGCTCGAATTCGAGGTCTTCGGGCAGGCCGCCGACGTTGTGATGGAGCTTGATCGTGGCCGCGGGGCCGTCGGGAGCGGCGCCGCTCTCGATGACGTCGGGATAGAGCGTGCCCTGAGCCAGGAACTTCGCCCCCTGGATCTTGGCGGCTTCCGCGGAGAAGCACTCGACGAATGCCTTGCCGATCCGCTTCCGCTTCTCCTGCGGCTCCGTGACGCCGGCCAGGTCGCGGAGAAATTTCTCCTCCGCCGGCACGACGTGGAGGTCGGACTTGAAGTGATTGCGAAATTCGTCGATCACCGCCACCGCCTCGTTTTTCCGCAGCAGGCCGTTGTCGACGAGGATGCACGAGAGTTGGTCGCCGATCGCCCGGCTCAAGAGCGCGGCCACGACGGCCGAATCGACGCCTCCCGACAGGCCGCAGATCACCCGGTCGCGGCCCACGCGCTTCTCCAGGCCGGCGATCACGCTGGAGGCGAAATCCTCCAGCCGCCACGAGCCCGAGCAGCCGCAGGCATGCTTGAGGAAGTTGGCGAGCATCGTGCCGCCGGCCGGAGTGTGCGTCACCTCTGGATGGAACTGCAGCCCGTAGATCGGCAGCGTGCGATGCTTCACGGCGGCCAGCGGGCAGGTGGCCGTGCGGGCCAGTGGCAGGAAGTCAGCGGCCACCGAGTCGACCTGGTCGCCATGGCTCATCCAGACTTCCGTGTGCTTGGGCACACCGGCGAAGAGCGGGTCGTCGATGTTCACGGTGCAGGACGCCCGGCCATATTCGCGGGCCTGGGCCTGGCCCACCTGGCCGCCGAGCGATTCGCAGGCCAGTTGCATGCCGTAGCAGATGCCGAGAACCGGGGTGCCGAGCCGGAAAATTCCCGGGTCGCAACGGGGGGCGCCGGCCTCGTAGACACTGGAGGGCCCTCCCGAAAGGATCACGCCACGCGGGGCCATCTCCCTGATTCGTGCCGCCGAGACGTCGTGGCGAACGATCTCGCAGTAGACGTGCTGCTCGCGGACGCGGCGGGCGATGAGTTGGGCGTACTGCGAGCCGAAGTCGAGCACGAGGACGCGTTCGGACTGCTGCGGGGAGAGCGACATGGGGGCGGGATGAGGGAGGCGGCGGAAAAACCGAAAAGTATACGAGCCTTCGACAGCCGCCGCGACAACGCCGTATCATGCGGCGGATTTCCGACTATTTCCCTCCCCTCCTCCGGCACGACGCCCATGCTCACGCTGCTCACCAACGACGATGGCATCTTCGCCCCCGGCCTGGCCGCGATGGAGCGGATGCTGCGGACCTTCAGCGACGTGGAGGTGGTGGCGCCATCGACCGAGCAGAGTGGCGTGGGGCACGCGATCACGTTTCTCACGCCGCTCACGGCCAAGGAGGTGTTCGACGGTGATCGGCGGCGCGGGTGGGCGGTCGATGGCAGCCCGGCCGACGCGGTCAAGCTGGGGATCACCGAATTCTGCCCGCAGCGGCCGAACCTCGTCGTCAGCGGCATCAACAGCGGCCTGAATGCCGGGATCAACGTGCTCTATTCCGGCACCGTGGCCGCGGCGATCGAGGGGGCATTTTTCGGAATCACGAGCATCGCCGTGTCGCTCGAATGGAACGAGCACGCCGACTACGGTCGGGCGGCGGAAATCGCCCGTGACGTGATCATGTCGCTCTTGGCCAGAAAGCCGGCGACGGGGGGCCTCTTCAATATCAACATCCCCACCCGGGCCCTCGATGGCACTCCGGAGGTGCGCGTGGTGCCCATGAGCATCGCCCGCTACGGTGAGGCATTCGAGCGGCGCGTCGATCCCCGGGGCCGTTCGTATTACTGGGCCACCAACGACCCGCCGCCCCCTCCCTCGCCATTCGAATCGGACGTCACCGCCCTGGCCGCGGGTGCGGTCACGCTCACGCCGCTGGACTACGACCTCACCCACCGGGCGGGCTTGGACGACCTGGCAGCGGGAGCCTGGCCCGTCCGGCCGCGCGGCTCGTGAGAAGCAGCCGCCGTCATTTGGCCGATTACTTCGTCAACACGGCGATCCCCAAGCCGATGATGGCGACGACCGCCATCAAGGCGACGAGCCAGAAACCCAGCGGCAGGCCGGCATAGTTCATCTGGCTCAGCCGCAGCCCGGCCGGAAGGGTGAATCCCGACCGCCTTTTTGCGGCCTTGGGCGCGGGTCTGCCGCGGCCGCCGGTGGGCGGAACTCCGGCTTTTGGCGGCGTCACGCTCACCACCGGAAAGGATCCCGCCGATGAGTCGCTCGGGCGGGCCGCTTTCGGCAGCGTCGGCTCTTTGAAGGCGAGCCCCGACAATTCCGGGCCGACGTTCGATCCTGAAGACGACCGGCCGGGCCCGGGGGGGGGCTTCGGGCCGCTGCCGGACCTGCTGCTCGGCCCGCTGCGAAACACCTTGCCCGGCGGAGGCATCCGCGGCATGGTCGTGGAGGAGTCTCCAGAACGCCGCACCGGCGTACGCCGCGGCACGTCGCCCCGCGGTCGCTGGGCGGCCAGCGCCTGCTGCCCGAGCCAGGCCTTCAGGCTGTCGGCCACTTCCTGGGCCGTCTGCTGCCGCGCCGCCGGATCTTTTTCCATCATCCGGAAATAGACCTCCGCGATGGCGGCGGGAATCTCGGGACGTTTTTCCAGAGGGTTGGGAGGCGTGGTATGACGCTGCGCCCGCATCCGGTCCTTCACCGACCCTGTCGCGAAAGGGGCGCGGCCGATGAGGAGGAAATACAGTGTACAGCCGAGCGAGTAGATGTCGGACCGGCGGTCGACGTCGTGGCTGTTGACGGTTTGCTCGGGCGCCAGGTAATCGGCGGTGCCGAGGACCTTCTCGTTGAACTCCTGCGTCAACGAGGCGGCCTCGTCGTCGTCTTCCCGGACCTTGGCCAGGCCGAGGTCGAGGATTTTCACCATGCCGTGCTGGTCGAGCATGAGGTTGGCGGGCTTGATGTCGCGGTGCACGAAGCCCTGCTCGTGGGCGTAGTGCAGGCCGAGCGCCGCTTGACGCACGTACTCCACCGCATCCATCACGTCGAGAGGCCCCTCCTGCTTGACCTTGGCATTCAGATCAGTGCCCTCGATGTATTCCATCACCATATAGTTGATGGAGCCACTCGCCTCGAGTTCCACGACGCGGGCGATGTTGGGATGGCTCAAGCGGGCGGCGGACTGCGCCTCGCGGATGAACCGCGCGAGGTAGGAGCTTTGCGAGGCGTGCGTCCTGGGCAGGATCTTGAGGGCCGCCTTGTGCCCCAGCAGTTCGTGCTGCCCGAGGTAGACGCTCCCCATTCCGCCGACACCCAGCAACTGGAGCAGTTTGTAGCGGCCGAGCACAAAGCCTTTGTGCTTGCCTTTTCGCAGCTGGTCGAGCTGCCACTGCGTGATCAGCTCGCGGTCGAGCAACGTGCGCACGAGTTCCTCGGGCACCGGGCCGGTGGCGGAGACCCAGGGGGCGATGAGCCGCTCCAGGACATCCGGTGCCACCAGGCCGCTGTCGCGAAGAACGGTGAGGAAATCGCCTATATTTTGTGTCGAATCGCTCATCGAGTCGTCCCGCGTGCTGGCTGGCGGGGTGGCGCTTCCCCTGCCGGCCGGCCGCCAAATCCTATCGTAGCCCAGCCATGCGCGTCGTGCTCTACTCCCGCCGCGGTTGCCACCTTTGCGAGCGCGCGGAGGACATCCTTCGCTGGCACGCGCCGGCGGCGGAGATCATCGACATCGATTCGTCGGCGGAATTGGCGGCCCTTTACGGGCTGCGCGTGCCGGTCATCGTGATCGACGGGAAGGTCGTGCTGGAGGGGCGTTTCGACGAGTCGGCCCTGCTGGCGGCGCTCGGGGCACCGTGAGCCGGAGGATGCCGTGCCGCCGCGGGCCGCTTTGAAAGCCGCCTGGGGAACATTATTCTGCTCGCTTCGAAACGCTTTTCCCCGGGACGCCACCATGACCGCCCTCAACCGCTACAGTTCGCGCATCACGCAGCCCCGCTCACAAGGCGCCTCCCAGGCCATGCTCCTTGGCACCGGCCTGCAGCCGGCGGACCTCGAAAAGCCGCAGGTGGGCATCGCGAGCATGTGGTACGAGGGCAACACCTGCAACATGCACCTCAACAAGCTCGCCGCCAAGGTCCACGAGGGCGTGGCGGCCGCCGGCATGGTGGGCATGCGGTTCAACACCATCGGCGTCAGCGACGGCATCTCGATGGGCACCGAGGGGATGAGCTATTCGCTGCCCTCGCGCGACGTGATCGCCGACTCGATCGAAATGGTGATGCACGCGCAGTGGTATGACGCTCTCGTGGCGATCCCGGGCTGCGACAAGAACATGCCCGGCTGCCTGATGGCCATGGGGCGGCTCAACCGGCCGGCGTTGATGGTGTATGGCGGCACGATCAAGCCCGGCCACCTCGCCGACGGCACGCCTCTCGACATCGTGTCGGCATTCCAGTGCTACGGTGAATACGTTGCCGGCCGCATCGACGACGGCCGGCGGGCCGACATCGTGCGGCATGCGTGCCCGGGAGCCGGCGCCTGCGGCGGCATGTACACCGCCAACACGATGGCCACGGCCATCGAGGCCATGGGCATGGCGCTGCCGGACAGCGCGTCGATCCCCGCCGAGCACCCTGACAAGCAGGCCGAATGCATCCGGGCGGGGGCGGCGATCCGCACGCTCCTGGAGCGCGACCTGAAGCCGCGCGACATCATGACCCGCCGGGCGTTCGAAAACGCGATGGTGACGATCATGGCGCTGGGCGGATCGACCAACGCGGTGCTGCACCTGATCGCGATGGCCCGGACCGTGGAGATCGACCTGGCACCAGCGGATTTTCAGAAGGTCGCCCGCCGCATCCCCTACCTCGCCGACCTGAAGCCGAGCGGAAAATTCGTGCAGGAAGACCTCCACTCGATCGGCGGAACGAGCGGGTTCATGAAATACATGCTCGAAAAGGGCCTCATGGACGGCGACTGCATGACCGTCACCGGGAAGACGCTCGCGGAGAACCTGGCCACGAGCAAGGGGCTCGCGGCCGGGCAGAAGATCATCAGCCCGGTTGAAACCCCGATCAAGAAGACCGGGCACATCACCATCCTCCACGGCAACCTCGCCCCCGACTCGGCCGTGGCGAAGATCACTGGCAAGGAAGGATCGCGGTTTCGTGGGCCGGCCCGCGTGTTCGACAGCGAGGAGGCGATGCTCGCCGCCCTCGAAGGCGGCGCCATCCAGCGGGGAGACGTCGTCATCATCCGCTACGAAGGCCCGAAGGGCGGCCCGGGGATGCCGGAAATGCTCACGCCCACCTCGGCGCTCATGGGCGCGGGGCTCGGCAACGACGTGGCCCTGATCACGGATGGCCGGTTCTCCGGCGGCTCACACGGCTTCATCGTGGGGCACGTCGTGCCGGAGGCCCAGGATGGCGGACCCATCGCGTTGATCCGCGACGGCGACGTGGTGGTCATCGACGCCGATGCCGCATCGATCGACGCGGAAGTTTCCGCGGAGGAATTCGCCAAGCGGCGGGCTGCCTGGACGCCCCCCGCGGTGAAGGTCACCCGAGGCGTGCTCGCCAAATACATCCGCTGCGTGCAGCCGGCCTCGCGCGGCTGCGTGACCGACGAGTGATTCACCGCGGCACGGGCAGCGACTCGATCGGCACGGGCGGCCCCGGGGCGACGACGGCGCCGGGGGGCAGCTGCTCGGGGTTCACGGGAGACCCGTAGACGGGGCCCGCCGGTGCGGCGGGCGGGATGTCGGTCTGACCGGCTGCCGACGGCACGAGCGGCCCGGGCTGGGCCAGAGGGGTGACGCCGAGACGGCCGACGAGGGCGGTGAGCATCTTCCGCTCGAGGAGTGGGTCCCTGCCGAGCGGGATCCAGCCGATGTTTCGCGTCGGGCTGGCCACCGGTCGCGGCGCGTCGCCGATCTGCTCACCGAGCGTGGGCAGCGGCGTGCCGTAGCGGTAGAGGGAGTCGTCGTTGCGAAACGAGGCGGCGCCAGACGTGGCCCGCATGGGCCGGGGCATGTTCTCCAGTTCCTTGAGCACCATCGCCTCGATCCGCCAGCCCGCGGGATCAGGGATCAAACGCATCGACGCCGAGCGACGGATCGACTGCAGCGTGCTTTCGAGCCGCTCGCGGAAGCCGACTGAATCGCGGCGCCATGGCTCGAGGAGCGTAGCGCCCGTCTGCGGATACGTGTCGATCCGTCCTTCCGTGGGCACGCCGTTGGCGAACACCACGCGCTGCTCCGACTGCACCTTGAAGTAATCATCGACCACGTCGACCATCTGTTGCCACACCGCCTCGGCATCGAGCGGCGGGATGATCACGGCGTTGTCGGCCGCGGTGGCCGCGGGCGGCACGACGGGACCGCCCGGCCCGATGACCGTGCCCTCCGGCAGCGGTGCGAAAGGATCAGGCTGGGCGGGCGGCGGCAAGGGGGACTGCGCGGCCGCCAGCCGCACCGCGAGGACGGCGCAGGCCAGCACGCAAGCCCGAGAGGATGGAGACCGGATCATGGCCGGATGGTCGTGAATCCGGCCCGCCCCCTCAAGGCCAGTTTCAGCCGGCGCAAAGCGTGTTCACGAGCGTGGCGAAGCCGCGGGCGAACCGAGTGTGGGACGTGTGGAGATGCTCGCCCTGCGAGATGAACCGCATGCGGTCGTTTCGCGCCAGCCCCTGTTCGGCCAGGATCCGTTCGAACGGCATCCGGTTGGCGGCATACACGATGAGCAGTTTGTGCTCGTCGAGTTGCACCTCGATCGATTCCTCCGGATGCATGATCGCGATCCCGGTGCAGCCGTCGTCGAGGAGGAGTTCCTCGAAATCCCAGAGCATGCTCTCCAGGAGCAGCCGCTCCATCCCCTCGCGGGTGTATTCCTCCGGCCGGCCGCGGCGGTCGCCGGGCTTCTGGCCGTGCGAGCCCTCCAACACCACGTCGACGGTGTCGCCGAGAGGCTCGAGAAGTTTCAGGAAGGTGTCAAACAGGTTCTCGCTCGACACCGACGCGATCAAGGCCGGCAGCCGCGTTCCTGATCGGGGGTCGACGTAGGCGTCGAAGCGATAGCCCTCCTGCGGTACCACGTCGAGCTGCCAGCCCGGCCGGACCGCCTCGGTGAGCGTGAAGCGGCCGTAGCGGCGGCGTTTCAGGTGGGCTTCGAGCGTGGCCCGGTCTGGCCGGGCGATCCCTGCCGGCATGGGCTCGGCCGAGGGAGCGGCGGGGCGGGAATCGTCGGGGCGGGAGTTCGTGAGACGCATGATGAGACGGGCCCGAAGAGGAGACGACAGGGCCGCGGTCGCCGGAGCGGTGACCGCGATGCTCAACCTTAGAACACGGTTTCCGTCCATGCGGCGGCCGTGGCTGTCGGCGGGCCGCTTTCTGCGGGCGGGGTGGCCACTCGTTGCCCTCCGGCTGCCGGCTGCCGCATAATCCGAGGTTTTCTCAGGAGGCCAGGCACGTCATGGACGGAAAAATCGTTGCCAACGGGATCACCTTCGACGACGTCCTCCTCGTGCCGCGGTATTCGGCCGTGGTGCCCGCAGAGGTCGATGTCTCCACCCGCCTGACCCGCGGCATCCGCCTCAACATCCCCATTGTCAGCTCGCCGATGGACACCGTCACCGAGAGCGAGATGGCCATTGCCCTAGCCCAGGAAGGCGGCCTCGGCGTGATCCACAAGAATCTCTCCATCGAGCGGCAGAGCGAGGAAGTCGACAAAGTCAAGCGCAGCGCCAACGGCATCATCATGGATCCCGTCACGCTGCCGCCGACGGCAACGGTTGCCCGGGCCCGCGAGGTCATGGACCAGCACAACATCTCCGGCGTGCCGATCACCGGCGAAGGCCGGAAGCTCGTCGGCATCATCACCCGTCGCGACCTGCGGTTTCTGGAAACCGGCGAGACGCCCGTCGCAGAGATCATGACGAAATCGGGGCTCGTCACGGCCACCGGCGCGGTGTCGCTCGACGACGCCGAGAAAATCCTCATGGCCAACAAGGTGGAGAAGCTCCTCCTCGTCGACGCCGCCGGCGTGCTCACCGGCCTGATCACGATCAAGGACATCGACATGATGAAGCGGTTTCCCAACGCCTGCAAAGACCGCCAAGGGCGGCTGCGGGTGGGGGCCGCGGTGGGCGTGTTCGACTACGAGCGGGCGGAGAGCCTGATCATGAAGGGAGTCGACATGCTGGTCGTCGACTCGGCCCACGGCCACTCCTCCAACGTGATGGAGACCGTCTCGGCAATCAAGAAGCGCTGGGCGATCGAGGTGGTTGCGGGAAACGTGGCAACCCGGGAAGGCTGTCGTGATCTGATCAAGGCTGGTGCCGATGGTGTCAAAGTTGGGATCGGTCCCGGGTCGATCTGTACTACACGGGTCATCTCCGGTGTCGGCGTTCCCCAGATCACGGCGGTCTGGGAGGCGGCGCAGGAAGCGGCCGGTGCCGGCGTGCCGGTGATCGCAGACGGAGGCATTCGCTACTCGGGAGACATCACCAAGGCGATCGCGGCCGGCGCCCACTGCTGCATGGTTGGCGGGCTCCTGGCCGGTGTGGCGGAGAGCCCGGGCCAGACCGTGCTCTACCAGGGCCGGACCTTCAAGGCCTACCGCGGCATGGGATCGCTTGGGGCGATGGTGCAGGGGTCGAGCGAACGCTATCGGCAGAAGGTCACGGGACGCGGCGGAGACAAGTTGGTGCCGGAGGGAGTCGAGGGTCGGGTGCCCTTCAAGGGGCCTTTGAGCGTGTTCGTCTACCAGCTCGTCGGCGGCCTGCGTGCCGGGATGGGCTACTGCGGCGCGCCGACCATCGATGACCTGCGTCGCGACGCCCGATTCATCCAGGTTTCAGCGGCCGCCGTGCGGGAAAGTCATCCTCATGACATCGTCATCACGCAGGAAGCGCCGAACTACAGCACGGAGCACAAGCAGGGCGAGTGAACAGCTCGCGTGGGCCATCGCCCTCGCCTTGCTGGCCGGTGGGGCGGCGACCGCCGCCGACTGGAGGGCGCTGGAGGCCCGTGTCCTGTCTTCTGCAGAAGGCCCGGATGGCGGAGGCAACGGCGAGGCCCGAATCGTCTCGGCGGAGTCACCGGCCGTGGAATCTCCCGGCTCCGAAGAGGCCGAAGACTGCAGGGAGCAACTGCAGAAGCTCCGCGACGACAAGATCCAGGGCATCGAACTGGATATCCGCGTCTCCGGAAAGGCGGGAAGTGACTATCCGAACGAGTGCCGGCTGGAGGGGGAGACCTTCAAGCCACGGCAGTTCGCCACGACGATGTTCACGTGGAAGGCTGCCGGCTACTGCCACAAGCCCCTGTATTTCGAGCATTGGAACCTGGAGCGCTACGGCCACTCCCACGGTTTCGTCGCCGATACAGCCTGCTCGGCCGCCCACTTCTTCGCGTCGCTGCCCGCCCTGCCCTACAAGGTGGGCGTGGAACTGCCCTGGGAGTGCGTCTACCCGCTCGGGTACTACCGCCCGGGCAGTTGCTCCCCGTGGACCGTGCCGGCGCCGCCGATCAGCGCCCGCGGGCTGGCCGTCGCCGCGGCCACGGTGACGGGGATCGTGTTCGTGCTGCCGTAGCAGACTGTGGAACAAGTCTGCCTGAGCAGGATGCGATAGCCGTCGACCCAGGAAACCCTCGGCGTTGCCTGCGGTCGACCAAGTGGAGCAACGTGGCAGCTGCTTCGCAGCCGGGGCCATGGACGGCTTTTTCCACGGACAGCTAGTGCGGCGGGGCGTCAGTTCTTGCGCAGCGTCGCGATGTAGGCGTAGCGACGGCACACGGACTCGAATTCCACCTCCGCCCTGCCCGAGCGGCCGATCTCCACGAGCGCGGCGTGGACCTCGGGTCGGTAGTGGACGTGGAACATCGCCAGCCACTGCTTCAGGCCGGCCGCGAACCAGCCGGGCAATTCCTGCTGGTCCCAGAAATCGACGATGAGCAGGGTGCCTCCGGGCCGTAGATTCTCCAGTGCCGCCTCGAGCGCCCCCGGCCACGTGGGTACCATCGAGAGGCAGTAGGAAAAGAAGATCGTGTCGAACGGCGCCTCGCGGCCGAACATTCGGCGGGCGTCGAGTTGCTCGGCAAGCCCCTGCCGCAGCACGACCGGGGCAATGCCGCGGCCCTCGCCCCCGGCCGCATGGACGATGTTGGCGTCCGCCGTCTCCAGCATCTCGTGCGACGCGTCGAGGCCGTAAAGCCGGCCGGGCGCAGCGCGGCGGGCCAGTTTGAGGAGGTTGCGGGCCGTGCCGCAGCCCACTTCGAGCGTGGCCATGGTGGGGCCGGTTTGCACCTTCGCGAGCATGCGATCGCGGCCGAGCAGGTAATAGGCCCGCGTGATGTCGTAGATGTGCCGGGTGAAGCGGTACATCCGATCCATGGCCACGGCCTGGTCGGCTGCACCCCCCTTGTTGTTCGACGACGACACGGGGCTGGCGGACTCCGTCATGACGCGGCCTGCGGCGGAATCATCTCGTAGAGGTGGAACATCCCGTAGATCGCCGAGCGATCGAGAAGATGCAGCTCCCGCGCCCGTTCCTCATCGTAGAAAAACCGGCTCCGTGTGGCGGGGGAAAGCGCCGCCTCCACGGGCGACTTCTCGCCCGCCGTGCGGAAGATCACCCGCGTGCCCGGCCCCCCGACGCGGGCCACCTGCGACCAGAGGTCTTCGATGACGTGCGGGGGCATCCAGTCTTGGCTGTCGAGGAAGATGAAGGAGTTGAGCGCCCCCGGCTGCTCCGTCTGGAGGTGGTCGCCCAGCGAGGCGATCTGGGTTTCCACGCGGCCGACCATCGACTTGATGGTGTCGTAATGCTCTCGCTTCAGGTAATCGGGGAGCCCGCGGCGGCCCTCGTGGTCGTACCGTCGGCCGAACGCCTGCCAGGCGAAGTAGTTGTCTTCGAGGGGAAACCCGCAGGCCAGCCGTTTCACGCGCTGGCGGTACATGTCGAACAGCTTGCCGCCGTCGTTCTCATGTTCATCGAGCATCGCCTGATGCTGGCTGGGGGGTATTCCCAGGCTGTAGACCGCGACTGGCTGGCGGCCGAGCCACCGCACGAGGCGGTTCTCGAACAGCGGGCCGAACGTCTCGTCGAAGATCTTCTCCTGCTCGTCCATGGTCTTTGCCGTGACAAGCCGGGCGGGATCGCGGCCCACCGTCTTGGCGATGCCGTGCACGATCCTGAAGAACTGCCCGAGCTTGGCCTGCTCGTACAGGCCGCGCTTGAAGTAGTTGAGACGCTTGGGGCCGACGGCGCGGCCCGGCCAGTCGGTCGTCTCCCAAAACTGCCGCGTCACCGGGTCGAGATGGTCGCGGATGTAGCGGTAGTAGTTGGGGATGTTGTCTTCGTGGCGGCCGTAGCCGAAAAACTTGTAGAAGCTTTCGTAATCGGGCAGGTGCTCGAGCGCCGCGAGTTTCAGCCGCGTGAGCGACATGTGGTTGGCGTTCAGGTCGACCGCCACGATCCGCCTGGGCTTGTGGATCAGGTAGTTGAGAACGTTGCAGCCACCGCTGGAGATAGTGAGGATGCTCGACTCGGGGCCCATCCGCAGGGCCGCGGCATCGACCCGCGGATCCTCCCAGATCTGGTTGTAGACGAAGCCCCGGAACCAGAGCGTGAACATCCGCTCCAGCAGGCCACGACGGCTCGTGAGGCGATGGTGGTGGACGGCCTTGCGAAGGCGGGCCGTGTTGCCCTTGTGGGCGGCGAGCGTGGACATCAATGATTCCCGAGACCGCGACTGCTCCGGCCGATCGGCCGCAACGAGCCGAAGAGTCTACCCGAGGCCGCGCCGCAGCGTCGATGCCCGGTTTCGTCACTCGGGCGGCGGGGCGCGCTTGTCGAGATCCGCCTGCAGCAGCGACATGCTGCCGTCGTATTCCCGGCCCCACTGCACGACGGTTTCCCAGGCATCCCCGAGCTGCCGGCGGACGGCGGCCAGCCGGTTTTCGAAGTCCGTGGCCACCTCCGTGGCGGCGTCGCCATCCTGCCTCCAGCGGTCGAGGTCGGCGGAGAGATCCGCCTGTTCCTTGCGGAGAACCTCCAGCGTCTCGTCCGTCTTTTTGAGCCCGGCCTTGAGCGAGTCGCGGGTTGCTCTGATTTCGGCGATGTGCCTCACCAGCGATTCACGGAGTGCGGTCAGACCCTGGGCCGTGACGGAGCTTTCCTGCCCTGCCTGAATCGCCTCCCCGCGGAGAGCGCTGGCAGCGTCGACCAGGAACCGCCGGTACACCACCTTCTTGATCTCGGCCACCTTGGCCGCGGCCAGCTCCGCCGCCGTCTCCAGATCGAACTCAGCCGTGTCACCGACCTCGAACTGGTATGGCTCGCGCCCCTCCTCCCCGTCCTTTCCGCCTCCACGCGCGGGCAGGGCATGTGGCTCCGTGAACTCGACGGTCGCCCAATACAGGGCGGGCTTGATCCGCTTCTCGTCGATGAGGGCCCGCCACTCTTCGTCCGGAACGACGGCCTCGTGCTTGTCGAATTCCTCGAGCCTGGATTCCAGACGGTCCAGCAGCTTCGCTGGATTCGTCTTGCGAGTCGGAGGAATGACATCCCCCGTCATTTCGCCGTCTTCCGTTTCGGCGGAGGCCTCTTCCCCTTCCGCCGCCGGCTGCTCGGTCCGAAAGAACGTGATCCACGAGTCGTATGGCAGTTGCTCGAACGCCGTCACCGACTCGTAGGACTTCGACCAGAGCTTCTGCTCGGCCGGAGTGGGAGGAAAGGCGGGAGCGAGTTTGAGCCGAAACTCCCCGCCGTCCTTGTCGGTCGACTCGATGAGGAAGGCCCCCAGATACCGCCCGCCCGCCTCGACGGCGGCGTCGTCGAACAGATGCACCTGCCCCCCGGCCGCCAGCGGCACATTGGGCGACTCTTCCGTGAGTTTGATCCGCAGCGTGCCCTGCGTTGCCGCCTGTTCGTTGCCGGCCGCCCGCGGGGGCTGGAACGACGCCCCTTCCCAGAATCGGCCGCGCCACACCTTCGATCGTTCGCTGGCCCGCTTCCAGCGTTCCAAATCCGCGGTCAGTTCGTCGAGCGGTTGTTCGCCGACGAGGGGGGTGAAGCGGCCGTCGGCCCCGAGCGTCTGGGCGTCGCGGGTGCGGGCGATTTCGACTTGCAGCGATCGGACGCTATTCCGCCACGCTCGCTCCCGCTCGCCGACCCGGGCGACGTAGTACACGAACCCCACGGCTGAAAACAGCGAGAGGAAGGCGAAGACAACGGTCCCCCAGCCCCACCCGCGCGTGCCGGCGCCGAAGGCGATCAAGCCGAGGAGTAGAACGAGGCCGATGATGGACAGAACGGCGATGTTCATGGATCGTCGGGAGTATAGTCCCGCCCACCCCCTGGCTGACGAGGTCTGTTTCGTGCCGTGGGCGCATCGATCTTGAGCCCGCCCGGCCGCGTCCGTCGCCGCAGGGCGACACGGTGGCCGGGGCGTGTCGCCCCCCGGCAACACGGTCTGGCCGCAAGCACGCTCGCCGCGTCGAAGGACGGGAACCCAGGGCCCCTTTGTTTTCGCGGGCTATAAGCGCCTGGCCCGGGGTAGGCCCCGCCCGCCGTCCTGGCTTGGCATCGGAGTTGCCCGGAGATGCGACTGCCCCTGTTGCCGCCACTTTTCCCCCCATCCGGAGACTCTCCCATGTCGACCGCCGCCCCCACCGCCCCCCCGCGTCGAAAGCCGGCCGCGAGGACTGGAGGCTCACGTTCGACGGCGGCGATCCACGATCCCGTTCGCCTCTACCTGCTGCAGATGGGGGGCATCCCGCTTCTCAACCGGGACACGGAAGTTTCGAGCGCCCGTCGCATCGAGCGCTGGCGACGGCGGTTTCGCCGCACGCTCCTGGCCAACGACTTTGTCTTGTCGGGGGCGGTGAAGCTCCTGGAAAAAGTCCATGCCGGCCAGATCCGACTCGACCGCACGATCGAGGTGTCGGTGACCAACACCGCCGAGAAGAAACGGCTGCTCAAGAGGCTGGGGCCGAATCTCGACACCCTGCGGCGACTGGAAAACGACAAGCGGCAGTTGTTTCGCATCGCCATGTCGCGGGCCGTGCCCCTGGCAAAGCGCCGCGAAGCCTGGCGGCGGCTCGTGCGGAAGCGGAACAAGGCCGTCCGGCTCGTCGAGGAGATGAACCTGCGAATCCAGCGGCTCTACCCCCTCCTCAAGCAACTGCGCGACTTGGCCGGGCAGTTGGCCGTGGCCGACGAGGATCGCACGGGCAAGGCTGCCGCCTTGGCGACGCGGAAGATTCTGCTCACCACCCGCGAAAGCCGGCGCACGCTCACGCGGCGGCTCGACCGGCTCGCCGACCTCCAGTATCGCTACGATGCCGCGAAGCGGGAGTTGGCGGCGGGCAACCTGCGGCTGGTCGTGTCGATCGCCAAGCGCTACCGCAACCGGGGGCTCTCCTTTCTGGATCTCATCCAGGAGGGCAACTCCGGTCTCATGCGCGCAGTCGACAAGTTCGAGCATGCCCGCGGCTTCAAGTTTTCGACCTACGCGACGTGGTGGATCCGGCAGGCGATCACCCGCGCCATCGCCGACCAGAGCCGCACGATCCGCGTGCCGGTGCACATGATCGACACGATGACCAAGCTGCGCAACGTGGCCAAGAAATTCGTCCAGGAACAGGGCCGCGAGGCGACGATCGAGGAGCTGGCGGCCCTGTCTGGCCTGTCGTTGGAAGAGACGACCTGCATCTCCCGGATGTCGCGGCGGCCGGTGTCTCTCGACCAGCCGCTCGGCGAAGGGGAGGAATCGGGCGTCGGCGACTTCGTCAAGGATCACCGCGAGGATGATCCGCTGCGGAGCGTGAACCAGCAGTCCCTTCAAACATGCATCGCGAGGGCGCTCGAGGGCCTCTCCTACCGCGAGCGGGAGATCATCCGGCTCCGCTTCGGGCTCGCCGACGGCTACAGCTACACGCTCGAGGAGGTGGGGTCGATTTTCAGTGTCACCCGGGAGCGGGTGCGGCAGATCGAGGCCAAGGCGGTGGAGAAACTCCGGCAGCCCGGCTTCCATCTCGACCTGTCGGGCTTCGTCGATGAAGCCCAGTTGGAAAAAATCGGACGTTAGCCGGATTTTCAGATCACCGCAGCCGGATGTGCTCCAGGCAAAAGGTGCTTCCCCCACGGGCAAGGACAGACCGGAGATCCGTCCCCACGTGGGGAGAGGGACCGAGACGGAATGCTCTGCAGCGACGGGAAACGCCCGCCCGCCCTTCGCTCCCCGTGATGGATCAGACCTTCGCTTCGTCGAGAGCCTGCTGCAGCTTCGCCTTCGATTGGACGCCCATGAACTGGTTCACGAGCCGCCCGCCCTTGAAGATCATGATCGTGGGAATGCTCGCCACGTTGTAGGCCATGGCGAGCTTGTTGTTCTCGTCGACGTTCACCTTCCCGATGCGGAACGTGCCGTGGTTTTCGGCCGAGAGTTCCTCGATCGTCGGGCCGATCATGCGGCAGGGGCCGCACCACGGCGCCCAGAAATCGACCAGCACCGGCACCGGCGAATCGAGGACTTCCTGCTGAAAATTTGCGTCGGTGAACTCGAGTGCTTTGCCCATCGTCATGCTGCTCCCGGAAGTGAGAAAGAAAAACGCGTTTCCGCGTCACTATGGATACGCCCCGGCAGGCTATGCTGGGGCGAAACGCGAGGGAGTATAGCCGCACGCGGCCATGGGCAACCAGCAAGAAAGCCGTTGCGGCGATGATCCCCCCGCTGCCGGGCCGCATTCGATCCGGCTTGGATCCGCGTGGGAGCCGCCCTGTGGCCAATCCGCAGCGTGGATGCGGAGGTTTGGGAGGCCGTCTGGAATCGGACCTGGCGGGCGGGTGATGCTCGTCGTCGAGTCGCCGGCGATCGCCGCGCTCGCGCTCAACGCCACTCCGCTGCCGACGCCCCCGCCCGGGTCGGCACGCTGGACGCACGACATCACGCCGCTCCTCACCGACCGCAATGAGCTGGTGCTCGAGCCGGCAACCGCTGACGGCGGACCATGGGCGAAGAATGTGGATGGGAACGGCCGTGTCGCGCTGCCGCACAGCCACGGGCGGATCACGCTCGAAATCTTGACACCCCCGGGGGTCTCGCAGTAGGAACGACCATCTGTTCCAACTGTCAGGAGGCCAGGATCATGTCGGTCATTCGCGTGGGCAGCAGCGGCATGTATGCGACGGGTTGGGATGCCATCTTCGGCGGCGGCAAGGCGAAGAAGGCCAGCGGCAGGAAAGCGGCCGCGCCCAAGGTCAAGAAGGCGGCCAAGAAAGCCGCCAAGAAGAAGTCGAAGAAGCGTTAGCAGACTGTGGAACAAGTCGGCCGGGCTTTTTCCGCCGGTCGGCCACAAGTGGGCAAGAGCCGGTTGGCCCGCGGCGAGGCTACTGGGAGTCCGCCCGGCCAAGTTCGCGGGCGCGATCGCGGGCCGCGACGACGCCGGCTGAAATCCCCGTCCGCACGCCTCCCCGCTCCATCGCGGCGAGCCCCGCGAGCGTCGTGCCGCCGGGGCTGCATACCCGCTCGCGGATCACGGCCGGGGATTCTCCTGTCTGCGCGATGAGCGCGGCGGTGCCCGCGATCGTCTCCACCGCCAGCGTCAGGGCGAGCCGCTCCGAAAGGCCGGCCTCCACCCCGCCGGCCACGAGCGCCTCGACGAACATCGCCACGAACCCGGGGCCCGAGCCCGACACGCCCGTCACGGCGTCCATCAGCGGCTCGGGAACCTCGTGCACCGTGCCCACGGCGGCCAGCAGCATCTTCGCCCGGGCGAACTGCTCGGGGGTGACCGCGTCGGTGGCACAGATCGCCGAGACGCCCTTGCCCACCAGGCAAGGCGTGTTGGGCATCACGCGGATCACGCGCGGCATCCCGAGCAGAGAGGCCAGCGAAGACGTTGAAAGCCCGGCGACGATCGACACCACGACGGCTCCCGGCCCGAGGGCTCCGCCGATGTCGTGGCATGCCGCGGCCGCCTGCTGCGGCTTCACGGCGAGCAGCACAAGCGGCGCCGCGGCCGCCGCCTCGGCGTTGCTCGCGGCGAAGCGGATGCCGGGCAGCCGCGTGGCCAACCGCTCCCGGGCGTCGGGGCTCGGGTCGGACACGACGATGGCGGGCGGGACGACCAGACCCGCGCGGCAGAAGCCGTCGGCCATCGCCAAGGCCATCTGGCCGCCGCCGATCAGGGCGATGCCGTCGTCATTGGCCATGGGTGTCGTCCTCGACGGGGGAAGCATCGAGCGCGGCCTCGATCGCGGTCGTATCGACCCGGCTCGCCCACAACTGGCTCGGGGCGCCGCGGCCGCCGCCATCGTCGCCACGGCCGGCCGTCCACACCAGCCAGGCGCCGTCCGGCGAGAAGGCCGGGAGGACATCGGCACCCGGATGATCGGTGATCCGCAGTGGCCTGCCGATGGAGAAGCGATCTCCGTCAACGGCGTAGCGGGCGATCCAAAGGTCGTAGTTCGGCCGCTGCTGTGGATTGGAGTGGTCGGCACCGGTCCAAATGAGCCACGGCTTGTGCGGATGCCAGAACGGCGCCCACCGGACGCCCTTGCCCGCCGTGATCGCAGTGTCGGCCGTGCCGTCGGCCTTCATGACGTGGATCTGCAGGAGGTCTTTCTCCAGGCGGTCGGTGCGGTAGGCGATCCACCGTCCGTCGGGTGAAAAAAACGGGCCGCCGTCATAGCCCGGCGCGTCCGTGAGCTGCCTCACGTCGGAGCCGTCCGCCGCCATGAGATAGATGTCGGGATCGCCGTCGCGGTCGCTTACGAAGAGCACCTGCCTGCCGTCGGGCGAGAAGGAGCACTCGGCGTCGTAGCCGGCCGTGTCGGTGAGCCGCGTGAGCTGCGGCTCGCCGGCTTCCGGGAGCGTGGCCAGAAAGAGATCCATGCGGGGATCGAAGTCCCATTGGTAGCGACGGCGCTTGCCGGTGCGGGCATCCTCGGCGGCCTGGGCGCGGGCGGCTTCCTCGGTGGCGGCGAGATTCGGATCGAGGTGGCTCGACGCGAAGAGCAGCGATCCGCCGTCGGGGGCGAACCACGCGCACGTGGTCCGCCCGCGGCCCGGGCTGATCCGCCGCGGCGGCGCCGGCCGCGGCTCGGCCGGATCGAAGGCCTGCACGCAAATCTGATAGAAGGGATATCCGGGGGGCGTCGCCTGGTAGGCGATGCGACGCATGTCCGGCGCGAGATAGCCCTCCCCCGCCTTGCCCATCCCTTCCGTGATCTGCGATGGGGGCGAGAGAAAACGGGCCTCGAGCGGCGACCGCTCGTCGGCCGCGGCCGTTGCCGCCATGGCCAGGGACAAGGCAGCCACAAGAAAACAGGGTTTCGGGTTGAAGGAATGATCCATGCGCCACAGTATAGGGGCGACGGATCGGTTGATCGACGCGCTGCCCTCGGAGGATCGAGCGGATGAAGATTTACACCAAGACCGGTGACGCCGGCGAGACGGGGCTCTTCGGCGGACCGCGGGTTTCCAAGGATCATGCCCGGATCGAGGCCTTCGGCACGGTCGACGAACTCAACAGCCATCTCGGCATCGTGCGCACGCTCCCCGCGGCCGCCGCATTCGACGCCCTGCTCCGCGGCATCCAATGCGAGCTGTTCGACCTTGGCGCGCAACTCGCCACGCCCGGTGACTCCGACGAGCGGATCACCGTCGCCCATGTCGAGGCGCTGGAGCAGGCGATCGACCGGTTCGAGGGCGATCTCGAGCCGCTCAAGTGCTTCATTCTTCCGGCAGGCACGCCCTTGGCCGCCGAGCTGCACGTGGCCCGCACGGTGTGCCGCCGCGCGGAACGCCGGGTCGTGACGCTGGCCAGCCGGCTGGAGACAACGATTCCCGCCAACGCGATCGAATACCTCAATCGACTCGGTGATCTGCTGTTCGTGCTGGCCCGCGTCGCCAACCGCTGCGAGAGCGTGGCCGACGACCCCTGGCATCCCGCATGAGCCATGCCGTGTCCTCCTCCGGGGCGACAGCCTTCCGGCCCGCGGTGGTGCGTGCGGCGCGGGATCTCGCGAGCCTGCAGGAGCGGGTCGCGGCCCACCATGCCATGGGAGCGGCGGGGATGCAGACCTGCGCGCTGGCCACCGACCTCTACGACGCGATCGTCCGCGACGTCTGGCAGGCGGCCTGCGCCGACCTCCCCGCCGCCGACCGCGACCTCGTGCGCGCCCATGCCGCGCTCGTGGCCCACGGAGGCTACGGACGGAGGGAGATGGCACCCTTCTCCGACGTCGACCTGATGGTGCTCCACGACGGCGCGGCATCGGCCGCGGTGGCCCGGCTGGCGAAACAGCTGCTCCAGGACCTGTTCGACGCCGGCTTGAACGTGGGGCAAAGCGTGCGCAGCGTCGGAGAGGGAGTGCGGCTGGCGGCGGCCGACGCCACCATCTTCAGCTCGCTCCTCGACTCCCGGCCGCTCGCGGGCGACGAGGATCTCGTGGGCAGGCTGCTCGCCCGGGTCTGGCGGATCGCCGCCCGCGGCCGCCGCCGTGCGGCCGGGCTGCTCATCGGCGCGCGGGGCGAGGAGCGGATCAAGTTCGGCGACAGCGTGTTTCTCCTCGAGCCGAATGTGAAGCGGTCGCCAGGCGGCCTCCGCGACGTGCAGCTGGCCCGCTGGCTGGCGCTCGTGTGGTGGGGGGACGAGGGGTGGGGCGGAGGCTCGTGCCTCGACGACGTGGTGCTCATCGGCGGCATGCCGCGACGGGATGCCGAAGCCGTGCGGGATGCCGGCGAATTTCTCCTCCGGCTGCGCAACGAGATGCATCTCCACGCCGGCAAATGCCTCGATGAGCTGCGGCGCGACGAGCAGGTGCGGATCGCGGCCGCCCGCGGCATCGAGCAGCGGGCGGGGCTGCTCGGTGTCGAGCGGTTCATGCAGGAGTATTTCCACCACACCCGGCGCGTCGCCGAGGTGGTCGAGGCGCTCGTGCAGACCTGCCGCCGGCCACCGCGCGTGCATTCGTGGGTCTCCAGCCTGCTCGGCCACCGCGTCGATGGGCGGTTTCGCGTCGGGCCGCGATCGATCGCCCTCCTCGGTGGAGGCCGGGCCGACGTCGCCTGCGTGGACGATGCATTGCGGCTGGTGGAACTCTCCGGCACCTACGATCTGCCGGTCGATCCGCAGGCTTGGCAGGCGGTGCGGGCGTCGGCGCCGCGGCTTTCCGCGGGGGTGGATGCCGCAGCGCGGAAGCGGTTTCTCACGCTTTTCGACCGGCCATCGCGGCTCGCCGAGTCGCTGCGCCGGCTGCACGGGGTCGGCCTGCTGGAGGCGATCATTCCCCCGTTCGCCCACGCGCGGCACCTGATGCAATTCAACAACTACCACAAATACACCGTCGACGAGCACTGCATCCTCTCCGTGGAGAAGGCCGTGGCGCTGGACCGCGACGACGGCTGGCTCGGCGCCGCGTGGCGGCAGCTGTCGCGGAAGCGGCCCGTGCTTCTCGCGCTGTTGATCCACGATCTCGGCAAGGGATTCATCGAAGACCACAGCCAGGTGGGGGCGCGGATCGCCAGGGAAGTGGCAGAGTTGTTCGGCCTGCCTGGCGACGAGGCCGAGATCGTCGAGTACCTGGTGCTCGAGCATCTTTCCATGGCCCAACTGGCATTCCGCCGGGATGTCGGTGACGACAGCCTCATCGTGCGGTTTGCCCGCAACGTGGGCTCGCCGGAGGTGCTCCGCATGCTCGCGGTGCTCACCGCCGCCGATGTCAGCGCGGTGGGGCCGGGCACGTGGACCCGGTGGAAGGCCGACCTGCTGGGCGACCTGTTTTTCCGCGTGCTCGGCTACCTCGACGGCGAGAGCCCCTCGCGGCGGGCCACGCAACACGGCCAGGCGCTCCAGCGCCTGCTGGCCGGCCGCGAGGCCGACGACGCGGTCGTCCGTCTCGCCGGCCAGTTGCCGCCTTCCTACCTGCGGGCGACGGAGCCGCCGCGGATCGTGGAGGAACTGGGCCGCCTGGCGGGGCTGGCGGCCGATGGCGTGTTCGTGTCGACCCGGTGGCAGTCCGAGACGGCGACGGTCGCCGTCACCGTCGGCACCCGCGAATCGGTCGCCCAGGGCGTCTTCCATCGGCTCGCCGGGGCGCTCTCCAGCCAGCGGCTGGAAATCCTGGCCGCCGACATCCACACGCTGGACGACGGGCTCGTGATCGATCACTTCGTCGTGCACGACCCGGACTTTTCCGGGGAGCCACCGGCGAGCCGGCTTGCCGACATCGCCGACGCTGTGAAGACCGCGCTCCAGGCCGACGGCCCGCCGGAATTCACCCGGCTGTGGAATCCCTTCGCCCCGCAACTGCCCGCCTCGGCGCAGGCCGCCCCGCGCGTGCTTTTCGACAACGAGAGCTCGTCACGGTCGACCATCATCGAGGTGTTCGCGAACGACTCTCCGGGACTGCTCCATGCCCTGGCCCGCACGATCTTCGACGCGGGCCTCTCGGTGCGGGCTGCGAAGATCGGCACCTATCTTGACCAGGCGGTGGATGCCTTCCATGTCATGGATCCGGCGGGCCGCAAGGTCACCGATCCGACACGGCTGGCGGCGCTGCGAAAGGCCCTGGAGCGGGCCGCGGCGCCCGTCACGGCGCCGGGGGGACCGACCTGACGGCATCGGCCGGTCGCAGGCCCAGCATCGACCGACGCCACGCGGGCTCGAAGGCATCGAGCGGGCGGCCGATCAGAACTTCGAAGTCCGCGACGGAGCCGCGGGCCGCGTTGCTTCCATCACCGAAGGCCGCCAACGCCTGCGGCGTGAGCACGGGTTCGACGAGCGCGAGTTGGAAGGCCAGGCCCCAGGCCATCAGGTACGCCATGCGCGCCGATGCCGGACCCGCGGCAGGGCCGAACGGCTCCTCCGCCGACGAGAGCACGTCGGCCAGCGGCAACGCGCGGCCGTCGCGCAGGCCGCGCTGCAACTCCGCCAGCCGCTCCGCATCGGGGGCGTCGAGCCGCAACTCGCCGAGTTCGAGCGGGGCCGTCTCAATCACCTGCGCGAGGCCCTCGTCGAGCCAGACGGGCAGGCGGCAGGCGAGGACCGTATCGGCGTAGGCATGCCACGCCTCATGGGCGAGCCAGCCGTAGAACAACCGCCGCACCGCCGCCACCCGCGCGGCGTTGTCGCGGCGGGCGGATTCGATCCGCGCGTGCTCCTCCGTCTTTTCGCGGTCCCACCGCGAGCGGGCCATCGTCACCATGTCGGCCCGCCGGGCCGTCGGCGTTCCGAGGCGATCGAGATCCGCCGCGAGTGTTCGCAAGGCCGCCTCGAACTCGCGATCGCGGTCTGCGAGGGCCCGCTCGGCCAGTTCGAGTCCGTCGGCTGCCGCCCGCTCGCGATCGATAGTCGTCGGCATTTCGCTGCCGGCGATGAGCAGGCCGTGGGCGGGCACGTAGAAGGCCGGGTGGGCGACACGGATGCCGAGCCGCTCCTGCTCGCGTCGGTATTCGGGGCCGGACCCAGAGAGCCGCACGTGCAGTTCCTTCGGCGGCGCCTGCCGCAGTTCGTGTGGCCGGGGCACGAGCGATTCGAGCGCCTGAAACACCTGCTCCAGCCGCACCACTGCCTCGCGGGTGAGCACGGGACTCATCGTGCTTTCGAGCGTGAACCAATCCCCCACATACAGCCACGGGCCATCCTCGGACGAACGCGACAAGGCGACCGCCGTCTCGGCCGCATGGGCCGCGTCGCGTTGGCCGCGAAACGCCGCGACGCGGGCGGCCAGCGTGGCATGATCCTCGGTCGAGAGCCGTGTCACCGAGCGAATCCGCCGGGTTTCGATCGCGCCCCACGTGACGAGAAACAGCGGACGGCCGGGCCGCCGCACGACCTGCACGAAAGAGAGGCTGTCGGGGGCGTCGGTGTCGGTCACGAGGCCGTGGAGGCGACGGCCGTCGATCAATTCGAGCGTCTCGAGCTTCCAGGCCGCGGTCGCCAGCCCCAACGCCGCGCCATCGGCCGCGACGGCATCACGCGGCGCGACGCTGCTGGCGGCGATCGCCAGCAGTATCGCGAGACGGCAGCGAGATGACCATGTCATCAGCGTCGCTCTCGTGGGCCGCGCAGAGCGTGCGAATCGCGGCGGCCCGCTCCGTCGCAGGCGTCATTTCCAATGCCACGCGCTGCCCGGCGGTGGCAATCTCCCCGCACTCCCGGGGATGACCGTGGCACCATGCGATCACGTCCGTGAGGTCGGAAAGGTCCGCAGCCACGGGAACGAAGTGCCGCCATGGCTCGATGCGATCATAGTACCATTGCCGGAATCCCAGCGGCGATTCCACCTTGATCACGCAGCAGCCGTAGAGCAGCCGGATGAAGAGATTGCTGAAGGCGTTGGCGTGGCCATCGATGTCGATGGCATAGCGGCGGTAGCACCATGAAGCCTGGGCCACGTGGTCGCCGGCGATGCCCGCGCGGCCGTAAGCATCCGCCTGGGCTCTCGGCATGCGTCGGCCCACGGCGATTCGCGCATCCACGTGGCCGCGGAGTGGGTCGGGAACCTCACGGAGCAGGAGGCACATCCGCACCCGCTGCACCAGCGTGAGATCGGTCGGCGACAGGGGATCGGCCACGGCGTGGCCCTGCCCGGTGGGGCTGCCGCGCCACACGATCCGTGGGTCGCGGTCGGTGAACGCGGGAGCCCTGGCGGCCGCCTGACGCTCGCGCTCATAGCCGCGCGAGGCATGGAAGCCGCGGTCGGGGACGAGCAGCGACTCGTCGCGATTCGAGCAGAAGCCGATCACGGGGCCGGGCTGCCGCACCCAATCACCCAGATCGGCCGTCCACTCACCATCGTCGATCTTCTCGTCGGCAACGAGATCGAGGATCGCCCCCAGCCGGCGCCACGCCGTGGAAAATCCGTTTCGCGTTTCCAGCCAGCCGACATGCCCGGCGATCTCGCGAATCCGGCTCCTCTCCTTGTGGATCACGATGGCCGTCAGGCCCTCGGTCTTCGGCAGCGGCCGATGCACGATGCGGAGCGGCGGCCATGCGGGCCGCGCGGCCGCCGCCGCCCGGCATTCGAGCAGTCGCCGCTTGAGCGGCCGAAAGATGCCGTGCAGCACAGGCGACAAGAGCGACGAACGCATCACGCGGCACCGAGGCGAACCGAAAAACTCCCAGGGGTTCTTTCGGCAGCCTCGTGGCCACGACTGCACGGGCACGCCCCCGGCAGCCGGGCGGCGGCCGACCGCCTTGCCCAGACTGCGCAGACGCCCGTGTTGCGGCTGTCAGAGATACGTGTTGATCACGTTTTCAAACAGCTCCTGGCGGCCGCTCGTGCACGCGGCGGCCTCGCCCTTGGTGAGCATCTCCTTTTCGAGCGACGCCAGCGACTCGCTCCCCGATTCGATCCGCTTGCCGAGCGGGCTCGACCAGGAGGCATATCGCTCCTCGAGGAGCTTC
>JBIIIP010000091.1:0-12335 GCA_044234625.1 Pirellulales bacterium | reverse complement strand
GGCGATCTTCAGGCCACGGGCGAAGGCATCCATGCCGCCAATGTGGGCGTGGAACAGGTCGACCGGCTCGAAGCTCTCGCGACGCACCTTGGCATCGAAATTCACGCCGCCGGGCGCCAGGCCGCCGTACTTTAGGATCGAATACATGATCTGCGTCGTGAGGTAGATGTTGGTGGGGAACTGGTCGGTGTCCCACCCCACGAGCGTGTCGCCCGTGTTGGCATCGATCGAGCCCAGGAATCCCTGCATGCCGGCGTATTCCAGCTCGTGCTGCATCTCATGGCCGGCGAGCGTGGCATGGTTGGTCTCGATGTTCATCTTCACGTGCTTTTCCAGGCCGTAGGTGCGCAGGAAGTTGATGCACGTGGCCGAGTCGAAATCGTATTGATGCTTCATCGGCTCGCGGGGCTTGGGCTCGAAGTAGAACTGGCCCTTGAAGCCGATCTGCTTGGCATAGTCGACCGCCATGTGCATGAACTTCGCGAGGTGGTCGATCTCCCGCTTCATGTCGGTGTTCCACAGGCACTGATAGCCCTCGCGGCCGCCCCAGAACACGTAGCCCGCGCCGCCGAGGCGATGGGTGACCTCCAGGGCTTTCTTGACCTGGGCCGCCGCAAAGGCGAAGACCTCGGCGTTGGGGCTCGTGGCGGCGCCGTGCACGTACCGCGGATTCGAGAACAGATTGGCCGTGCCCCACAACAACTTCTTGCCGGCGCGCTCCTGAGCCTTCGCCAATGCGTCGGCCACCGCGTCGAAATGCTTGTTGCTCTCCGCGAGGTTCGTCCCCTCTGGCGCCACGTCGCGGTCGTGGAAGCAGTAGAAATCGCAGCCGAGCTTGTCGAGGAACTCGAAGGCGACGTCGACCCGCCTGAGCGCCGCCTTGAGTGGGTCGCTCTCGGTCTCCCAGGGGCGGAGCATCGTGCCGGGGCCGAAGGGATCGCCGCCGGTGCCGCGCATCGTGTGCCAATAGGAGACGGCGAACCGCAGGTGATCCCGCATCGGCTTGCCTTCGACGAGCGCGTCGGCGTCGTAATGCCGGAACGCCAGCATGTTCTTCGTCGTGGGTCCCTCAAACTTGATCTTTCCGATGCCTGCAAACGCCTCTGCCATGAAATCGACCCCTCCTGTGATTCGTGTCATGATTCGTGCGGCAGTCTGGGGTGGGCCGCGGGCCATTTGTATACCGGCTGGCGGGGCATTTGTCGCCACCCCGCGTGAGCGCCTTGAATGGCCCTGGCCAATCGGGGGCAGAGGCTGTGAATGTCGATCACAGGCTTGTGCCGGGCTCCGATCGAACGTCGCCCATCCGGCTCAACGGCCGGCCTGTCGGATACAATGCTGGAAATCTCTCGGAGTTCGATGTCATGGTGACGTTGCGGTCCTTGCATTCACTCGTCGATACCGAGCGGCAGACGATCGATGAAATTGCGGCGGGCTTGCCGGCCGGATGGCCAGTCGATGCGATCGTGCTGTATGGATCGAAGGCGCGGGGCGACGACACGCCCGATTCCGACATCGATCTCCTCGTGCTCACCCGCCGTCCGCTCACTCCGGAGGAAACATCCCGCATGCGGCAGTTCGTGCGAAGTGTCGGCCTGCGGCTCGGCACGTGGCCGGAGCTCTACATCCGAACGAGCGACGAGTGGTGGCATGGCATCTATCAGGCCGCGCCTATCCGAAAGGAAATCGACGCCGAAGGCATCGTCGTCTTCAGCTTCGAGTCCGGAGGGCGGAAATGACCGAAGAGGAGTCGCGGGAGCGGATCGTCGCCCAACAGATGCTCCTGGCACGCGAGTGTCTGGAAGACGCAGCGGCGGCGGCGAGCCGCGGCAGCAGTCGTCTGGCGTGGAACCGCGCCTATTACGCCTGCTTTCATGCAGCGACCGCGGTGTTCGTGGCCCGTGGCCGCCGGTTCAGCAAGCACCGCGGAATCATCAAGGCCGTCCACGAAGAACTCGTCCCCGAGGGGTTCGTCGGTCCGGAGCAGGCGGTGGCTTTCGAGGGGCTCTACGCGCAGCGGATCGATGCAGATTACGGAGACTTCGTAGATATCCCGCGCGAGCAGGTTGCCAACACGCTGGAAACGGCCCGCCGCTTTGTCGCCGCCATGCAGGCTGCTGTTGATGCATCCGGCCGCGGCTGACGCCATCTGGCTCAACGGTCTTATACGGCTCCCAATGGAACCTCGCGTGTTTCGTTGGTCGGGAACGCCCAGCCCCGTCGCCGGACGTTCGCGGATGCCTTCGTGGCATCCGTTCACTGCGTGTCCGCTGCGCTTCGACATCCTGTCTTCGCTTGCTCCCACAGCCCGGCTCTCAGGGCATGGGCATTCCTTCCCCTGGTCTGGTTCACTGGAAAGCGTTTCGCGCGAGGCTCAAGTGTGACCCGTCTTACCCTCACCCGGCCTTCGGCCCGCTTCTCCCAGGCTTCATCCATCGATTCGCCTGCCGGAGTTGTCTGTCAGGGTGACGCCACAGGCTGCATCAGGTAGGCCAGCAGATCGGATAGGTTCTTCTCGCCGATCTGGTCGAGCATGTTCGACGCCATCGGCGGCAGTGGCGACATGCGGCGAAGCGAGTCGTCCTCCTTGCCCGGCCATCGGGCCCGAAATGCTCGAGGACGGTCAGCCCATCGCGATGGCCTGGAGCCCAAGCGATGCCACGCACGATCACACGACGGCTGCGACCAGCCTCCAGATGTTCATGGTTCTGCGCCTGGCGCCTCCTGACGCGGGGGCGGAAAATATCGCTGCAGCTTGCAGATTTCTAGCCGTCGCTGCTCGGCTGCCAGCCGCCGAAAGTCGTGGCCATTCGGGTCGTCAACGTCTCGGCTGCGTGGCCCGGGCGAGCAGTCGGCGGCCGGCGTCGGGAAACCACTCGATGATGCCGGCCAGCAGGCCGACCTTTCGCGGCATCACCAGTTCGCTCGTGCGGCGGTCGCAGGCCGCGAGAATCTTCGCGGCGAGCAGGTCGGGGTCGAGTTGCGAGAGGCTCGTCGTGCCGCCGGGCATCGCGGCCTCCGCCGGCAGGCCGGCGGAGGCCGCCTCCTCGGCATACCGGGCGGCGGCCCGGTCGGCGGCGGGATCGTCGGCCGTCCGGCGGATCGGCCCCGGCGAGACGAGCAGCACATGGCCGCCACGCGGCGCCATCTCGAGCCGCACCGCGTCGACATAGGCCGCGAGCGCCGACTTCGCCACGCTGTAGGGCCCCATGAACGGCATCACGATCTTGCCGGCAAGGCTCCCGATGTAGACGAGGTGGCCCCGCGCCGCGGCCACGTCGTCGGCGACGGCCCGCGTGATCTCGATGGCCGCGAGAAGGTTGGCATCGAGGTATTCCTGGATCGTCTCGCGGGAGGTCTTCAGGATCGCCGCCCTGCCCGACCGGCCAACGCAGAAAAAGAGGTCGTCGATCCCGCCGAGAAGCCGGATCGCCTCTCCCGCGGCCCGCTCTCCCTCGCCGGCCCGGCTCAGGTCGGCGGCGAAACCGTGCAGCGCTGCGACAGACTCTCCGGACCGCTCGCAGGACTCGAATGCCTGCCGCACCCCCGCGGAGGATCGGCCCACGACGAGCACCCGCGCCCCGGCAGCCACCAGATGCCGGGTAAGCACGAGGCCGAAGCCCGCCGTGCCCCCGGCCACGATCACGCGACGGTTTTTCCATGAGGATGCGGCCATCGGCGTGCCTCTGAGATCGACGACGTCCACAGGATACACTCCGGATTCCTTCTGGCATGTTTCCCTCCGCCCCACCCCTTCCTCCCCACCAGGACGCGTGCCATGCCAGCTCACCACGACTCCACCCCCGCCGATCGACCGCCCACCACCGCCGTCGTGCGCACGAAAATCGTGGCCACGATCGGCCCCGCCTGCCGCGACGAGGCCGCCTTGCGCGGCCTCGTCGATGCCGGCGTGGACGTGTTTCGTCTGAACATGGCCCACGCATCGATGGCCGAGCACCAGGAAACGCTCGACCGCATCCGCCGCGTGTCCGAGGCCACGCAGCGGCCGATCGGGGTGTTGGCCGACCTGGCAGGCCCCAAGATTCGGCTCGGCGAACTGCCGGGCGGCGCCGCGGAGTGCGTCGAGGGCGCGATGATCAGGTTTGTCCGCGGCACGGCGAGCGAGGTGCCCGGTGAATTCACCACGACCTACGCGCCGCTCATCGACGAGTTGGCCGTGGGCGACTCGGTGATGCTCACCGATGGCACCGTGAGCCTCGTCGTGGAGGAGCGAAACAGCGACTGGGCCCGGTGTCGCGTCATCCAGGGGGGCACCGTGCGCAGCCGGCAGGGGGTGAATCTCCCTGGCGTGAAGCTCTCGGTGGCTGCGATGAGCGCCGCCGACTGGCAGCACGCGGAGTGGGCGGCCGCGGCGGGCATCGACTTCGTGAGCCTGTCGTTCGTGCGCTCGGCCGTGGAGGTCAAACTGCTCAAGGAGCTGCTGCGGACGCGGGGCTCGACGGCCCGGGTCGTGGCCAAGATCGAGAAGCGCGAGGCGATCGAGAACCTGGAGTCGATCGTCGACGCCGCCGACGCGGTGATGGTCGCCCGCGGCGACCTCGGCGTGGAGATCGACGTGGCGGGAGTGCCGATGGTGCAGAAGCGGATCATCCGCGCCTGCCAGCGGTATCAGAAGCCGGTGATCGTGGCCACGCAGATGCTCGACAGCATGCAGCACGCGCGGCGGCCGACACGCGCCGAGGCCACCGACGTGGCCAACGCCATCCTCGACGGCGCCGACGCCTGCATGCTCTCGGGTGAGACGGCGATCGGCGACCACCCGCGGCTGGTAGTGGAGATGATGCGGCGGATCGCCAGCGAGACCGAGAAGCAGTACCTGGCCGACCGTTGGCACTACCTCGAGGGCCGCTTCCAGGCCGCCCGGGGGGCGGCGGGGGTGCCCGTGCAGGAGTTTCTGCCGGCGCCCGAATTTCTCGTCGAGGGGCTCCACCCCACCACGCAGGCGGTGGTCGACGGGGCCAGCCGCATCGCCGGTGAGGTCGATGCCAAGCTCTTCGTGGTGGCCAGCAAGTCGGGCCTCACGGCGATCGCCCGGTCGAAGCGCCGCGGCGCCGTGCCCACCGTGGGCCTGTCGGATGATCCGGCCACGCTCCGGCAAATGGCGCTCTACTGGGGCGTGACGCCGCTGGGGGCGGTGACGACGCACGACACGAGCGTCATCCTCGAGCATGTCATCGCGTGGGGCCTCCGCGAGGGCCGGCTGCAGCGTGGCGACCGGATTTTGCTCGTGGCGGGTTCCGGTTTTGGAACGGGCGGCCACAATATGGCCCTCGTTCACGAGGTGTGATGGAACTGAGCGCCGGCCACGGTGGCGGGCGGTGAGGCCCGGGTGGTTGCCGGCATCAGAAAGAGAAGGTTTGGCAAGCGATGAGAGAGAAGTGCGTGTTGGCGTATTCGGGTGGGCTCGACACCTCGGTCATCCTCGGGTGGCTGATCGAGAAGGGCTATGACGTGATCGCCGTGTACGTCGATCTCGGACAGCCCTGCGAAGACCGCGAGGCGATCCTGAAGAAGGCCCGCGACTGCGGCGCCGTCGAGGCCCTCATCGTCGACGTGCGCAAGGAACTGTGCCGCGACTTCGCCTTCCCCACAATGCAGTGGCAGGCCCGGTACGAAGGAACGTATCTGCTCGGCACCTCCATCGCGCGGCCCCTGATCAGCAAGGTGTGCGTCGACATCGCCCATCGCACGGGAGCGACCGTCTACGCGCATGGCGCCACCGGAAAGGGCAACGACCAGTGCCGGTTCCAACTGGCTGCCGAGGCTCTCGACCCGACGATCACCGTGCTGGCTCCGTGGCGGATCGCCGATTTCCGGGAGCGGTTTCCCGGCCGTCAGGAGTTGATCGATTTCTGCGAGCGAAAGCAGATCCCGGTGAAGGCCTCGAAAGGCAAGCCCTACAGCTCCGACGAGAACTGCCTGCACACCAGCTACGAGGCGGGCCTCCTCGAGGAATTGACGACCGACGGGTTCGGCCTCGTCGACTTCGGCATGACCGTGTCGCCGCAGGCGGCGCCCGACGCGCCCGAGACGGTGACCATCGATTTTCAGGCGGGGGTGCCCGTGCGGGTGAACGGCAAGTCGCTGGAGCCGCACGAGATCGTGCTCGCGCTCAACGCGATCGGCGGTCGCAACGGCGTCGGTCGCACCGATATTGTGGAAAACAGGCTCGTCGGCATGAAAAGCCGCGGCGTCTACGAGGCTCCCGGCATGACGCTGCTCTACGAGGCCCATCGGCTCGTGGAGCAGTTGACGCTCGACCGCGACCTCGTGCACCTCCGCGATCGCCTCTCTCCGGAGGTCGCTGAAATGGTGTATTACGGCTTTTGGTACTGCGCGAAGATGGATGCCCTCCTGGCCTTCATCCGCGAGGCGCAGCGCCCCGTCACCGGTTCGGTGGAGCTGAATCTCTACAAGGGCAATATCCTCGTGAAGAGCCGCACCAGCCCTACGAGCCTGTATGACGCCGCCATCGCCTCGATGGAGGGAGGCGGCTCATACAACCAGACCGACGCCGAGGGCTTCCTGCGGATTCTCGGCCTCCCGCTCCGCGTGCAAGGCCGCGCGCGTCCGCGGCACGGGTGATGGGCGAGGCGAAGGGTGCGACCGGATGACAGCCGCGAACCACACAGGGCTGGCAGCGCGGGCGCGGACGGCCGCGGCGGCCGGCGGTGTGGCTGGCGGCCCTCGGCGGCGGCCTGGCCGGCCTGACCGCGAATCCCTTGGCGGCGGTGGCCGCCGGGGCGTTGGCGACGGTGGCCGCCAGTGGCGAACGACCGGCCGCGTGGCCACCCACGGCCAGAGGCTTGGCGCGCGGATTCCGCGTGGTGATTCCGGGAGTGGCATGCGTCGCGGCGTCGGTCGCCGGCGGCGGGGCCACGGCGGCGTGGGCCTGCCTCGGCATGGGGCTGGCCGCGATCACCGACGCGGCCTTGGCCAGCCCCACCACCTCGGCCGCGGATCGGGTGTCGGCAACGCTCGTCTCCGCCTCACTGGCCCTGACGGCCGCCCGCAGCAGTGGACTGGCCGGGCCCGCGGCCGCCGTGATGATTACCGCGGTGTGGCTGGCAGGGGCGGCCTTCATGGCCTGGTGGGAACGGCATCCGGTGTCGCGGGGCTGGGCTGGCCGCACCGGGCAATCGCTGCCGCGCACCGGCGGGGTCTCCATCGAGTGCGGACCGCTGCCCACGAGCGGCCCCACGCGGAGGCTGCTCGGGCTGATGGCGATGGCGGTGTCCCTGGCGGCGATGGCTGGATGGCTGCTGCTCGCCCCCGAGCATGCCGACCATGCCATCGAAATGACACTCGCCTGGTTCGTCTGCCTGGCCGTACCTGCGGCCCTGCTGCAGAATGGTGAAGCCATCCGGTTGGGCTGGGAGCGGGTTTTTCGGTCTGCCGCCCCGGCCGGTCGGGGCCGCCTTCGGCCCGGGCTGGGGTGGTCGTTCTTCGCCGGCCGCGTGGCCCTCGGCCATGCCGCTGTGCTCGGCTGGCCGGCGTTGGTGGCGTTGGTCGTCGGCTTCGCTTCGCCACTCGGGGTCAGGCCGGCCGGGCTTTTGCTCGCCGCCTTGGGATCCGCTGCCGCAGTCCTCATCGCCGGATCGCTGGTGGCCGCGTGGCTCAGGCTCCGTGGCGAGACAGCCTTTGCCATCGCGGCGGTCCTGCTCGTCGCTTGCGCGTGGGGCGCACCGCTCGTGGTGCCACGGCCGGCGTGGGGCGAGCCACCCCTCCCCGCCGCCCATTTTCCCAGGCTCGGCCCGGAAAGCCGGTGTTGAGCAAATTGCCGCTTCCTGCCAGACTCGCCCGTGCAAAGCGGCCACGGGTGGCCATTTTTCAAGGAGAGTTCCTGTGCACGGATTCATTCGGAACGGATTCGCGTTTTGCCTGCGGCGGGCCCCAGTCTGCATGGCATGGGCCGGGGTGGTCGCCACGCTTGCGGGAGCCGCGGCTCTTGGCGGCAGTTTTCCCCCGAGTGAAACCATCTTTCCCGCCACGACCCGGGCCTGGATCAGCGTTGCCGCCCCGAAGGCCTTCGGCGACAGCTTTCAGCGGTCCTCCTACGGGCAGTTGGTCAATGACCCGGCCATGAAGCCCTTCGTGGAGAGTTTTCGCAAGCAATTGGCGGAGTCCGGCAGCAAGCGTCTGGCGAAACTCGGGCTCACGCTCGAAGACCTGGAAAAGCTCCCCGGCGGCGAAGTGGCCGCGGCCGCCATCGAGCCACAGCCGGGCCGCTTGGCGACGGTGCTCCTCGTCGATACCACCGGCCATGACGCGGAAACCAAGCAGGTTCTCGAGACGGTGTCCCAGCGGCTCACGGAGCGAAAGGCGACGAAAGTCACGGTGCCCGGCATCCCCACCGAGATCACCGTCTACCAACTCCCCCCCGAGGACAATGCAGCCGCGGCGAACGAGGCTGCGGCAGACCGCCGCGTTGTCATTGGCCGGGCGCCGGCCGCGGTCATCGTCGGAGACGACGCGGCGACGGTCGCCGAGGTGTTCGCGGCCCTGGGCGCCGGGCGGGCCGACAGCCTGGCCACTGTCGCCTCCTACGTGGCCGTGGCCAAGCGATGCGGAAAGGAAGTTCCCGCGTCGGCCGCTTCGTTGCGGTGGTTCGTCGACCCGCTGGCCTATGCCAAGGCCTACCAAGCCGCTAATCCTCCCCGCGAGAAGCGCAAGGGTCCCGACTACGTCGCCATCCTCGCGAGGCAGGGCTTCGATGCCGTGCGCGGCGCGGGTGGCTTGCTCGTGTTCGATGATGGACTCTCCGAGATGCGGCACCACACGCTGATCCACGCGCCGCCCCTTCCCGGCCGGCAGCCTTTCTCGCCGGATCGGTTCGATCTGGCTGCGCGCATGCTGCATTTCCCCGATGCCGATCCGGTCGTGCCGCCCGCGTGGGTGCCGCGCGATGCGTCGAGTTGGATCTCCATGCAATGGGATCTGCAAAACGCCTTCGCCTCGGCGGAGTCGCTCGTCGATGACGTGGTGGGCGAGAAGGGCGTGTTCGACGACGTGATCGCGTCGTTGAAGGAAGACCCGGACGGGCCGCAGATCGACGTGGAGCAGGATCTCGTGGCCGCCCTAGGCTCGCGGCTGACGGTGGTGAGCGACTATGTCGAGCCGCTCGACATCGAGAGCGAACGGCTGGTGATCGCCATCGAGGCCGTCGATGCGGAGAGGGTTTCCCAGACGGTGGCCAAGAGCATGGCGACCGATCCCGACATGCAGAAAGTGGAGTTCAACGGGCATGTGATCTGGGAGCTCGTCGACCGGTCGGCGGCCATACCCAAGCTCGAGATCGAGACGCCCGGGCTGAAGGTGCAGCACGCCGACAAGGAGCACGACGACGACGCCCATCGGCGGCGGCAGCGGCTCCGTGAGCGTGAGGAGAAGCTCCTCCCGCATTCGGCCGTGACGGTGGCCCACGGGCACCTCCTGATCGCGTCGCACCGCGATTTTCTGGAGCGTGTGCTCACGACGAAGGGGGGCATCGAGGCCCTGGCTTCAACCGCGGATTACGCGCTGACCGCGGGCGAACTGAAGCGGCTGCTGCCCGGCAAGGCCGCGATCCGCTCGTTTTCCCGCGAGGACGAGTCGATCCGACCGGCCTACGAACTGCTCAGGCAGGGCTCGATGCCGAAGTCGAAGAGCGTGCTTGGCCAACTGCTCAATGGCATCCTCAACGACGGCAAGGAAGGCTCGGTGCGGGCGCAGAAGATCGACGGCAGCTTGCTGCCGGATTTCGCGGTCATCCAGCGGTATCTGGGCACGGCCGGCCTGGGTATGGAGTCGTTGCCCGACGGCTGGTACATCGCGGGCCTGTCGCTGCCGCGGAATGGCCAGAAGCCGGAGGTCGCCCGCCGTCCGGTCACGCCCGTCGGCAGGTAGTTTCGGCTTTTGCGGTTTTCTTGGCGTGGGTCGGGGGTGCCCACGCCCCGTCGCCGGACGTTCGCTGCGGGCATCCTGCCCTCCGCTCACTCGATGCCGGCTGCGCTCCCGGCATCCTGCCTTCGCTTGCCGCCAACGCCGGCTCCCGGGGCGTGGGCACCCCCTCCCGTGACGACCCTGAAGGGGAGGATGGACCAAGGCTCTCCGGGCTTTCGCGACGCCCGCGCCTGCGTCCCTGATTGCGCACCGGCTTCGGGATGGCCGACTCGCGGCTCTCTCACCGGTCGGCGGAGCTGACGACGGCCCAGAACGGGTGGTGGCGGTCGCCGCGCAACCGAAGGTCCTCGAGCTGCACCCGCAGGTTTGGGGCGACTGCATCCCGGGGAAGCTTGCGGCCGTTGATCGTCACGGTGATCGGCCGTGCGAAGTCGACCAATTCCGGTGCCAGCCAGACCTGCACGTCATCGGCCCCGCATTGCACCATCACGGAGTTGCCGGGCGTCGTCTTGCCCTCGATCGACAGCGGCCGCACGCTCGGCGGCGGGGGCCAGTCGTCCGGGAGCACGACCGTGCGCGGCGGGGCGTTGCTCATCTCGATCCACCAAAAGAAATTGTCCCACGGCCGCATCGTCACGGCCTCGACTTCGGAGCGGAAAAACGTGCGGCGCTTGCGGCCCATCCAGTCGAAGATGCGGAGGATCTCGTCGGAGAAGTGCTCGTGGCCGCGGCCGCGGTACTCGACGTAGGTGACGTCGAATCCCTTGGCGAAGTAGCGGTCGAGGTCCATCGTGTTCCGCTGGAACGAGCCGCCGTCGAGTTCACCCGCGACGAGATACATCGGGAGGGTCTCGGCGTTCCGCCAGTAGTGGTTGACGTGCTTTCCCGCAGCCGGGGAAATGGCCACGAGGCCCGCCCACAGATCGGGATGCGCCAGGCCGATGTCCCAAGCCGCGTCGCCCCCCATCGAGTGCCCGGAGAGAAACACGCGGTCCGTGTCGATCGCGAACCGCTTCGTGGCCTCGCGGACCGCGCCCAGCACCGCGGCGTGTTCGCGGGCGGAGTACTCATAAGACGACTGATGTGGGCGGGCCCATGCCGGCGCGATCACGATCATGCCGTGCCGTGTCGCTTGGCCGCGGCGGGTGCCATCGGCGCCGGGCATGCCGGCCCACCACTCGATCTGGTTCAGCGGCGTGGAGTGTGGCGCATGGAGCGTGACGACGGTGGGACAGGAACGGAGAGGGTCGTATTCGGGCGGCAGTTGCACGAGGCATGCCACGTCTCCCTGGCCCGTGAGCCCTGGAACGGTGATCTCGTGCAGCCCCGGCCCGCGCTCGGCTGCGGCGTCGAGCGGCGGCCGCATGTGCCTGGCCACCGCCGCGACCATGGCCGGCGTGAAAGCCTCTTCGTTGGCCAGCCGGTCGAGCAAGCGGGCTCGCGCCGGCTCCTCCGCCGTCCGCAGATAGTCGCGGACCATCGACCGCACACGGGCGACGGAGAGGGCAACCTTGAGATTGTCGGTGGCGGCGGCCGCTCCGGCGAGCCAGCCCGACACGCCCAGAGCCACGGATCTGTCGGCGGGCGTCTGCGGGTCGATGCCCAGCCGCTCGAACGACGACAAGCGGTCCAGCGCCGCGAAGGTCAGTTCCCGCTCCATCTCGTCCACAACGCCGCCGGCAGCGGCCCTGTCGCCATCGTCTTCGAGCGTGTCGACACGGCCGCGGAGTTCGGCCACCAGCCGCCGGGCCAGCGCCTGCCGGGATTCATAGCGGTCGCGTTCCTCGCGAACCGCCTCCAGTAGCTCGCCGCCGGCCGTGTCGACCGGAAACGACGCGAGCAGCTGCATGGCCAGCTGGTCCTGCCCCACCCGGCCGCGGTGCCGGATTTCGTCGAGGATCCGGGTGGCGGTGAGATCGGCGAGGCTCTTGCGCTCGTCGCCGAGTTTCGTGAGGGCGGGAAAGTCGCCGAGCACCTCGTCGAGTTCGCGGCCCGCGTCGTCATACCGTTCCGCCTGCAGATAGAGGCGGACGACCCGCAGCCGCTGGTCTGGGTCGGTGCGATCGATCCGCTGGTCGATCACCCGCCGGAGCACATCGCGCGGGATCGACGACGTGGCGATCCGCATGTCGAGCAGGAACGGCTGTTCAACGGAGACGGCCTCGACGCGGGTCCAGCGGGGCGTGATTTCGGTGATGCCCTGCACGATGTCGACACGGCCGGATGCCGTCATCAGCGAAAGGATGCGGCGGCCGAACTCGTCGAACGGCGTGGTTTCGAGGATCGATCCCACGCCGGTCACCCGGCGGCCGTTGTCGGGGAGCCGCTGCGCGATCGTGATCTTCTCCATGCCGAAATCGACGGGCCCCGGCTCGGCCTTCACCACCTGCTTTTTGGCCACCATCGTTCGCGTCAGTTCGTCATCGCACATC